>JACRFA010000259.1 GCA_016218065.1 Ignavibacteriota bacterium | reverse complement strand
GTCAGTCCCGCTTCAAATGAGTTGCGAGTCCGCGTTGATTTGTCGAAGAAGAACAGGAACGCCGTCTTATCCGGCAGATAGCGATGCGGCTTTCCCTTCCTGAACATCTTCTTCAACTCGCCCGCCGTCTTGAGTGCCAGTTCCAGCTCCTTTACGGTCCAATCTTTTGTTTCGATGTAGTCTTTGCCGCGAACGGCATTGGGTAACTTGGGTAGTCTCGTTGCCATATGTCTCCTTCCTTAGTAGTTGACAATTGTACATTGAAAATTGACTATTGATCGTTGGATCAAATATTGAAAAAGACTCCTCGGCTTCGCTTCCTTCCCGCTTCTCACTTCCGTTTATCAACAGTCTTAATGCTTGCATTGATAATCCTCGACAGTTCTTTGCACTCCTTCTGGGCTGGAGCTAACCCATCGGCAGAAAACATTTCACAGCGCTTTGCAATCTCCAATGCAACACCTGTCTCATTCAACTCTTTGAGCACAACTCCGAGTTTGTGTGAGAAGTCGTTCCTGCTTTCAGCGCCACGTGCTTCTCCATAATTGTATGCAGGCGAAGTACCTGAGCGAAGCATTTGTCCGCTAACATGTTTTCCGGCCGGATTACTCGGCAACTGCTCGCATATTTTAATAATCGCAACTGCGGAGTTAATGAAGCGCTCTTGTAGGTCGTCTCCTTTAGCCATCGTTGTCCCTTCGGGGACAATTGAAAATTGATCGTTGACTCATTGATCGTTAGTTCCAGCCCGTTAACAATTGAACAGTGACCGATGAACGCTGAAGGCAGAACGATCAACGTTCAACGATCAATAGTCAATGTCCAATGTATGTCTTCGGAAACGCCGCATACCACGCACTCGCTTTCACCAAATGCTCGATCGGAATCTGCTCTGTTGCCATGTGAGCGTAGATTTCATTGCCCGGACCGAAGCCGATGCATGGAATACCATGCATTCCCATCACTGCGACGCCATTCGTGCTGAAGACCCAGCGACTGACCTGCGGCTTCTCGGAGAACAGATTCTCAAACGTCTTCACACCGCTATTCAGCAGCGGATGATTCTCAGGCAAGAGCCACGTGGGATAATATTTCTTCGTCGGATATGTCAGCCCGCGCCAACTCGGCACAGCGTAATCAAGCACGACAACTTCCGCATCTGCCTTCTTCACGCTTGGCAATTCCTGGATCTCGCGCACCGCCGATTCGAGCGTATCGCTCGCAGCCAGACGACGGTCAAGATGAATTGTTGATGAATCTGCAACAGCGCACAGTGACGGCGATGTCGAGCGAATCTCCGCGATCGTTACGGTTCCTTTGCCGAGGAATGGCTCGCCGCCAAGCCGCTCGTTCAGCTTCTCGATATCCTGCACAATCGGCGCCATCTTGTAGACGGCATTCACGCCGCGCTCCGGTGCAGAGCCGTGACAGGAAACGCCTTTCGTCCGCACTTCCATCTCCATGCGTCCGCGATGCCCGCGATAGACTGCGAGGTTCGTCGGCTCAGTAATCACCACGACTTCAGGGCGAAGCTTGTCTTCGTTGATGATGTATTGCCAGCAGAGTCCATCGCAATCCTCTTCCTGAACGCTGCCTACAACATACAGTGTGTAGTCGTCTTCGAGTCCAAGTTCCTTTATGAGTTTGCCGCCATGGACAATCGATGCGAGAGCGCCTTTCATGTCGCACGTGCCGCGTCCGTACATGATGCCATCCTTCACCGCGCCTTGAAACGGATCAACCTTCCAGTTTGCCGGATTGCCCACGTCCACCGTATCGACGTGCGCGTCAAACGCAATCACATGCTTCCCGTTTCCGATGCGTCCCAAAATATTTCCCATCGGGTCGATCGTGACTTCATCGAACCTGCACTTCTCCATCTCTTCTTTGATGCGATAGATAACCTGCTCTTCCTGCGAGCTGACCGACTTAATCGCAATCAGGTCGCGAAGAAACTGGGTGACGTGTGGCTCGTTCTTTTTAGCCGCATTCAGAATCTTGTTGTACATAGTCAGTCCTTTTTTTCTCTCTTTGGTTTGAAGGTTCATGTTTCAGTTTCGTGGACGCTTTCTCTTGGCATGATATGCTGCTTTGGGTTCTTCCACACCAAAACCAATGCGACGCTTGGAAGGCTCAGGCTCTGGCGGCGGATCAATGATATTCATGATCCGTTGGAGAACATCCACGATGGCAGCCTCGTGCACTCCCAGTTTCTCCTTCAACTCCTTTTCAAGCTTGGCAAGTTTTCGAGCAAGCTCATTGGTATCGTTCAAAGTCGTTCGCATTCTAATAAATGCACGAACAACGAAGACGGTCATTTGCACTGCCCGCGGGCTATTGAGAACCGTCGCCACCATGATGGCGCCGTGCTCCGTAAAGGCGAATGGAAGATACTTCAAATGCTGACCACGCTTTAAGATCACAATTTGTGATCTTAAACGGGGGACTGCTTTTGCCTCCTCCCATGTGAGTTGAAAGAGAAAATCTGGCGGAAATTTGCTGTTGTTCCGCTTGACCGCCTGCGTTAACACCCGCGTTTCTACTCCGTAAATGCGGGCAAGGTCCGCAGCAAGAATTACACGACGTCCTCGAACTCGAACTATGAGATCTTCAATAGGCACTAATGATTCGGTTTTCATGCTTCCCGTCTTTCAATTGTCACCCTAAGTTCAAGGTCACAATTTGTGACCTTGAATGAGCGGGACGATGGCGACCGCGTTTGATACGAGGTAGGATGTCCCGCCCGCGCACAAATCACTCAGGCGGGCAGGCACCGATCCAATCATCCATCTATCACTAATCCCGAACCGCAAACCGTCGCCCACTCTACCGACTCCATAAACTCTCCAAACTCTACAAACTCAAAACTGACATATCCTTCGCTCGCATGGCTCCTCAGGATTCAGGCCAAAGCATTAAGCTCCGCAATCATCTCATCAAACACGTTCAGCCGCCTCCAATTTCAGTCGGTTACATTTTGTAACCGACTCACTGCCTTCCTTAGTCAAGCGATTCTTCAGCACTTTCCAATAATTTCTTGCCGCTTGATAATCCGGCTGTTGCAACAACACTTGGATTATATCCACCACCGAAAAAAACCATGTCTCGGTTTTTTTCATCGTACCGGCGACGTATTTTGTATCCTTCAAAAATTGCTAAAGAGTTTCCCATGGTTTCGTCCTTCTTGTTTCCGTGAGATTTCAGAATCTGGGCCTTCATAAACTCTACAGACTCTGCGAACTCCAAAACTGACATATCCTTCGGTCCCTGAATTCACCCTGAGCGAAGTCGAAGGGAGACAAGTCGAAGGGCTCCCTCAGGATTTAGACCAAGCCATTAAACTCCGCGATCATCTCATCAAACACCTTCACCTCATCCTCAAACATCGTTTGCCAGAACTCCGGCGACCATTGGGCGTTCAGGTCTTCAACTGTTCTGCCCTGCTGCTCGACCCACGTGTAATACTTCAGGTTATGGAGCGCCTTGCGATCATAGTACATCAACTCCTTGAAGTACTCGATGCCCTGATGCTCAAGAGCAGCGGAATGATCCTTCGCGGCCTGCACAACTGTGTAGTCGCCAAGCTCATCTCGCAACTCCTCAACCCTCGACTTGTACATGTCGCTTGAGTCAGTGAAGATGGTGAAGATAACATCGTTCTCATCCATCTCGAAGTATTTCGCAGTCTTGATAGCGGCAAGGAGATTGCCGATGCTGGAGATGCCGAGCAGCGGCAGTTCGTGAGCAGCATTGCCACTGACTGCACACAGCGACAAATACTCCCGACCGGCAGGTTCGTTGAACAGTCGCAGCACGCGCATGCAGTCTTCGTCGTCAATCGCCGCCACTGCATCCGTGTTACGAACATTGTGAACCCACGGCACATGCTTATCGCCGATGCCTTCGATCCGGTGTCCGCCGAAACCGTTCATCAAGAGCGTCGGACATTGCAGCGCTTCGCTCGCGACAATTTTGAGATGCGGATATTGCTTCTTCAAATAATCTCCCGCGGCAATAGTTCCCGCTGAGCCGGTTGCCGAGATGAACGCCGCCGCCCTGCCGTTTTCCATCTTTAGTTCACCGAACACTTCTTCAATCGCCGGACCCGTCACGTTGTAATGCCAGATGGGATTGCCGAACTCTTCAAATTGATTGAAGATGATGTTGTTCGGATCTTTCTTCAGATCCCAACATTTGTCATAAATCTCCTTCACATTCGATTCGCAGCCCGGCGTGGCAATTACTTCAGCGCCGATTTCCTTCAGCCACGCAAAACGCTCCTTTGACATTTCTTCAGGAAGAATTGCGACCGGCGTACAATCGAGCAGAGCACAATCGAATGCACCGCCGCGGCAGAAGTTGCCTGTTGATGGCCAGACAGCCTTATGCTTCTCGGGGTCAAATTCTCCACTCACAAGTCGCGGCACGAGACAGCCGAATGCCGCGCCCACCTTATGCGCTCCCGTTGGAAAGTATTTTCCAACAAGACCGATGATACGCGCCTTCACGCCCGTTATGCACTGTGGGATTTCCAGATAGTTCACACCACCGTACATACCGGTTCGCACATCATTCTTCCACGTGATGCGAAAGAGATTCAACGGATTCACATCCCATAACCCCACGCTCGGAAGTTTGTCCTTGATGGTTTGAGGAATGAGGTTCGGGTTCTGCATCTGCGCGAACGTGGGAATTGTGATATCGCGCTCGCGGCAACGTGCAGCGGTTCTTCGGACGACTTCGTGATTCAGGTGTTTGATGATGGATGACATATTCTTCCTTTTTTGGTTGTCATTCTGAGTCACGCTTTCCAGTGACGAAGAATCTGGATGCATGATATTCTTCCAGAGACGCTTGTTCTGGATTCCTGCCTGTCGCCGTGCCTGCCGGCAGGCGGGGCAGACAGGCTTCGCCTTCGCTCAGGATGACATGGTTGTACGGTTAGCAATTGAACATTGAAAATTGACCATTGATAGTTGCCTTTCACGAAAGAGAAACGATCAATGGTCGACTGTCAATTTTCAATTGTCAATTCATTGGTTGCACACGCATCTCAATGCATCCCTCCACCGGACATACATACTCGCACAACCCACATCCTACGCACCGATCTTCCGATACGACCGGAATTCTGGTCGGCCGTCGGTCGATTGCCATGTGACCACCGTCGCGGCACGCGACATAACACGCTTCGCACTCAATGCAAAGGGGATCGTTGATGTGGCTGCGCACAGTTCGACGCGGCAATTCATCATGCGTGACAAGATGCGGCAGCGCCTTCCGCCAAATATCCTTCATCGAACCGAATTGCATCTCATCGAGATACTGCGACATGCCGCTTTTCAAATCGTCAATGATGCGAAAGCCGTGATGCATTACTGCGGTGCAGAACTGTACGACGCCCGCTCCCACCGCCATGAACTCCACCGCATCGCTCCACGTTGACGCACCGCCTGTGCCCAGAATCGGAATATCAACATTGCGAGCAATTTCAGAAATCGTCTTGAGCGTGATCGGCTTGATCGCCGGTCCGGTCATGCCGCTGTACGTTGAGCGTCCGTTGAGCTGCGGATAGGGAACAAACGTTCTGATGTCGATGCCCATCAGCGCCTGCAGCGAGTTGGACGCGGTCAACGCGTCAGCGCCGCTGCGCTTCACTGCTTTCGCGACTTCGACAATATCCGTTACGTGCGGAGTGATTTTGATCGAGACGGGAACGCGCTTCGCCGCTTCCTTCACCCATCGTGCAGTAAGCTCAGTGGCGGGAATGCTCTGCGCCAACATCTTGCCAGGATCTTCGCCGATGTTTCCTTGCGGGCACGAAAAGCTGCATTCGATGAAATCTACGCCCGCCGCTTCGAGTCGCTCGACAAGTCGCTGCCAATCTTCCTTTCGTCCCGCCATGATGCTTGCGGCAACGATCTTCTCCGGGAATTCCTTCTTCAACATCCGCACATTGTATTCGACGTTGTCAATGTGATGTTCGGAGATGAGATCGATGTTCCCCATGCCGAAGAGTTTCTTGCCGTCATGATTGAACGTGCTCATCATCGGATACGCCAGATCAACGCGCGTCCCTTCGATGGATGTCGTCTTCAGGATTGCTCCTGCCCATCCCATCTGAAATGCTCGTCGCACCATCTCAAGATTGTCCGTCGATGGCGCAGCCGCGAGAATGAACGGACTCTCGAAGCGAAGTCCGAGGAAATCGTAGGACAAGTCGCGGGTTGGGTAAATGTCAATGTCTGTCATGTATACTTTCAAGAAAGAAATAGTCAATGGTCAACGATCAATTGTCAATTGACTGTTGACAGTTGACCATTGATCGTTCAGTTTCTGTCCTTCAAATACTCGTGCATCGAATGCGCCGCCTGCTTTCCCTGCGCGACCGCCTGCACAATCGTCCCCTCTCCCGCAATCGCATCTCCACCCGCAAAGATACCCGGCAACGAAGTTTGAAATGCCTCATCAACCTTGATGAATCCCTGTTTCGTTCGTTCGAAGAAATGGACAAACTCTGCGTGAATCTGCTGGCCTATCGCGACCACGACAGCATCGGCGTCGAGCACGAAATCCGAATTCGGCACTTCCACCGGAACGGGCCTCCCCGTAGAGTCCACCTTTTCTGACAGCCGTGTTCGTCGGCAACGAATACCGCGTACACGCTCTTCCCCCAGAATCTGCATTGGCTGAGCGAGAAATTGCATCTGAACGCCGAGCTTCTTTGCTTCGAGCAACTCACTTTTCCACACCTTCATTTCCATTTCGCTCCGTCGGTACACAAGCGTGACTTCCTTTGCGCCGAGGTGCTTTGCCGTTGCGGCAGCGTCGAGAGAAACGTTGCCGCCGCCAACAATCACAACACGACTTCCAAAGTTACTGCGAGACCCATTCTCCTTTGCACGTTCAAGGAATTCAAGTACAGGATACACGCCCTTGAGATCTTCGCCCGTAATTCCAAGTCTCTTGTCGAGACCAAGGCCAACGCCGATGAACGTAGCCTCATGTTGCTGGCGGATTCTCGCGAACGCCTCGCTATCAACGCTCGTCTCATGGAAATGAAAATGTCTGGCAAGCAAGTCAACGTCACTTCCAAGCTCCTCTTCCGACAATCGAAAAGCAGGTATGCTGTTTTTGGGCACTCCTCCCAATCCCTTAGCGTCATACACATGCACATCATAGCCAAGCTTCGACAATTCGAACGCGCATCCGAGTCCAGAAGGTCCGGCACCAATCACGGCGGCTTTCTTTCCGTTCTTCGGAAACTCTCGCAACGATGCGAAGCCATTCTTCGCTTCATGTTGTGTTGCGAAGAAGTGCAACTCACGAATGTGAATGGGCGTATCCTGCTTTGCCCGATTGCAGACTGACTGGCAGAAAATCTCTTCAGGACACACTTTGCCGCAGACGTTTGCAAGCGCATGCGAGGACTTCACAACCTTCGCCGCACCAATAACGTTGCCGCTCTTGATCATGGAGATAAACTTGGGAATATCAATATGCACAGGACATGCCTGCGTGCAGGGCGCGTCGAAGCAGTAGAGACAGCGCTGTGATTCGGTAACGGCTTGTTGGGGTGTTAGTAGCATCTCATCCTTTTGAAAAGAAACGATCAATGGTCAACGGGCAACGATCAATTGTCAATTGAAAATTGTCCGAAGGACTCCTTCGGAGAAAGTTGACCATTGACAATTAAGTCTTTGCTATTGCTGAAGCAGCGTCAATCGCCTCCACAATCTGCACATATCCCGTACACCGACAAAGATTGCCCGAGATCGAGAGACGAATCTCTTCTTCCGTCGGATGCGGCTTCTCGTCCAGCAACTCTTTCGCGCTCATGAGCATGCCGGGCGTGCAGAAGCCGCAATGCACAGCATCGTGATCGAGAAATGCTTCTTGCAATGGATGAAGCGTTTCGCCTTCCGCTAATCCTTCAACAGTCAGAATCTCCTGCCCGTCAATCTGCGGAGCAAGGACGAGACACGCGTTCACTGCTTGCCCGTTGAGAATGACCGTGCACGCTCCACACTCGCCAATCTCGCACCCGCGCTTTGTGCCGGGAAGGCCAAGCTCGTCGCGCAGCAAATCGAGCAGCGTTTGATTAGTGCGTGTGTCAAGCACATAATGTCGGTTGTTAATCGTCGTACCTATTTTCATCGTATTCATTTCCCGCACTCGTCATTGACAATTGAACATTGAAAATTGACTATTGAACGTTCGATTTTTCATTCGAGACCAAGAACGATCAATGGTCAACGATCAATTTTCAATAGTCAATCCATGTTTGATTCAACACAGTTCTCCAGCGCCCGCCTCACCAGCGCAGCGATCACCGGCTCCTTGTACTCCGTGGACCATCGTCGGCCCGTTTCGGCAATCATGATTTCTGATACCTTATTACCTGCTGCCCTGAGCAATTCTTTCGATGG
>JACRFA010000258.1 GCA_016218065.1 Ignavibacteriota bacterium | reverse complement strand
GATTACGGCGTACCCGCTTCCATCAGAAAAGACGGTACGCGGTCTTCTACTTACTCTTCCGCTCGATCACTGCGCGGGCCCATCGCACCGCGAATTCCGGATAGTCTTCCGGATAGCGCAGCCCATCTTTCGTCATGATGATGAGGGGATGACCGACGCCTGGAAGGATACGAACGGTCACATCGCGTCCGCTTTGACGCAGCCCCTCGAACACCGCGATTGTGCTTGCAGGCTCTACAACTTCATCGTTTGCACCAATGACCTCGAGAAGTGCGGCACGTGCGGCGCGAAAGGCGGGCGCGGGGTCGTAGTCGATCTTGTGCGTGAAGGCCTGGAAAAACGCCGACGGAGTACGAGCAGGGTCGCGGAGGTTCTGCGGAACTTGAGGGGCAAAGCGCGAGAATGATCGGAGCCGATTCACGAGTGAATCGCGTTCTGCCTGCATAGCGGCGGATATTCCCGCGACCGAGTCCATTTTCATCACCTTCCTATAATAGTCCCACTGCGCCGATTTAGCAGCCATGGCCCCCTCAACCTCCTGCGAAGAAGCTCCCATAGCCCGAAGTGCAGTAACGGTCGAGAAAATGACTTGCTCGTACGGTCGCACGCCCGACCCTGAGCTTAAAATGACAAACCTGATCATAGAATCACGACTCGCGGCAAGCGTTCCTACCCAGCCGCCCTCGCTCCTTCCGAGGATGCCGATCTGTTCGGGAATAATATCCCGACGTGCGCGGAGGTACGTTACACCCGCGGCGAGATCGTCTGCGAGGTCGTCGTAGTCGGACGTGTCCAGCATGCCTGTGGATTTCCCCGAACCGCGCTTATCATACAAAAGCACAGCGAAGCCACCGCGTACAAACGCGTTTGCATGTATCCGAAACGCGGGCTCATCAAAGGTTGCCGGCCCCGCACCGTGAGCCATCACAATCGCCGGAAACGGTCCATCGCCATCGGGTTTGAGAAAGGCACCCGCGAGTCGGACGGAGGCGTTTGAAAAGAACATGGAATCAACCTTGAATGCAAAGGGGGGGAACCCATCGGTTTGGGCATGTGCTACCATTGCAAGCCCAATGAGAGCAAGGGAGACTGGCCCACACACGGACGATGAGAAGAATCGACGGGACATCATACGCTCCAGAGAAATGATGTTTACCAAATGTTCTGCCCGGATGAAAACTCCTATTCACGGTCTAATGCCTGATCTTAAGACGAAGGCGGAATGGCATTTGTTTCGCGCTTCGTCAAATCCGTCAGATTACGGTTTTCACACTGTGATGGTTCCGTGGTTGTGCTGAAGCTGAGTCCAAATCTCATCGGATTCGATTTTTCTGGACTCATGTCGTCGGTAGCAACCGGATGGGCGTCGTTGGGTTCTTCTCGGTCGCCACACCTGCACGACAATAGGTGGGGCATCAACGAATCTTCAGCGCGCCGCAGCGGAATGCGAGCCGGAATAGCACGCACGCCTAACGCTCGAGCGGTGGATGAGGAGTGACTTGTCCTGCTGATTAACATAAGAGAGGCTTGCGCTGCACGCTAAGACCGATTTCATTTCTGCCGGGGATTATTTGGACAGCAGTGAATCTGTAATGAGAATCAAGATCATCACTAACAATGGAATAAATATTATTGACGCAAGGATAATGTTGATTTTGCGTAATCGTTTTTCTCCAATCTTATCAATTGACTTCGCAATTGGTTGACCGATATATTTTTCGCCAAGAATGTTTAACAACAACCAAATCGGTGGACCAATAATCAAAAGCAACAGCCATTCGCTTGGCTTTTTTGGATAGTCAGGATACGTTTCACAGACAAACTCGCCTAAGAAGAAAACCGTAATAATTGCCCATATCGCTAATATCCGTAAGTATTTCTCTTTTCGATTATTTTTTTGCCCCTCTTCCACTGTTTATCACAAAACTTGTTGAGCAACCTAACGAACCGCAATTAATCTGCGGCGGTTGAATGTTTGCGCTTCAATCTTGTTCCCACGGACTTCTCCCTACGCCTGCCTAACGCTTGGGCGGCGGATGAGGTTCTTGGAAGGGTGCCGTTCCGATTTCATTCCTCTATGACTCTAGTCTTGGAAAGACGGTCATGCGTTCCTTCAACAGTCCCGAAGTATGAAAAGTACTCAAATGGAATGCTGCGACATAGTGTTCGAATGAGTATCTGTTTGAAGCTAGGCTTCCCGCCTGTGTCTGATACAAGAATAGTCTTCGTTATGATTTTTCCAAGTGTCTTCTGAAATTTGTATTCAGTGAATAGAAAGTAGCCCCAGTATGTTGGGATCAAAAGTATCAGTGACGCGATTGGAATCTGCTGCCCCGTTTCGTCTACATAACTATAGTCAAAGTCGAGCACTGCCAGTGTAAGGCTGATCAAGATCCAAACGACAAAGAATGCAATCATGTCCACGATGAAGTTGGCAATGCGTTTCCCCCGTCCAGCCAGTTTGAATGATTGGTTGTTCTCCATGGTCTTCCTTCGCTAAGTTGTTGAACGCTCTTTCGGCGCCCTATCGCTCCGCAACTAAGCTGCGGCGGTTGAATGTTTCCTGTTTGTACTAAAGCCTTAGGCTTTCGATCTTGTTCCCGCGGAACTTCTCCCTACGCCCGCCTAACGCCCGGGCGGTGGATGAGTTTCTTGGAAGGCGGCAACTATTAATTACTGGTACCCTTTACTTTTTTAATTTGACTAATTAGTTCTGCAACAATGGGATGCGACCGAAATATCCAAATGATACTTGCCTTAGGAATAAACGTTATCCTTCGAATACGTCCGATAGACTCTCTTAAATGTATTGTGACATAGTGATCAGATAACCATTTAATTTCACTGACTCTTTCTATCAATGCATGCGGTATCTCTTGCTCTTTTTTGAATTTGGACACATACAAACAATCATCTGAGACCCGAACATTTTTAGCCCAGCCCAAAAATATCAGGTTAAGAAAAAGCATAAAACCCAAGACAAATATTAATATCAATAAGTCAGATTGACGAAGATAAATCCAAAGTACAGCGGTCAGAATTAATGCACCACCAAATATTCCAGGCAAAATGACATTCACAAGAACCGTTCGATTTGATGAAATTACTTTATTCATAGAACTGCTGTTGCCGCCTAACGGTTCGCGGCTAAGCTGCGGCAACGAAAACTTTCCGCATCGTACACCGCGAGCGTGGCTATGATTGATTTATTTTCCCTGCCCGCCGACCCGTCCGCCGTAACGAAGTGAAGGCGGAAGTTTGCTTTTCAACGCAGGCGGGTGTGTGATGGCATTTCATTCGCGCTCCGTTAAATCCGTCAGCTTAAGCCGCTGGTTAGGCGACCCATCTGGCTTCGCCCGATTCTTGTTTACAAGAAACTCCCCCGTATCCCTTCTCCCGCTCCCGACGGTCATCAATGAGTTTCTTGGAAGGCAGCGTTTGTTTCCGATCCCCATAGGTCGCGCCATCCCGAATCAGTTTTAAATTGCAGTTCTTTGATCTTGCCGAACTTCCAGCCCAAGATGGTAAAGACAGGGTATTCATGGATCCGAATCTCGAGACGTGATACCTTGTTGACGAAATCATAGATCTCAGCCTGAAGGTTTGTCATTCGCTCAGCAGGAGTCTCTTCACCATAATGTTCAATCCAATCCCGATAGAGCTCCTCGCCGGTCTGATCGTTCTTAAGTATATATTCCCAACTGTAAGGCAAGGCAAAGTGCCCGACCTTGTTTTTACAATCGGTAACAAATGACGTTTCCACGTTTATGCCGTCAGTGCGTTTGAGTCGGAGGCGATAGACACCTTCGCTTTGGGAAACAACAAATCCTCGTTTCTCAGCCAAGATTGCAATGTCTTGAAATGTCATGTTCGTGTGACGAAACGCTGCCTAACTATGTTTATACAGTCTGTATAAATCTATTATCAATTGTCGAGCGGACTGCAGACGCCCCGCCCGTCTTTAATCAAGTCCAACACAAACCCCAAACCATCAAACCCCAAACCTCAAACCCGCAACCTGAACCTTGAAACCTGAAACCTGAAACCTGAATCCTGAAACCTGAAACCACCCAAGTTCCCCTCACCCCAGCACTACCAATCGCAAAAACAAGTACAGCAACGGCGACACGAATATCAGACTGTCGAACCGGTCGAGCACGCCGCCGTGTCCGGGAATCAGCGCTGAGGAATCTTTTACGCCGGCATCGCGCTTGAGCAACGACTCGGCGAGGTCGCCAATCTGACCGAACACACCAACGATGCTTCCGCAGATGAACGCATCAACGACTGTCATGTACGGAAGAACAAACTGTTGCGCGGCGATGAACGTCATGTCCGCGCCAAGATATCCGGCAATTGCGCCTTCCCAGGTTTTGTTGGGACTGACTCGCTCGAACAGCTTGTGCCTGCCAAACATTCTTCCCGCAAAATACGCGAGCGAGTCACACATCCAGATCGCAACAAAAATGCTGATGATCGTTGCCCCGCCATGATCAATCGTCTCAGCCTGGAATGCTGTTGACGAAGCGGATGTCGTTGGCACAGGACCGGCCGCCAGCAACTCACGTATGCCGATCAACGATCCGAGAAACAACGATACGTAACTTACGCCGAGAATCGTTGTCGCAACGTTGAGAAGCGCCGACCCTTTGTTTCGGAATAACTCGATCGTGAAAATGATCGCGGTGAACACAAGAAAAAGAAACGCAAGCGCCTGGCTACCCGTCCACAACCAACCCATCGGCCGCACGCGGACCCATAAGAACACAGTGACAATACAGAAGCCAAACACAAGTCCGACGAGAACTTGCGCCTGCGTACCCTTTTTCACGGCAAGAGTGTAGAACTCATGCAGACCAAGCGTCGCGATGAATGCGACCATTGCGTAAAAGTACCATCCCCCTTGCACGGAAAGAAACACGATGAGCGGAACGGCAACGAGCGCGACGAGAACGCGTTGAGTCAGATTAGTCAAGTCGGGGTCGGAGAGATGTTGAGAGAACTATGACACAGCCTGCGCGGAATGCGGCTGCTCGGATCTTGTACTGCGAACAAAATAGTAAGTTGCAATTACAAAAACCACCACCGCCAGCGCGAAGTTGCCCATCAACATCAGAGGCGTTGGGTGATCGGTCGGCGCGACAGCAACGAAGTTGTCGTCGAGGTTCAGGTACAACGCGAGAGTCGCAGCGAAGTTGTTGACGAAATGCGCCGTCATCGCGGTGAGTATGTTGCGCGAACGATAGACGAGGAATCCGAAGAAGACGCCGAGCGTCGCAAGCGGCACAAGCGCAAAGGGATTCAGATGATACAGGCCGAACACAATTCCCGCCACTACTGCCGCAATGATCCCGCGTCGTTTTCGTTCCTGCACTGTCGGCTCAACAATGCCGTCGGTTTCTTCGAGCGTTCGCTGAATCAAGCCGCGGAACAGAAGCTCCTCGCACACGGCAGGCGTAACGGCAATGACGAGCACGACGAAGAGAAATTCCGGCACTGAATGCGCCATGATCAGCGACCGGTACATCTCCTCCACCATCACCTTGAGTTGATCGATCAGGTCTCGTAGAAATTCCGGAATTGGAATCGGCACGGACTCTTGCAAGGTCATGTAGCCTTGCAGAATTTGCTGGAGTGAGAAGACAGCGAGAAGAGCGAGCAGTTGTTCTTTGATGTTGAAACGCCCGACGCGAAAGAAATTTCTGACGTGAGGGAAACGAAGTTTAGCAAGCACCAGCGTGGGGACGAGCAGAAATATCAATTGCCCCATCATCGTTACGAGACGAAGGGCTGTTGCATTCGAGTCGGCGACTTCGGTTCCGAGCACGAGCAACGCAACAGCGCCACCGACAAGCTGGTACAACACAAAAACGCCGATCAGCGAAAGAATCGCAAACGGCCACGCGGGAATGCGCTGCACGGCCTCCGAGAGTTCTTCAATCAACGATCGGCGCGGCGCAGGTATCGGGTTGGTCGGCTGTTCGTCCGCGTTCACAATCATGCCCGCGGCTTGTCGAGTTTTGCTTTGATCATCGCGGCCAGCAACGGCACCATGATTTCGTGATGGCCAGCGAAGTACATGCCGCGCCCGCCATCCTGTGTCGGGCGAATCTTCACGTTCATTGTCGGACGGTAGTGCGTGTTCATGTCAAACACCGCGGTCGTGAAGCCTTTTGCGGGCGCGCCGAGGTTTCGCGCAACAGTCAACGCCTTGAGAAAAACCTCCGGCATAATCACCGCCGAGCCGATGTTGAGCACAACGCCACCGCCGACAAGTCCCTTACACAATTCACACAACGTCTGAAAGTCACGGAACGACAACTCGCCCGTTGCCGCGCCGTCCATTGTTGGTTGTTGATGGATAATGTCGGTGCCGATTGCCGCGTGAACGGTGATCGGAACGTTCATCGAGTAGCAGCTTGCCAGAAGACTGACGTCGGCATTCGGCGCTTTCAGTTCGAGCAGCTTTTTGCCGAGCGCCTCGCCATAACCCAGATCCGAATTCCTGTGCGCATCGGTCAGCGTCTGATTCATCAGCTCGCCGGTTTCACGCACCATGCCGAAGCGTCCGTCCATCATGTTCGTTGCGACGTCCTCGCTTGTTTGTCCCCACATTGCCGTCTCAACATCATGGATTGCCGCGGCGCTGTTCATGGCAATCGACGTCACGATCTTTCGTTTGACGAGATCGATCACCACGGGAGTCAGTCCGACTTTGATGACGTGAGCGCCCATCATCAGGATGACCGGCTTGCTTTCCCTCCATGCACGGACAATATCATCAACCAACGTGCGGAGCTCTGTAGCTTGCAGAATGTTCGGCAAACTTTCTGCAAAGTCCGCGAATGAACCGGAGCGTCCGTCAAACGGCTTTGCGAAATCCGCCGGAGACACTTTGCTGGAGCGATCCTTGATCGAGATTGTCTTGACTTTGCTGAGATCTGCTCGTTTGAATTTTGCCATGGAAGTTTTGTCAATGTGGACGACTCATTTGATCCTTGATTTTAGCGGCCCATTCAGTCCGTGGTACTCTCGCAGTTCCACATCGATTGAACCGATGACAACTTTTGTGTTCACACGAATCGGAATCTTCCGTTCATCATCGGTGAGCCAGATGACAATGCGTCCTTCGGCTTTGAACAATCCCCCCTCCTTCACCAGCGGCTCGACGACCACGGTGTTGAACGTGCCGGCTTCGACCTCAAGCTCTTGTCTGCCAAGAAACTTCACCTTCAACTCGTGACTCTTGTCTTTGTAGAAGTTGTAGAGCGTCACGTAGTCGCCGGGCTTCATGCCCGCATAGCTGAGCGTGCGTGCATAGTAGAAAGCCGACATGATGTCGTGAACGTATTCCGGAATCGGGTAGTTGCCTTCAGACGTACGCGCAACATGATTCGCCTGATCGAAGTCTGCGATGAAGTCGCGCTTGTAGGTTGCTTCGCGAATATGCTGTTCGAATCGCAGCGGAGCAATCGCTTCGACATCCACAAACGTCAGGTATTTGTCGCGTACCGTGTAAATCCAATCGAACGATGGAAGAGAATTGACGCTAAACTCAACGCGGTACGTGTTGCGTCCGGCGATCGTCTCGTAGCGCGGAATCGCCATGATCGCCTCGCCGGCTGTGATCGGTCCGTAGCTCACGTCGAACACTAGTCGCTCGCCGACCGTGTAGGCTTTCGTGTCGATCTTGCGCCAGCGGAACAGACGCGCAGAATCTGCCGCAGCCTTTGGCGTTGAATCGGCGATTGCCTTCACCGTCGCTACTTTGCGCACCGAATCTGCTTTCGCGGCGACCGCGATGCTATCGGCCCTGGCCTTCGCCTTTGCGGCCGTCGTGGTTTTACTTTTCGGCGCCGTCTTCTTCTTTGATGTCTGCGCCGACAGAAGCGTCAGGCCCAGACAACACGCGACGAAGATCGTCACGGCAACACGTGTGTTAGTTTGCATGCCCCACGTTCTCCTGCTTGATCTTGTTCACCACCGACATCGCCGATTGAAACACGTGATCGACGGAGATTGTCGCCATGCACTCACAGGGTGATTGCGTTTCGACGCACACGTTGCAGTCGAGCGGACGCTGCGGCACGAGCACCGCCGCGTTCTTCGTGTACGGTCCCCAGCGTCGCGCACTCATAGCGACGTGTTGCGGATAGAGTCCAAGCACCGGCGTTCCCATCGCGACGGCAAGATGCAAAGGTCCGGTGGAGTTTGAGACGTACAGCTTCGCCGACCGAAGCACTGCCCCAAATTCCTTGATGCTCAACTCCCCAACGGTCGGTATCGCCCTGCCTTCTGATGCCTGCACAACTCGCGACACTTTCTCTTCTTCTCCCGCCGCCCCTGTGACGAGAACTTTCATTCCCGCTTCATCCATCAATCGTAACGCAAGCGTACCAAAATTTTCGGGCGACCACTCACGCGCAGAACCGCCGCTTCCCGGATGAAGGACGGCAAACGCGGAATCCACAATGCCCTTCTGCCGGAGAATTGCCTGTGCACTCGCTTCTGCAGCGGATGGAATCTGAATATCAAACTGCGGCGCGAAATTCTCGGTGAGGCCGCACTGCAGCTCATTGAGCAAATTCAAATTGTACTCCACTTCGTGTCGCTTTGCGTCCTTGCGATGCTCGAACGTTTTTCTATTAAAGAGAACTGAGTACCACCGATAACCGGTTCCAATCCGAATCGGAATTCCTGCAAGAAACATCAGCCACGCGAGACGAAATCGCGGGTACACGACAATCGCCGCATCGAACGCACGCTCGCGCAGCACCCGCACCATCTCGACAAAGGGGATCCGCGTGTGGTCCCGGTCGTACCAGAGCAACTCATCGACGAATGGATTTCCCTCGACGACTTCACCGGTGTACCGCCGGAGCAACATGGCAATGTGCGCATCAGGAAAACAGTGACGGAGAGCGGGCAACATGGGGAGCGTGAGGATGACATCGCCGAGGCGATCAGTACGGACTAACAGTATGCGTCTGAGAGTGGATGACGATTTGTTTGATGACAACAGTCGTTAGCTCCGTGTGATGAAAGCGACGGAAAAATATAGGCAATGGGGGGATAAACGGCAACGCAGCCCTGACGAGTCAACGTCTCGTTCCATAACATGGACTACTGTCTGGCGTTCGCTATTGCGGGACATTCAGCTTCGTTTGTCGGGGAGAATGTCGAATTCCCAGCAGACCGTCAATAGACAAGTCTTCATCAATGAGCGACCAGTGGATTCCGTAACCCGATGGAGAAACCTGAAAATGTTTCGCGTTCGAACTGGGAAGCTTTTGAGAGTTTCGGAGAGACAGATGAGACTGCAAATGAATGCGCACGCCCATCGACCACAATTCTGAGCGTATCTCCCCTGAACTGAACTTCCGTAACGTCATGATACTTTTTCACAGCCTTCCCTCCACGAATCTATCCGGGAACCTCCCTCTCTCCCGTCAATCCGTACATTTCCAAATCCTTCTTCTCCCGCATCAAGAGCTGATGGTGCTCGGCGAATCTGCGCACCTCTTCTCCTCTCGCAGCCGCCTCTTTCATGTGCTGCTGGTTTTCGGCGATGAGCCGTTCAAGTTCCTGTCGTTTCAGAATCATCATGCAGCTGTCCGCAATGTCGCCGGGATCGGCTTCCTCCGGCATGGCACCCTGTTCTTTCCACCCTTTACTAAGCTCGTATTTGCTGAACGTAATGTCCGTGATGAAGCGGCGCAGTTCAACATTATCCGTCTCATCGATGAGGGAGTTTGTATCCCACTTTTCAGATCGCTCGAGATGCGGAATAATCAACGCAAGGACTTTTTGCGCCAGCGGATGTGTAAAATGCTCAAGCTTCACGTGCGTGAACACGTATCCGACCATCTCGTTGCCATGCTCAAGCATGAGCGTGAGCAAATCGCGTTCAGGAGCGGGAACGGAGCTGGGACGACTACTCGCCTGTTGGATTGATGATTCGGGGTTCAGGGATTGAGATCTCTCGTCTCGATGACGTTCGTCTCGCAGACGTTCGTCTCGCAGACGTTCGATCCGTTCGCGACCTCGTTCCTTGCCGAGAAGCTTTTCCAACTCGCGATACAATGTCGATTCGTAAATCCCGTACCGCTCAGAAAGGCTCTTGATGTAGAATCCGCGCTTTAGCTCATCTTTCATCTTTGCGATGGTCTCGACGATTGAGCGGACTGCTTGCGCCTGTCCTTCGGGAGTCTCGAGCATTCCTTGCGACTGAAACAGCCGCGCTTTAAAATCGAGAAACGATGCGGCTTCGTCCAACAGTTTTTGAAAGGCTTCGCCGCCATTCGTCTTCACAAACGAATCGGGATCGTCGCCTTCAGGCAGCTCGGCGATGCGCACATCAAGTCCCTGCTCAATAATGAGGTCAACGCCGCGCATGGTTGCCTTCGACCCGGCAGAGTCTGCGTCGTACACGAGCGTCACTTTCTTTGCATAACGCCCGATCAGCTCGATCTGTTCGTCGGTCAGCGCGGTGCCGCTCGACGCAACGATGTTCTTGATGCCCGCCTGATACACCGAAATCAAATCGGCGTAGCCTTCAACGAGAATGGCATATTCCTTTTCGCGTATCGCATCCTTCGCGTGCGAGATGCCGTACAGACTTTTGCTCTTCACGTAGATGGGAGTCTCGGGAGAGTTGATGTACTTTCCCGGAAGAGGATCGTCCTCGCGCAGCTTGCGAGCGCCAAACCCGATCACGCGGCCTGTGACAGCAAAGATCGGAAACATCGCCCGACCGCGAAACCTGTCGTAGTACCCGGACTTGTCTTCGCGCTGAATCAGCAGCCCCGCTTTCTCCATCATCTCAAGCGGCAGCTTCTCTCGTTCGGCAAACTTCAGCAGCGTGTCCCACGCGTTCATCGAATAGCCGAGTCCGAACGCGCGGACCGTCTCGTCCGAGAAGCCGCGGTGGCGAAAGTACTCGAGGGCAAGTTGTCCCTCAACTGTCGTGGTCATGTTGTCGTAGAAAAACCGCGCAGCAGCACGACAAACCGCGTACAAACTCTCGCTCTCGGTGATCTTCTCTTTATCGTCAACGACACCCTCTTGCGGCAATGAAATACCGGCCCGATCGGCAAGCGTGCGGATCGCCTCGACGAAAGAGACTTTCTCGTACTCCATCACAAATGTTATCACGTTGCCGCCAACGCCGCAACCGAAGCAATGATACATCTGGCGTTCAGGACTCACGTTGAACGATGGCGTCTTTTCGGTGTGAAACGGACAAAGGCCGATGTAGTTCTTGCCGCGCCTTTTTAGCTTCACGTAGTTGGAAATAACATCAACAACGTCAGAAGCATGACGAACTTCTTCTATTTTATTTTCCGGAATACGCACGGAGAAATCTACACAAAAAGTACTCAAGAGTCATCGGTCTTCCCGTCCGTTGTTCTTCCGTCCTCCGTCATCGGACAATCAACTATCAACTGTCAACTATCACCGATCAACGACTCTTGACAACCCTAACCCAATGCCGTATCTTGGCTCAGGTTTTTTCGTGATTGAACAACAAACTTTTCCGGATGCACTATGCGAATACTTGCTGTCGAAGATCAGCCTGAATACTTAGAGATGCTCGAAGAAGTGATCAATGCAGTTGGGCATACGATAACGATTGCACAGGATGGATTTGAAGCTCTCGAGCGCCTGAAGCATGAGAAAGTCGATGTGATTGTTTCCGATGTGAAGATGCCGAAGATGGATGGAGTGGAACTTCACAAACGCGTGCGGGCGATGAAAGAATACGCCAACACGCCATTCATTTTTTTGACTGGCGTGAAAGAATTGGACTCCGTGAAGAACGCCTGCACAGCGGATTGCGATCTGCTGCTTCAGAAGCCGTTCCCCGTTGACAAGCTGCTCGAAATGTTTTCGGGCCAGATGAAGTAGACTCGGGCAATCTTCCAATGATCGATCTTGAGTGGATACGCGAGCGCGTTAGAAGTAACAATTACAAATACTCTCTACACGGTGACAAAGAAAGGGAGGCCGACAACCTGCTTTTCGATGAGGTTGAGCAAGCGCTGACAACGGGAAGAATTCTTGAACAATATGAAGACACAGGACGAGGCGAGAGTTGTCTGATGGTGGGATTCACGAATGAAGGAAAGCCAATTCATGTTGTGTGTGGAGAACGAAACAACCTCATGATTATTGTAACCACTTACATCCCGAGTCCTCCAAAGTTCAAGACTCCATACGAACGAGGTTGATATGAACGCTAGATGTAACTTTTGCGGGAATAAGAACTTCTCATCGAAGAGAGTCGAATACCTGTACAAGCACGACGAGAAGTTTCTTCTTGTCAACAACGTGCCATGCGAAGAATGCGACTTTTGTGGGGAACGGTACTATGACGCATCGATCTTGAAACAGATCGAGACTCTATTTTTTGACATTCATGTTCATGGTAGGAAGGCTAAACGAGAAACAAATTTGCCAATTGAGGACTTTGTTCAAGATTAGATCGTCAAGAAATGAAATGCACCTTCCCCGCTTGCCCCGGTGAATACGAAGACAAGTTTATCACGCACAAAGTCGAAGAGCCTGACGGCGTTTCGTACATCGACAATGTGCCGGCGAAAGTGTGCTCACTTTGCGGCGACACCATCATTGCGGCTGAAGTGATCCGAACAATAGAGAAGATCATAAGGGGACAGCTTCAGCTGAAGGAACTAAGCAGCTGAGAGATTTTTCATCGACAGAGCTTTTTGGGAGGATTCCTCCGGGAGATATGGGCCACTGGCGGGTCTTCCTCGTCAAAGACGATTTGCATGGCGCGAAGCGCTGCGCTCTACCTCGTATCGAAGACGGTCGCCCCAAAGCGTTCGACAAGCGGGAAGCATTTCAGCGACTGATCTATTACAGCCCATTGAACTCATCCACAGTAATTCCCCTCTCTCGCACAATAGCGCGTAGCGTACCAATAGGAACATCGCCGGGATGACGCGGAACTGGAATCGAAATATTCTTCTCTTCAAGATAGTAGACTGGATGCCGCCTTGTGCGAACTTCTCTGTATCCTCCGCGTCGCAGCTTGCAGGCAAGCTCTCGATACGATATCCGGACGAGTTTAGGCATTCGCTGTTCGCCGGTACAGGTTCACACCTCTATAACGAGACCTGCGGGGCTTCTTTGCTGCGACTTTTTCCCTCGCCTCCAGGCAACTCTCGATAGCATCTATCGCATTGCGATAGGCCTCACCCAGCGTCTTACCTGACGCTACGCATCCACGAATTGCCGGTACGACTGCTGTGAACCAACCATCTTCGTCCTGATAGTAGTCGATGTCAAATTCTTGAGGCGTCTTCATGTGCACACCCTTTGCTGTTTGCAAATAAGATAGGTGTTCTCACACATTGTCGCAACTAGCGCTTATCCATCAATTCACTACTCCGTTACTCCATTACTCCATTACTCCATTACTCCACATTACTCGAGCTCCTTCCGTAGAGACCCCTCGCACAAATCGCTCAGGGTTCAGGAACCTTATCCGGCTCGTACACCTTCTGCTTCTTTGCCGGCCGCTTCTTGCGCGAGAATTGCTTCTCGACCGGCAATGCCGTTGAGTACGCGGCGTTCTTTCCTGGATCTTCCACGTCAGGATACGTGTAGATGTCGTACTTGTAGTTGCGAAGAATAATCTGATTGCCGTTGCGGCCAAGAACGTACTGCGGCAGAAGCGGAATTTTTCCTCCGCCTCCGGGCGCATCAATAACGTAGTAGGGAATCGCAAGTCCCGACGTGTGTCCGCGAAGCTTGTCCATGATTTCAAGCCCGACACTCACCGGCGTGCGGAAGTGATTCGCACCTTTGGTGATGTCAGCCTGATACAAATAGTATGGACGCACGCGCATAAACAACAGCTTGCGCATCAACTCCAGCATTACGTCGGCGTTGTCGTTCACTCCCTTCATCAACACAGCCTGGTTGCCCACCGGAATGCCCGCGTCGGCGAGCATTTCGCATGCGCGCTTCGCTTCGGGCGTGCATTCCCAGGGATGATTGAAATGCGTATTGATGTAGATGGGATGATACTTCCTCAGCATGCTCGTCAGCTTGGTCGTGATGCGCTGCGGCAACACGCAGGGCATCTTCGTGCCCAGCCTGATGATTTCGATGTGGGGAATTGCGCGCAGACCGGAGATAATCTTTTCGAGATTCTGATCCGTGAGCATAAGCGGATCGCCGCCCGAGAGAATCACGTCGCGCACTTCAGGACGCGATGCAATATAGTCGATGCCGTCCTGAATGTACTTCATGTTGATCTTGGATGAATCGCCGACCTTGCGCTTGCGCGTACAGAACCGGCAGTACATCGAACACTGGCTCGTTGTCAGAAACAACACGCGGTCCGGATACCGATGCACGATGCTCGGCACGGGGCTGTGCGAATCTTCGCCGAGCGGATCTTCGGGCATGCCGTCATCTTCCAGCTCGACGGCGTCGGGAATACACTGGAGCCAGATGGGATCACCCGGATAACGAATCAAACTCAGGTAGTAGGGATTAATGCGAATGTGGAATAGCTTGTTCAAGCGCTCAGCCAATTCACCGTTGAAACCAAACCGCTCGACGAGATCTTTTCCGCTGTCCACACTCTGTCGTAACATCTCCTGCCAGAGTTCCATACGTAC
This sequence comes from Ignavibacteriota bacterium, assembly GCA_016218065.1. Classification (GTDB taxonomy): domain Bacteria; phylum Bacteroidota; class Ignavibacteria; order UBA10030; family UBA6906; genus CAADGV01. Next base: position 7,677 of record JACRFA010000258.1, on the reverse strand, counting down.
CTGTTTTCCTCCGAGTTGTTAAAGATACTTGCCGTACACTACAAGACTGTCGCCCGCGCGATAGTAATCGCGAATACAGGCAACTTCTTCGTAGCCGGCCTTGACGTAAAACGCTCGCGTCTTGTCGTAACGAGGTGTTGATGATGTTTCCGCAATCACCAATGAGCCGCCCCGCGACCGAATCAACTCTTCAGCGTGCGCATTGAGCAGACGCCCGATGCCTTTGCCATGCACCGAAGGCTTCGTCGCAATCCAATAGAGATCGTACGTCGATGTCGTCGCCGGCGTCGGGCCTATGCAGTAGTAACCGCGGACTTCTCCATCGTCGTACACACGAATGAGGTAATCTTTCTGATCGGGCTTATCGAGAACGGCATGGATCAACTCCAACGCGATCTCAATCTCGTCGGCAGTGAAGACGTCTGTTTCCACAAGAAGTTGGTGAAGAGGCTGGACGTCCGATGCGCGCAAAGCGCGGACTGCAGACCAGGATGGTTCGTTCTCGGCCATGACACGTAGAGCGTCGGGCTCGCTGTTACTCGACTCGTTCAAGCGCAGACTCGACGATCTTACCGATGATTTGCGGGAAGGTCAATCCGTATGCTTTTGCCGAACGCGCAAAACCCGCTTCGTCGGAAATATCCGGATTGGGATTTATCTCCAGCACATAGGGAACGCCGCTCGCCGACAAACGGAAATCGACGCGCGCATAGTCGCGGCATCCGATGAGCTTGTAACACTGCAATGCAGTGTCGCGCACTTCTGTTTCGATCGCCGCCGGCAACTGCGCGGGACACACACCTTTCGTTCCTTCATACTCGACCGTGCCGTTCAGCCACTTGGCCGCGTAGCTCACGATCTTGTGCATGCCGGGATTCAGTCCGGAGAATTCTATCTCCGAAATCGGCAGCACGATCGGCCGGTGGTTGCCGATGACAGCAACATTCAACTCGCGACCGTCGATGAACTGCTCGACGAGCGCCGGCTGATCGAACTCCGCCCAGATGTAGCGCACTTGCCTGCGGAGTTCATTCAACGAGTACACAACGGACTTGTCAGAGATGCCAACGCTGGCGTCTTCGTGCGACGGCTTCACGATGAGCGGAAATTCCATTCCATCTCTCAACACAATTTTCTCCGCCACCTTGAACACCTGGTGCTGTGGAGTGCGGATGCCGTTCGCTTGCATGATTTCCTTCACCCGCGGCTTGTTGAGCGCAGTACCCAGCGCAAGCGGTCCGGCGCCGGTATAGGGAATCTTGAACAACTCGTACATCCCTGCTACATTCATCTCGAGAATCGATTCGTTCTCGATACATTCCACCAAATTGAAAATGAGATCGGGCTTGTCCTCGCGGAGAAACTCAATCAGACGATCAACCTTACTATCGACGTTGAAGACGGAACACTTGTATCCGAGCGAGGTCAATGCTTCTTTGATATCGTCCATCTCTTCAACCACCCCAATCTCGGAGAGATCAACACCAAACGGAATGTTGCTCGCCTTCCTCTCAATTGCCGGAACTGGTGGTCCCTCTTGCAACTGTCCGTTTTCCGAAATGTACTTTCGCCCGGCTTCTGTCCCGACAACCGGCTCGTTGTACAATATCGCAATGCGTGTCTTTCGTTTCATATCTCTCCGATGATGGTGAGTAACATCCATGATGTCACTTTGCAACTGCTGCTTGTGGCGCTGATAGAGTTATCGGCAGCAAACCGTTCCGCTTCATGGCAATATCGAGCACAGCGTTGATGAGGTGGTTGTATGACATGCCCGCGGCTCGCGCCGCTTTAGGAAAACACGAGTTGTCCTCCGGGTTCGGCAGAATTCCCGGCAGCGGGTTGACCTCGATGATGTTCGGCCGTCCATTTGAGTCGAGCCGAACGTCAATGCGCGACCAATCCCGGCAATTCATGACCCGGTAAGCGTCCCTGCAAACAGCTGAAATTTCAGAACTTAGCGCCTCGTCAATGTCGGCAGGGCACTCAAACACATCGAGCGGCGTATCGCGCTGATCCCAGATCCACTTTGCTTCATACGAATAAATGGGATTGACCCCGGGAGGCAGCGCGTCGAACTTGAGTTCAACAATCGGAAGAACCGTAGCGTCGTTACCATTGCCGAGCACCGCGACAGTGAATTCGCGTCCCGGAAGAAATTCCTCCACCAGCGCCGGCTCGTTGTACGTATCGAGAATGATCTTGACTTCGTTTGCCAGCTCATCCGGATTACGGACGACCGAGGAATTGTAGATGCCCTTGCTCGAACCTTCGTGTAGCGGCTTCACCATCGCCGGAAATTTCAAACGGATGTTTTCTCCGGAGATATCCGCCATCGAGCGGATGACCGTGAACCCCGCTGTCGGAATTTTGTAGTATGAGAGAATCTCCTTCGCCCGCGCTTTGTCCAGACAGATGCCGAGCGTCAGCGGATCGGAACCGAGGTAAGGGATCTGTAGCATCTCAAGCATCGCGGGTATCTGCCCCTCACGCGATGCGCCGCGCAGTCCTTCGGCAATGTTGAAGACGAAGTCAGGTCGCTCGCGTAGCAGCTTCCCGTACGCCTCTTCGTTCGCGTCAATCATCAACACATCATAGCGTTCAGCAATAGCATCACGCACGGCGTTGACGGTTTCCTCCGTGTCCCACTCGGCATACATATCTTTCTGCTTGTGACGCTTGCGGAGTTCGAGAGCTGACTCGGCGGGAGAGTGTGCGGAAGATTCTGGTGTTGAGTTTCTGTCGTCAAGTGGAGCGAGGTGTGAGAGTGCTTCCGCCTTCAGGTTGTACACGACTGCAACTGTCGTCGAACTTCGCGAAAGCTTTTTATGTGACGGTTCCAGAAACTCTCCTTAAGTGTTGAACACGAATTACTTGTGAGTAATATAAACAAATATGCAACGTTGTCAAGAAAAAACTGCGTTTTCGGAAAAAAATCTTGTGCCAACTGACAAGATGCGTCTTGACATTACTCGCGAGTTGCGTTGACAAAATTGTTTGCGGTTCACGTTGGGGAGAGATGGGAGAACTATTTCCTGAGTGAGAAGGAATTTCGCGCGGAAGCAGAGTTCACTTCTACCTTGAAAATTCGAAGGTGTCAATCGAATTTTCAAGGCGACTTCAGCTTTGTGCAGAAACAAAACGTCCTTGCGTTCAGGCAATCTTCATCAACGCGAACGCGTCGCGGTGAAGCGACCGAAGATGTTCGGCCACAACATGATGTTCAGGAAGTTTGAGATGAGGATCCTTCTCGACAAGTTCAAATGCATCGCGTCGCGCTTCATCAAGAAGAACTGTATCTGTGAGAATGTCTGCAACACGAAACTCTGGCAAGCCGCTCTGACGCGTGCCAAAGAAATCGCCGGGACCGCGCAGTTGCAAGTCCACTTCAGCAATCTTGAAGCCATCGTTCGTCTGCACCATGGTTGCGAGTCTTCGTTCCGCGAGTCGCTGCTCGTCAATCGCCTCATGCATTTTTACGGGATCAGCAGAAAGTCGGTTCGCTTTTGCAGCAATCCACTTCTTGGAAAGAAGTATGCAGAACGATTGCTCGCTTCCTCTCCCAACTCTCCCGCGCAATTGATGCAGTTGCGAAAGCCCGAATCGCTCGGCATTCTCGATGACCATGATCGAAGCGTTCGGCACATCAATGCCTACCTCGATCACGGTTGTCGCAACAAGAATGTGGATCTCTTTGTTCTTGAATCGTTGCATCACTTCGTCTTTCTCTTCGCTCGACAATCTGCCATGCAAGAGTCCGAGTTTCAAGTCGGGAAACACAGCGCTCTGCAATTGCTCGTAGTGTACAGTCGCGGCTTTGAGATCAAGCTTCTCTGATTCTTCAACAAGGGGATACACGAAGTACGCTTGCCGTCCTTTGTTAATTTCATCGCGGACAAATGTGAAGACCGACGCTTTTTCTTCCTCATATCGCAGGACCGTCTTTATTGGTTTTCTGTCTTTCGGTAATTCATTGATGATCGAAACATCGAGATCGCCATAGAGAGTCAGTGACAGCGTGCGCGGAATCGGGGTTGCAGTCATAACGAGAACATCGGGATTGGCTCCTTTCTTCTGCAGCGATTGGCGCTGCAAAACACCGAAGCGATGTTGCTCGTCGATGACAACGTACCCGAGGTTCGCAAATTCAACTCCCTTTTCGAACAACGCGTGCGTGCCTACCACAATTTGTGCGGAGCCGCGCTGGACATCGTCAAGAATATCGCGGCGTAATTTTGTGCGCTGCGCCCCAACAAGCAGACGCACGTTCACGTCAATACCTTTGAGCAACGACGCCAGAGTCTTGGAATGTTGTTCCGCCAAAATTTCCGTTGGCGCCATGAACACCGCCTGATAGCCATTCTCCACCGCAATCAGCATCGAAGTCAATGCGACAATCGTCTTCCCGCTCCCGACATCACCCTGCAACAGCCTGTTCATCGGCTTTGAAGAACTCATGTCCTCGGTGATATCCTTGATGACGCGGATTTGCGCCTGCGTGAGTTTGAAGGAAAGTGAATCGACTAATTGCCTTGCGAGTTTGCTCTGCACTTTGAAGGAGATTCCGTTCATCTCGGTTTTGATGCCATTGCGACGAAGAGCAAGTTTGATCTGGAAATAGAAGAATTCATCGTACTTCAGTCGGCGCAGACTTTCTCCCAGCTCGTCCATTCCTTTCGGGAAATGAACTCTTTGCAGCGCGTCTCTCAAAGCAATGATCTTCTGTCTTGAAAGCAGATATGGCGGCAGGCTCTCATCTACTCGCGGCAGAAGCTTCTGTATCGCATTGCCAATCACCCGTCTGAACCCGCCGCTGTCGAGACCGACGCGTTCGAGTTCTTTGCTCGATGGATAGAGCGGCACAAGCCCGCCGGTGTTGAGCGTTTTCGTCCAATCAACTTGCGGCGTTTCTTCTTGAACCTCGATCTCCGCGTTTCGCTCGGCGATTCTATCAACAGACGGGTGAACAAACTGCAGCACACCTCCGAACGCAGAAGGCTGGCCGGAGACCGCGAGGGTTTCTCCAATCTGGAATTTTGTTTTCCAATATTGAACGCCGCCGAACCAGATGCATTGCATCGTACCGGTGTCGTCTCCGAGAATGAGAACAAAGCGCGACTTCTTGCCCATCCCCATTACGCGAAACGAGCGAACATCGCCAACAACAGTAAAGTCTTTCTGCACGTCAGCCGCTTCGTTCATTGTCTGATCCGGTGAGCGAAAATACGTCTGACGCAATTGCTCTATCGTTACGATCGAAGTACGATCAAGGTATCGTCGGGGAACGTAGAAAAACAAATCGTGTACAGTCTGGACGCCGAACTTCTTCAGCACATCAGCTCTGCGCTCGCCGATGCCTTTGAGAAATTGGATGGGCTGGGAAAGAATATTGGGTGAGGTTAGTGCAACTGAGGACATGGAAGCTACTAATACACTTGGTCGTGCGTACCAACAAAATGGAGAAGAACAACTTCCTCGTTCGTCTGAGGGTCCTTTTGCAGAGAGAACACGATTCTGCAATCGTACCCACACGAACATGCGCTTAAGCCATAGAATTCGCCCTTCAACTTGTGCGTGCCGAGCATTGGCGCGAAAGGGTCGGTTCTTAACATTGCAAGTGTCTGTTCCACTCGCTTGTCGAGGTCGGGATTCTTCTTAACAAACCTGCGAAGCTGACGTTCGAACCTTGGTGTGGGAAGAAGCCTTCTCATGCTTCAGATGAATCATTCGAGGAGCTTCGGACATTGCGCATGATTTCTTCGACAGACTTTCCCTCTAGCTTTCCAGCGTGAAAATCTTCGATATCCTTGCTAGCTTCCTTTGCCATTTCCTTACGCCATTTTTCGATCCGGCGTTTGTGCAAGATGTCAATCAACATCTCTTGCTGTTCATCGGGAAGCGTTTCAACCATGTCGAGAGCTTCATCAAGTGTTCTTGCGGTCGGACTCATACAGTCTCCTCCGATTCTTCTTCACAATAATAACTGAAAGCAGTTTCAGATTCAAACAGCCATCCAGCACTCATCCAACAATCCTCCTATCCAACATTCCGCGTGCTTCACACGATCATACACTTCCTGCCCGCCTCATTGCACTATGAAGGCAGGCGGGCGCAGAACCCACTCAGGGTTTAGAGGGTTGCTTTGTCCAAACATAATACAGCGGCAAAGATATCACCAACAACACAATGCCAATGATCGCATTGCGCGTATCTTCAACAAGCGTGTTCCAGACAAACCATCCCGCAATCGCGACAAAGAACAGCGTTGCGTACGGATATCCCCATGCCTTGTATGGTCGATCAACGTCCGGCATCTTCTTTCGCAGGATGATGACGCTGATCGCCGTCATCGCGTAGAAGGCCCACGAGCCAAACACCACGTACGATGTTATCTGATCGTACGTGCCGCTCAGCGTGAGTATCGCTCCCCAAACTCCGAGCGTAATGATCGCGACATACGGGCTATGATAATGCGGATGCACTTTGCCGAATGCTTTGGGAAATGTTCCATCAACACCGCCGGCATAAATCGATCGTGGACCGGCGAGCAGCATGCCGTTCGTCGCACCGAATGTTGAACACATGATGCCGAAGACTATCAACCCTGCGCCAACCGGGCCGAACAGCACCTGAGCAACATCCGCGGCAATGCGCGGTGAGCCGGGCATTGACGAGAGCGGAATGATGTACGCGTATGCAAGGTTCGCGGCGATGTAGATTCCAATGACGGCGAACGTGCCGAAGATAAGCGAGCGCGGGACATTTCGCTGGGGATCTTTGAACTCACCGGCTGCGAGCGTTACATCAATCCAGCCATCGTACGTCCACAACGCAGAGATCATGGCAACGCCAAACGCCGCTGTCATTGTCGAGCTCCACGATTCTGGCCACCACGGAAGAAAATTGGCGGTACTTCCCTGCGCGGAAAAAATCGCGGCGATAATAATGCCGAGCAGCGCCAGCACTTTCGCACTCGTGAAAATGGTCATCACCCATCCGCCAAACTTTACACCTCGTACGTTGATGTACGTGACAAGCATGATAGTTGCCATGGCGACCACCTGCGTCCAGCCGAAGGAGAATTCCATATGCTGCCCGATGAATTCGTAGTGCGTCTTGTAGAACGCGTTTTCCGGACTCACCGCAGGAACGAAATAGCCCAGGTATGTAACGAATGCAATCGCGATCGCCGCCGCTGATCCGGCCTTGTTGATGAAGAAGTCGTTCCAGCTAAACAAGAATCCCCAGACTCTGCCGAAACTATTTTTCAGATACACATACGGTCCGCCAGCCTGAGGCAAGACAGCGCTCAGTTCAGCAAGTGATAACGCACCAAACAGCGTGAGCATTCCCGCGACCACCCACACGAGCATGATCGGGCCCATTGCATGAAGTTCATTGGCAATCTTCGCGGGCGTCAGGAAAATTCCCGAGCCGATGATAACGCCCATGTGAATGGCAATGCCTTCACGAAGTCCGAGGGCTCGGAGGAGTTGGGGCTTGCTTTCGTTTTTCATGTGCTTGTGAGTGTGAGATAGAATGAGGGTGAGAGCATGGGACTCATACTTTCCATTGATCCGGATTTTGCATCATGCGAACCAGCTTTCCCTCGTACGATCGACTTCCCCAAAAAACCTTTGCGAAAGATGGAACACTAGCCCCACGGGTAGTACAGCG
>JACRFA010000263.1 GCA_016218065.1 Ignavibacteriota bacterium | reverse complement strand
TAAGAGCTTTCTTTTCGGATAAGCCGGTTGTTCGGGCCTATCTCTTTGGCTCTTTTGCTCGCGGAGATGCTCAAGCTGATAGTGACGTAGATATTCTCGTGGATTTGGATTACACTCAACCCGTCGGGATGGAATTCGTTCGCATGAAGCTGGACCTTGAAGACATGCTGGGGCGGGAAGTGGATTTGATTTCAGAGCGGGGATTGTCAAAACATGTGCGCGCCTATGTGGAACACGACAGACAATTAGTCTATGAAAGGCAGGCTCTCGGATAGAGCGAGATTGGAGCACATGCTCGATGCTACGGATGAAATCCTCTCCTTTCTCGTGGGTACAACCTATGAGTACTTCACCACTGACAGGAAGCTTGCCTCCGCCACGATAAAGCAACTCGAGGTCATTGGTGAGGCTGCTGCTCACGTCACGGACCAATTCAAGCTTCTTCATCCGGAGATTCAGTGGCGCGAGATTATTGGACTCCGAAACATACTGGTTCATGAATACTTTGACATTGACTTCGATCTTATCTGGAACATCAGCAACAAAAATGTGCCCAGACTTCAACAAGAACTCAAAGCTATACTCACACAATTTCATTAGGGAAAATCATGGCTGACGACAGAGAATCTAGAAACCAGGCGCTCAAAATCGCGATCGACCAGATCGAGAAGCAACACGGCAAAGGATCGGTGATGCGCTTAGGGGAAGGTCCCATTCAACAGGTCGAGGTCATCTCGACGGGTTCCATTTCCCTGGACGCTGCGCTGGGCATTGGCGGTATTCCGCGCGGCCGTGTGATCGAAATCTTCGGACCGGAATCGTCAGGTAAGACCACGCTCTGTTTGCACATCATTGCTGAAGCACAGAAGAACACCGGCATCTGCGCGTTCATCGACGCAGAGCATGCACTCGATATGGGCTACGCGAAAAAACTCGGCGTTGATGTAAACAACCTTCTGCTCTCGCAGCCGGAATATGGTGAACAGGGCCTCGAAATCACCGAGACGCTCGTCCGCAGCGGCGCGCTCGACGTTATCGTCATCGACTCAGTTGCCGCGTTGACTCCCCGCGCAGAGATCGAAGGCGAGATGGGCGATCCGAGCATGGGTGTGCAGGCGCGTCTCATGTCGCAGGCTCTGCGTAAACTTACGTCAGCCATCAGCAAATCAAAAACATCCGTTATCTTCACCAACCAATTGCGCATGAAGATCGGTGTTATGTTCGGTAATCCTGAGACGACGACGGGCGGCAACGCACTGAAATTCTATGCATCGATTCGTCTCGATGTACGACGTATTGAAGCAATCAAAGATGGAACGAACGTCGTCGGCAATCGGACCCGCGTGAAAGTCGTGAAGAACAAAGTTGCTCCCCCCTTCCGTGAGGCGCAGTTTGATATTCTATACAACGAAGGAATTTCGCGACTTGGCGACCTGATCGACACCGCCGTTGAGCACAACCTGATTGCGAAATCCGGTTCATGGTTCTCCTACAAGGAAGAACGGATCGGACAGGGCCGCGACTCCGTGAAGAAGTTCTTGACGGACAGCCCGAACATTGCCAAAGAAATCGACACCGAGATGAGAAAGAAGCTTGGCCTCACCGGCTCTAACGGCGCCCAATCCGCAAATGGCAATGGACAGCCTGCTCAGACCAAAGCCGCGACTCAGACTCCGACGGTCAAGCCGGCTGCTGCGCCCCAGGTTGCCAAGCCGTTTCAGCCCACAAAAAAGTAAGTGCGTTGCTTCATAAATGACTGCCGTCTTGCGGCAGTCATTTCTTTTCCGATGGCCAGATTCCGCTCCCAGCCGGAACGAGCGACATGCGCATTACAAAAATCGAAAACCAGCAGAAGAATCCATCCCGAAGGAATCTCTACGCCGACGACAATTTTCTTATCGGCATCAGCGCCGAAACTTTGATACGATTCGGCATTCGCACCGGCGACGAAATCGGCGAAGACAAACTCAAAGCCCTTAGAGCAACCGAGGAACTTCAGGGAGCAAAAAGTGTTGCCCTTCGATTTCTTGGTCGCAGGCAGCGTACCGAGAAAGAAATCCGCGACAAACTGCGCGAGAAGGAATTCGCCGACGAGGAAATCGCGCAGACCATCGAACAACTCCGGGAGTTGGGATATCTCAACGACGCGGAGTTTGCCCGCAGTTACATCCGGCATCAAAACCTCCTTCGACCCAAAGGTACACTCGCGTTGAAGCAGAAGTTACTGCTTCTTGGTGTGAAGAAGGATGTCATCGAATCTGCTCTTGCCGAACTTTCCGGCGAGACAAGTCAGGAGGAGGCTGCCGCACAGGCTGCACGGACTTTTCTTAAGCGGGCAAACAGGACACGCGATGATCCAAAGAAGACGAAACTGAAACTCGCCGCGTTCCTCAGCCGGCGGGGATTCACATGGGACGTGATTGCGCACGTCACCAAACAGCTCCTTCGTGAAAATCCTGATGAGGAGGAAACATGAACCGCGTTGTCTTTGATATCGAAACACTCGGCTACCCTCTTGACAGTTTCGACGAGAAGCAGCAAGAGTACCTGCTTAAGTTCTCCAAAACTGACGAAGAGCGCATCGAAGCAATTCAGAAACTCGCCCTTACCCCGCTTACCGGTCACATCATTGCCATCGGGATGCTCAATCCTGATTCACATCATGGCAAGGTGTGGTTTGCGCCGGAGGCACAGGAGAGCTTTTGCTCAGACGATGGCATGATAGAATTCGTTTCGGCATCGGAGAAAGATATGCTCGAACAATTCTGGCAGGCTGTTGCACACTTCGAGCAGTTCATCACTTTCAACGGCCGATCGTTCGACTGCCCGTTCATCATGCTACGATCTGCCGTCCTCGGCGTCACACCAACGCGCAACCTTATCCCCTACCGATATAGTCATGTTGAACACTGCGACCTGCTTGAACAACTCACCTTCTACAACGCGTTCCGCAAGTTCAATCTCGATTTCTACTGCAAAAGCTTCGGCATCAAGAGTCCGAAGAGCGAAGGCATTACCGGACTTGATCTTGGTCCACTCTACGACGCTGGCCACTTTCGCGAGATTGCCGAGTATTGTATTGGCGACGTGAAGGCAACGGCTGAGTTGTTCTTCCGATGGCAGTCCTATCTGGCATTTGAGAAATAAGTGCCCTACAGGAGAAGGCTCAACCCAAACTGGACTGTATGCAATTGTGTATCAACCTTCCGCGCATACGAGTAGATCAATCCACTGATGTGTTGTTTCTGCTCCCCTTTGAAGTTTTGAAAGCGATACTCCAGCCGGAGAGCGACATCATCTCGCAAGAACACCTTGAGTCCGGCGCCCACGTTCAACACTCCGACTGTGAATTCATACTTTGTCATCGGAACGTTGAACAAGGGAAGCGTATTTGCAATCCCATAGCCTAGGAGCACGAAGGGAACAACCTTTTCAGCGCCAATGACATTGTAGCTGAGATTACCGTTCAGAACGTAAGCCGAGCCGCCGGTTGCCAACATCGCGATGAACTCGGGTTCTACCTCCAATCCTTGCACGACAAAGATTCCGAACCTCGGACATATCAGAAAGGCGCTTGAACTCGATGAGCCGCTGCCCGAAGAATAATTCTGATAACTTCCTGAGATACTCAGTTCCCGGGTCTTTCCTTCACGGGGTTGGGCTTGTGCTGAGAGAACGAATGCGACGAAGAGAAGGCACTTTGCTAATGGCTTCATGATTAATCTCCTATCGTGATTTGATGGACGATGCTTCTGATCAAATGTGTCACACTAAAGAACGGAAGTGTCAGTGATTTGTGAAAAACTCGGAGGAAAGGTCTGCTGTGAAGCACTTGTTGCAAATGTAAGAAAAGCTTCTTGCGTATGAAACTTCTTCCGACTATATTCGTCTACGCAAATGTAGTTGAACAGGAGAAATGGCATGAAAGAACTCGCGAAGGTCTTCAAGGCCCTGGCAGATGAGGCCCGGTTGAGAATTCTCAATCTGATTTTCCGGACCGGTGAAATATGTGTATGCGACATCGAATCGATCACAGGATTCACGCAAACAAAAACCTCGCGGCACCTCTTGTACTTGAGTCAGGCTCAGCTCGTCGAAGGAAGAAAGCAGGGCCTCTGGATGCTCTACTCTATCGCGAAGCCGAAAGACAAAGATCACGAGTTGTTGCTCGGCTTCCTGAAGACACTTCTTCAAAGCAATCCTGTTGCCGTGCAGGACGCAAAGGAACTCAATAATAATATCAACAAAGGCTGCTGCACAACATTCTCCGTCATCAAACCGGAAATCAAACCTGCTGTACTGGAACTGAATTGAGAATTCAATGTGACAGCCCGATTCATGGGAAACCGTTCAAACGGTTTCTCATTTCGATTCTCGTTTGCAAGCCCACGACTTAAGTCGTGGGCTAACACAAAAACACCAATGTTCTCAGTCGTTTTAACGACTTCCACAGCGATCAGTTAAGTCATTTAGTCGAAAGGACAATCAGATGACCATGCATTCGGAAACAGAAAAGACATCATGCTGCGGCCCGACTTGCTGCAGCGATGAAAACGAGGTTCAATCTCATGCCATCACTGAGGATGAACTCAAGGATTCCATTCGTGCAAAATACGGTCAGATAGCGGAAGCGGCAGGCTCGTGTTGTGGACCCAATTGCGGCTGCGGCAGCGAAACGGATGAACAGGTCTTGAACGTCATGATGAACGACAAGTACGCGAGCGTCGATCAGCAAATCATCGACGCGGCAGATTTGGGACTTGGCTGCGGAACGCCCACCGCGTTCGCCGACATGGAAGAAGGCATGCGCGTGCTCGACCTCGGTTCAGGCGCGGGTATCGATGTGTTTCTCGCGGCAAAGGCTGTCGGACCGACGGGCAAAGCTATTGGACTTGATATGACGGACGAGATGTTGAAGCGTGCTCGCGCGAACAAAGCAAAGCTCGGTATCACGAACGCCGAATTCTGGAAAGGCGAAATCGAAGACATGCCGGTGGAGTCCGATTCGATTGACCGCATCATCAGCAATTGCGTGATCAATCTTGTTCCCGACAAACGGAAAGCATTCTCCGAAATGTTCCGCGTCTTGAAATCGGGCGGACGCTTCACGATTTCCGACATTGTTTCCATCGGACAAATTCCGGCAGACGTTCGCAAAGACCTGGAGCTCTGGGCCGGTTGCGTTGCGGGCGCTCTTGACAAGGAGGAATACTTGCAGATTGTCCGCGATGCCGGCTTCACAAATCTCAAACTCGAAAAAGAAAAATCGTTTTCACTGGAGAAGAATATGTCGTTCGGGATCGAAAGCATAACACTGACAGCCGACAAATGTCCGCCTTCCGTAAAGGGACAGTGATGACGGGCAGGACTGACACAATGATCAGACAAGCGAACGAAGCGGACTATGCAGCCGTGGCCGCACTGTTGACGTCCGCTTCCCTCCCTATCGAGGGTGTTGAAGTACACTTCCGGAATTTCCTTGTCGCAGAGAGTGTAGGAGATATCGTCGGCGCAATCGGGATGGAAGTGTACGACGACACAGCATTGCTCCGATCAGCTGTCGTTCATCCATCTCAACAGAATAAGGGTATCGGCTCAATGCTGTACAATAACTTGATAGAAACTGCGACGTCCCTCGGTGTCAAGCGGCTCATTCTTCTCACCAACACTGCCGAGAAATATTTCGCGAAGAAAGGATTTCGAAAGATTGATGCGAAATTAGTCGCGGGACCAATTACGCAGTCGGTCGAGTTCACGGGTGCGTGCCCGTCGACGGCAGTGTGTATGGAATTGTACTTGAATTCTGAGCCCATCGACGACGCTCAGGGTAAACTCCGCGAAGAATCTAACAATACCGAGATCCTTCGGTCGTCCCAAAACACGGGACTCCATCAGAATGTAAAGGTGCGCATACTCATTCTCTGTACCGGCAACTCATGTCGCAGCCAAATGGCGGAAGGATTTCTTCGATCGCTTGATGCTTCACTGGAAGTTTATTCTGCCGGAACACGGCCCGCATCGCACGTGAGCCGACGAGCAGTAGCTGTCATGAACGAGATTGGCATCGACATAAGCGGCAATTATCCAAAGAGCGTGGACGAGTTTCTCGACCAGCCGTTTGATTACGTCATCACCGTTTGCGATCATGCGAAGGAGACGTGCCCGGTGTTCATCGGACAAGTCAAGCACCGCCTGCATATCGGCTTTGACGACCCCGCGGAAGCAATGGGAACGGAGGAAGAAATTCTCGCAACGTTCAGACGAGTGCGTGATGAAATCCGTGAACAATTTCGCGAATTCTATTCGACCCGGATTGTGGCTGAAAGGGTTTGATGACACCGGCCCGAATGCCGATGACGTAAGATTACCTCAACGAATATTCCTAAACCTGTGTGAATCGCATGTCGACAGCAACAAAACAGCTTTCATTTCTTGATCGATATCTGACGCTGTGGATTTTCCTCGCCATGGCCGTAGGAGTTTTCGGGGGCTACTTCTTTCCGGGAATCGTCGGGTTCTGGAACACGTTCCAATCAGGCACAACCAACATTCCCATCGCCATCGGTCTCATTCTCATGATGTATCCGCCACTCGCGAAAGTGAAATACGAAGAGCTTAGCGATGTCTTCAAGAACGTCCGCATCCTCTCGCTCTCACTCATACAAAACTGGGTCATCGGTCCGCTGCTGATGTTTGCGCTCGCCGTGATCTTTTTGCATGACTATCCCGAGTATATGGCAGGACTGATCATGATTGGCCTCGCGCGTTGCATCGCGATGGTGATCGTGTGGAACGAGCTTGCAAACGGCGACACCGAATATGCAGCCGGCCTTGTTGCGTTCAATTCCATCTTTCAGGTTCTCTTCTTCTCTCTCTACGCATATGTTTTCCTCACTGTGCTTCCGTCATGGCTCGGACTGAAGACGTTTGCGGTGAACATTACCATCGGTCAGATTGCCGAGAGCGTCTTCATCTATCTTGGCATTCCGTTCATTGCCGGAATTCTCACACGCTTCATTCTGCTGAAAGCGCGCGGCAAGGAGTGGTACGAGAAGCAGTTCATTCCGCGCATCAGTCCAATAGCATTGGTCGCGCTGCTCTTCACAATTCTTGTCATGTTTTCTTTGAAGGGTGAGTTCATCGTCAAGATTCCGCTCGATGTACTGCGGATTGCCGTTCCGCTTGTCATCTACTTTGTCGTCATGTTCCTCGTTTCATTCTATCTCGGAAAGAAAGTTGGAGCCGATTACTCGAAGACAGCAACTCTCTCGTTCACCGCAGCGAGCAACAACTTTGAGCTGGCAATTGCGGTCGCAGTTGCGGTCTTCGGCATCAATTCGGGAGAAGCGTTCGCCGCAGTAATTGGACCACTCGTTGAAGTGCCGGTGCTTGTGAGCCTCGTGAGCGTGTCGTTATGGTTTCAGAAGAGGTTGTTTGCAGCCGCTTGACCCCAATGTACCGCCATGGTCATTCGTCTAGCAGGCTGTTGAAAAACTGTGTGCTCGACGGAACTCACCCTAAATCCCTCTCTTGGCAAGAGAGGGACTTGTCGAATCTGCTCACAACCCTCCCCTTCTCTTTCCAAAGAGAAGGGGCCGGGGGATGAGTTCTGTTTTTCACTCGCGTTTTTCAACACCCTGCTACAGTTTCAATGCATTGACAGGCTCAATCAGGCTCGCCTTCCTCGCAGGATAGGCACCGAAGAAAATTCCAATTGCCAATGAAATGAGAAATGAAATCGCAATGCCCGGAATTGAAATCCGCACTGCAAAGTTGGTGAACGCCGCGAGCAGAAAGGCGCCGACCATCCCGATCAACGCTCCTGCCGTTCCGCCAACAATACTCAGAATGACTGCTTCCAACAGAAACTGAAACAGAATGTCCTTCGTTTTCGCTCCAACCGCCATGCGCAACCCAATCTCAGGTCTCCGCTCCTTGACCGAGAGGAGCATCGTCGCCAAAATCCCGACCCCGCTCACAAGCAAGGAAAGCGCGGCCACACCGGTAATCAGTCCTGTCAACGATGCGTTCGTTTCATTTTCCACGCTGACTGCGGTATACACATTTTGAATCGTGAAGTCATCTTCTTTGTCGCGAAGGTTCAGTCTGTGTCTCTCCCGGAGAAGCGTGCGTATTTGTTTTTCTGCTGAAGGGATGTGTTCTTTGCCGTTCACCTTTACGTACACATTCTTGATATAGTCAACGTTGAACACTCTGCGCATTCCTGTACTCAGCGGAATGAGAATCATATCGTCTTCGTTGGCGCCGTCGAAGCTGAGTCCTTTTGCCTTCAACACTCCTATCACTTCAAATGGAACGTTGCCTACTTTTATCATCTCACCCACAGGATTGGCGTCGGGAAACAAATACTCAACAAACTTCTGTCCGATAACGGCAGTGCGAAGCGAAAGCTTGTTGTCGTCTTCCGAAAAGAATCGTCCAGAGGCGAGGGAAAAATTCCTGACCGCAGGGAATGAAGAAGATGTCCCGATGATCCTGCCTGTCGTCGCGGCGTCTTCATATCTCACGACAAGAGTCTGTTCTTGTGTCGGTGCGACCGATAGAACGTGGGGACATTCTTCAGCGATTGCCTTCGCATCTTTTTCCTTCAGTGTGGTGACTTTGGTTGCCTGACGTTTTCTTCCCGTCACTTCCTTCACAATCCCTGCGTCCACAGTGATAACATTGCTCCCCATTGCCTCAATTTCGGAAAGCATTTTGGCTCGCGCTCCTTCGCCAAGCGACACGATGATAGTCACTGAAGCGATACCGATGGCGATTCCCACAAGCAACAACGTCACGCGCAGTTTGTTCAAGAACAGAATGCGTCGGACGGATTTGATGAGGCGTAACGGCTTCATTTCTTCTTTACCTCTAACAGGCTGTTGAGAATTATTTTGATGGTCATTGTCCCGAAGGGATCACTTTGTGACGAGGAGCGCAGCGACGAAGCAATCTCGTCATCCGTCTCAAATTCAAAGTCGAGATTGCTTGCCAATAATATTTGAGCGAAGGGAAAAATCTTCGTTTGCCTTCAGAAGGAGAACTGGAATTCTTCGTCGCTACGCTCCTCAGAATCTCCCTCGCTATCGAAGGGACTCAACGGGCGTGAGTCCCGCCGCCTTCCGCGCCGGAACATATCCGGCTGCAATCCCCACAAGAGCTGAGATGATGAAACAGAGAATCACCGCACTCCACGAAACAGTGAACGGCAGGCTCATCAGCTTGACGATCTGCGTGAGGAGAAGAACGCCGACCACGATTCCCGCCAACCCGCTCACAATCGTAATAGAAGATGCTTCAATGAGTAACTGCAGCGCAATGTCACGCGACGTGGCGCCAACGGCTTTTCGCAGACCGATTTCCTTTACGCGCTCGCTGACGGAAATAAGCATGAGGTTGACCACGACAATCGCACCGACAAGCAACGACACAAACGCGACCAGAGGAAGATACAGATTGAATATTCGCGTGGCATTTCCGATGAGTTCATTTACTCTCACAGGAGTAATGATCATGAAATCATCTTCTTCGTTTTGATGTATGGAATGCCGCTCACGCACTATGCTTCTGATTCGCTCGGCAGTTTCGTTCAGGCGTTGCTCGTTGCTTGTCTGAAACTTTGCCAGCATTACGTAGTCAACATTCGCCACTCTCCGCAGAACGGTATTCAACGGAATGAGTACCTCATTGTCTTTGTCGGTTCCATGAGGATCCATTCCTCTCGGTCCGATTAAGCCGATAATCTGGAAAGGAACGTTGTCAATCCGAATCATCTGACCGATTGGGTCTGTGGCACCGAACAGGCGTTCGCGAACGTGCGGCGTAATGACAGCAACCCGCGCGAGCGCGCGATTTTCCGTTTCGCTGAAGAATCTCCCCTGCACCATCACGAAGTTGTGCACGACTTCCGCGGATGGTGTGTGTCCGACTATGTCAACCGGCGTGCTGTTTCCACTTGCCTGCGCTTCCTTTCCGGGCACGGGAAGAATTGCATCCCATTCGGTAATGTCCGCAAGTTGTTGAGCGACTTCTTCCACATCATGGAGTTTCAGATTGCCGGCAAAGCTCACCGGACGATTCGGCTCCATTCTCCCGCCGCCGGAAACGAGCATGATGGTTCTTGCGCTGAAGAATTTCTGCACCTGAGACAGGATTTTTTGCTCCGTCCCTTTGCCGAGTGAAAGTACAATCGTCATCGCGGCAATGCCAATCATAACACTAAGTATCATGAAGATGGCTCGCACCTTATGCGTCCACGCTGTGCGAAAGCCGCTTTGAATCATCCGTAATTTTAACATTGAGGTCTCCAGAGATATGTTCTTTAAACCCTGAGCGTTTTTTGCGGTCTGACTTCTAAACCCTGAGCGTTCTTTGCGAAGGGTCTAAGTGTTCAAGGTTCATGGTTCAGGGTTCAGGGTTTGAGGTTTGGCATTTTGTTCGGTTATCGTTCCATCGACAATCTTCAAGATCTTCTGCGCGTACGATGCATTGTTCATGTCATGCGTGATGAGGATGATTGTCTTTCCGTTGGAATGCAACTGCTTGAAGACATCCATAATCTCCGTGCCGGATGCTGAATCAAGATTGCCGGTAGGCTCATCGGCAAGTATCACATCAGGATCGTTTACGAGCGCACGCGCAACGGCAACTCTCTGCTGCTGTCCACCGGAAAGTTCCGCCGAGGTATGATTCATCCTGTCTCCCAATCCGACCTGCGACAATGCCTTCTCAGCGAGACCGCTGATGTCGTTCCTTCTCGAATAGATCAGCGGCAGCTCGACATTCTCCTTTGCACTTATCTTTGGGAGAAGATGGAATTGCTGGAACACGAAACCAATCTTCTTATTGCGGATCTCCGCCAGCTCATCAACGCTCATCTTCGACACTTCCCTTCCTTCGAACAAGTAGCTTCCGGAATCAGAGACATCCAACAAACCGAGAATATTCATGAGTGTTGACTTCCCGGAACCTGAGGGTCCGACGATGGCGGTGAATTCGCCTCGCTCAATACTCAGCGAAACATTGTTCACAACAGTGATGGGCGTAGCGTTTGCTTTCTTGTATGTCTTACATAGGTCGGATACGGATATCATTTGTTCTCCTTGGATGAATGATCTCGTTTCGTGGTTCGGGGTTTAGGGTTCAGGGTTCAGGGTTCAGGGTTCAGGGTTCAGGGTTCAGGATTCAGGATTCAGGATTCAGGATTCAGGATTCAGGATTCAAGTTTCACAACACATGCACTAACGCACGACAACTTCCTCTTTCTCCGATAATCCGGACAACACTTCGCTATACTTCTTGTCGCTAATTCCGGTGGTGACGTAACGTTTCTCAGTTCTATCGCCTGTCAGAACGGTGACGAACTTTCTGTTGTCTTCTGTTTGAATCGCATTCTTCGGAACGACGAGCGCGATTTCCTTCCGCTGCGTAAACATTTGAACAGTAGCCGTCATCTCGGGACGCAGAGTCTTTTCTTTTGGCGGCATTATCCCTACGACGACAATGTAGTTCACCACATTGTTTTGAATCTCAGCTTTTGGATAGATCGTTTCGACTGCGCCTTCACACTCTTCGCCCGGATACGTATCGACGGTGAATGAAACACGCTGTGCTTTCTGAATTCTTCCGATATCGGTCTCATCAACGTACGCCCAAAGCTCAAGCATATCCACATCGATGATGGTGACGAACGTGGGCGCCAGAAACCCGGCAGCAACCGTTTCTCCTTTCTGCGTTGAAATGGAAGCCACGACTCCGTTAATGGGAGAGAGAATTCTTGTGTAGCCAAGCTGAAGCTCAGCGTACTTGAATTCGGCTTCGGCCTGCTTCAGTTTCGCTTCCGAAAGTTCGAACCGCTGTTGGGTCGCCTCAAACTCTTGCAGCGCGACGACGTGTTCCTCATAGAGCGTTTTCTGTCGGTTCAATTCCAGTGCCGCGTACTTTCTTTCTGCTTCTGCACCTTCTCTCAGCGCAAACATTTTCTCTTTCTGAGACTGATACGTTCTCGGATCGATGAGGGCGAGCAGATCGCCCTTTTTCACTTTTGAGCCGGTCTTGACGAAGAGGTCCTTCACAACGCCGGAAACCTGCGCACCGACTTTTACTTCAGCGCCGACCTTTGGCTTGATGATTCCCGTAGCAATAACGGACTGACTGATGCCTCTTCGTTGAACCACAGCAGTCGTCAGCGCGGCAACATCTTCTTCGTCCTTGCTTCCTGAAGCAACAAGGAGGAATGCCGTCACTACGGCGACAATGGCAATGGCAGTTCCGAAAAGGATTTTTTTCATGCGTTTCGATTGAAGTTGATGAGCACTTGGGGTTTGAGGTCAGAGTTCGGGTTTCGCGTCTACGAAGTCCGCGTCACCAAGAACCTTAAACCTTCAACCCTTAACTGATTTTGGGTAAAGATACGGTGTAAAGGTGCGCGAGAAGTCCCGATGTATCCTTTAGGACTACAAGTTTTGAGAGGAATGCAGAGATTACTGCAACTCTTCGTCCTGTTGCTGAGGAATGAGAAGAGAAGTGCGGTATTCGGTGGGAGTGAGACCGGTGACCTTCTTGAAGACCGACTGGAAGGCGGACTTTGAAGAGAAACCTGCTTCATGCGCCAGAGTGAGAATAGTAAAGTTCGTGTTCTTTCGGTCGGCAAGAAGCCTTTTCACCTCTTCCACTCTATATTTGCTGATGAAAGCATAGAAGTTCTCGCCTGTGGCGCTGTTGATAAGTGATGAAAGTTGGTTGCGGGTCATGCCGAGTTGGGTAGCAAGTTCGGTAAGCGTGAGAGTTTCATTGAGGTACGGTTTTGATGTTTCGAGATGTGATGTCAGCTTTCGTAGTGACTCGCCGTTTTGCAATGCCGGCTGAAGGGTCGCTCTATTCTCAGGAACCGGTTGAGGCTTCCCTTCCTCAGCGGGCACGATGGAAAGAATCTCTTCCTGAAACAAACCGTTATACCCCAAGGCAAAGATTGCGCCCGAAAGTCCAAGGCAGACAATAGTATCGATGAGAGCGTAGTGCTCGGTATGAAATGCGATGACAAGTGTGAGAACAAGCAGGAAGAGAAACATCCCGAAGATGTGAAGAAAGAATTTCATCCATGAAAGCGTCTTTCCTTCGAGATTCGAAAACTCGGACTCTACGGCGGTGCGCAGCCTATGAAGGACTGCAACAATGCTCGACCAATAGAAGCCGAACTGAAGAACAATCAGCGTCCAGATGACCTTGCTGATGGTGAGTCCGTTTTGGTGAAGGAATTCCGCGTACGGCGACGCGCTGCTCGTCCACACCGGCAGCATGAAGCCAATCAGAATCACGAAGGGAACGAAATGGAAGACACCCTTCCACGTAATCTTCCTAACCCCGGTCACCTCATAAATGTAGAATGAAAGCAGCGGACCAATGAAGAGAATAAATGGCTGCCGGATTTTGTAGGGACTGTGGAAAACAGATGGTGCAAGTAACGAGTGGAGAATACTCGCCGAAAGAACGACCAACAAGATTGCGAGAATCTTGTTCGAAGCACTTCTTCTTTTCTTTCTTGTGGCGAGCAGCATTCCAAAGAACAGTCCCTGCGACGCGCCTCCCGCGAGGAGAATCTCGATTATTTTCTGGGCGAATGACATGGTAAGCTTTCCAGTTTCTTTTCAACGGACCTGAACGCAACAACACACTCATGCTCGACGCGGAAGGTCTGATGTGTGCCGACACAAGATAGAAATCGGTCGGTAGGAAGGCAACACACCGACCCATCCTCCAAAACTCCGGTTGATTCTCAATTCTGGTATTGCTCTTCCGAGATTTGAGAGGTCTTCCGGCGCGACTCGCGAACAAATCTGTTACTTCATCCAAAAAGGGCGTGGCATATTATATGAGTGCATACTCATACAGTTACTCACTCACATCCACAGGAAATCGAACCCGTGAAGAAAACTTCCGCAGACCTGAAGGCCAATATTCTTATGGCGCTGGCACATCCAAACCGCATTCGTATTCTGGAGTACTTGCGGAAGGATGTACACTGTAATTGCGAGCTGGCGCCCGCGCTTGAACTCGAACAATCGAATCTTTCACGTCATCTCAAAATTCTTGTGCAGGCTGGCGTCCTTGCATCCTGGAAGGAAGGACTGCGAGTGAACTTCAAAGTTACGGATGACCGGATCTTCAAGATTCTGGAAATCGCCGCCACAATCGCCCGCCAGGATGTTGAGAAGAAAGCGGGCGCTCTGGAAATTGCATGACATTTCAAACAGAAGGAAAACCAGAAATGACGATCAAAGTTCTTGGCACCGGTTGCTTGAACTGCAAAACACTCGAACAAAGAACTCGCGAAGCCATCGCATCGCTGAACATCGATGCATCCGTTGAAAAAGTTGAAGACATACAAAAGATTGTAGCGTATGGAATCCTGCGAACCCCCGGACTCGTCATCGACGAGAAGGTGATTTCGTCCGGTAGTGTCCCTTCGGTTGATGCGATAAAAGAAATGATTCTCAAGCACGCATTGCAGGCGGCAACGTGAAGATGAAGGCGACGACATTCGCGTCGATTCTCTTGACGGCTTGGCTTGTTGCATATTGGTTTCTTGCCGATGCCGTTGACGTTCTTGTATATGGTTTCTTAAAGATGGATGAAGGAACGCACCTGACATCCGCCGTATATTTTTTTGTTTACGAAGCGCCAAAAGTACTGCTGTTGCTTGTGCTCGTTGTCTTTCTCGTCGGGATTGTGCGTTCGTACTTCTCACCGGAAAGGACAAGGACTATTCTTGAGAACAAACCTCTGTTGCTTGGGAATGTGTTCGCAAGTTTGCTCGGCATTGTTACGCCGTTCTGTTCCTGTTCTGCGGTTCCGTTGTTCATCGGATTTGTTGAGGCGGGTATTCCGCTCGGCGTCACGTTTTCATTTCTCATTGCCGCACCAATGATAAACGAAATTGCGGTCGTCCTACTGTTCGGGTTGTTCGGTTGGAAGGTGGCTCTCGTGTATGTCGGCACGGGACTTTCCATCGCGATCCTTGCCGGGTTCGTTATCAACAAACTGAAGGTCGAGCGATACGTCGAAGATTGGGTCTATTCAATCAGGTCGCAGTCAATTGAATTGCAGGCACAGACAGTTACGTTTGCCAATCGGGTGCAATTCGGTTTCGATGCGGTTCGCGACATTGTTGCAAAGGTGTGGTTCTACATTCTGATAGGCATTGGAGTAGGCGCGGGAATTCATGGATACGTGCCCGCGGATTTCATGGCAAGCGTGATGGGAAAATCTTCGTGGTGGGCAGTGCCGTTGTCTGTTTTGATTGGTGTGCCGTTATACTCGAACGCCGCCGGCATCATCCCGATTGTTCACGCCCTCCTCGAAAAAGGAGCGTCGTTGGGAACAACACTTGCGTTCATGATGTCTGTTATCGGATTATCGCTTCCGGAAATGATCATTCTGCGTAAAGTGCTCAAGCTTCAACTCATTTTCATCTTTGTTGGAGTTGTCGCTACAGGGATTGTGATGGTCGGATATTTGTTCAATGCAATTACATAACTGAAGGCTGTTCAATCATAGAAACCCTCACGGAGACACAAATGCAAAAGCACATGCGTTCAGCGATAACAATCCTCGCTCTCCTGTTCGTGTCAATCCCTGTTATGGGCCAGAATCCCGCGAAATCCGAAACACCAAAGAGCAAAGTCGTCGGAAGCCAACCGCTCATAACGTTCGTCGAACTTGGCTCAGTGCGATGTATTCCGTGCAAGCAAATGCAGCCGGTGATGAAGTCGATCGAGGAAAAGTACGGCAAGCAGGTGAAGGTAGTGTTTCATGATGTGTGGACCGACGAGGGAAGTCCGCAAGCCGAGGCCTACAAGATCAAGTTGATCCCGACGCAGGTGTTTCTCGATGCAAAAGGAAAAGAGATATTCCGGCATGAAGGATTTTATCCCGAGGCAGAGATTGACAAGCTCCTTCAGAAGCATGGCTTGAAGATTCAGCAGGCAGCGAGCAAATGATGTTGGATGAACTCTTCAATACGCTTACACTCGCGATGACCGAGCAGTTCGGGATTGCAATCGCAGCATCATTCGCGTGGGGCATCCTGAGCATCGTACTGAGTCCGTGTCATCTTTCAAGCATTCCTCTCATCATCGGCTACATCAGCAAACAAGCCGGCATGAATGCAAAGCGAACTTTTGTTCTATCGCTCGTGTTCGCGCTGGGAATTCTGGCGACCATCGCGCTGATTGGAATTGTCACTGCAGCGTTTGGACGAATGCTCGGCGATGTTGGCATCTGGGGAAATCTTGCTGTTGCCGCTGTCTTCCTTGTGGTGGGATTGTATTTGTTGGATGTCGTGAAGCTTTCGTGGAATGCAATTCAACTTCGTCCGCTTGAAGGGCGACCGTGGATTGGTGCGCTGGCGTTGGGGTTGGTCTTTGGTCTTGGACTCGGCCCGTGCACATTCGCGTATCTCGCGCCAGTTCTTGGCGTGGTGTTCAGCATCGGCTCAACAGATATGACGAGCGCGCTCGCACTGATAGCAGCATTCGGTGTCGGTCATTGCGCGGTCATCGTTGCGGCAGGTTCACTCGCGAATGTGGTGCAGCGCTACTTGAATTGGTCGGAGGAATCACGCGGTGCAACATGGATGAGGCGCGTGGCAGGCACGCTGGTTCTGTTCGGCGGTTTCTATTTTGTGTACACAGCATTTTGAAAGTTCTGTACAACATCAACAACAACTGATAAGAGTATCGACCATGAAAATCACTTGTGTAAGCGACGACGGGAAAACCATCAGCAAACATTTTGGACGAGCGCAATACTATGTTGTTCTCTCCATCGAAAACAATCAGGTAGTCACACGCGAGACACGCGACAAACTCGGTCATGCCCATTTCGCGCACGACCATCACGAACCGCATCAACCCGGTCAGCAACACGGATTTGATGCGTCGTCGCAACAGCGTCACGGGCAAATGCTGAAGAATATTCAAGACTGTGAAGTTCTGCTTGCACGCGGCATGGGCGCGGGAGCGTACGAGAGCATACGCCGGGCAGGGATTCGTCCGTATGTAACGGATGTCGAAGACATTGATGAGGCGGTACACACGTATCTCGATGGGCAACTTATCGATCATCCTGAACGGCTCCATTGACCGTTTGAAGAACATTAGTGCCGATCCAACCATATCTTTGAACAGCGAGAGTAGATTTGTTTAAGTTGGATACGGCACTGTGCCCCCCTGTTGTATGAAAGATAGTTGGAGGGGCACTAGTATTCCATAGAAGAAGAAGTCTATCATGGAAACAGGACCAGCGAACTCTGCAAAAGAGGGAACACCAATGGAACAGCAACCTCATCTTCAAGATGCGATACTTGACTCGCTGAGTGAAGGCGTCTTCACCGTCGATAAGGAATTTCGCATTATTTTTTTCAACAGCGCCGCCGAGAAGATCACCGGCCTCCAGCGCGATGAAGTGCTGGGTCAATTCTGCAAGAATGTTCTTCACTCGGAGTTCTGTGCCAGCCTCTGTCCCATCGCCGCTGTGCTTGAAACAGGAAAGAATGTCGTCGATGTTGAGTCGAAGATTCAATGTGGGAGCGGCAAAGTTACACCAATCAAGTTGAATGCAGCAATTCTTCGCGGACGAAACAACAAGCCGGTCGGCGGCGTGGTATCGTTCCGCGACATCAGCGACGATGAACACGTCCGTGATCTGCTTCGGAGCAACACACATTTCTATGGCATCGTCGGAACGAGCAAGTCAATGCAGGACATCTACACGCTTATCCAGGAGATCACGGAGAGCGATGCGTCGGTCTTCATTCAAGGCGAAACGGGAACCGGCAAAGAAGTGATCGCCAACGCGATTCAGGCAACGAGCAGGCGACGGCAGAAGCGTTTCGTGAAAGTGAATTGCGCCGTGCTGCCCCAGCATCTTCTCGCGAGCGAATTATTCGGACATGCGAAAGGTGCATTCACGGACGCGATCAAGGACCGCGTGGGACGATTCGAGTTTGCCGATAAGGGAACGCTCTTTCTGGATGAGATTGCTGAAATGCCCGTGCAGACGCAGTTGCAGTTATTACGCATCTTGCAGGATGGGACGTACGAGCGTGTCGGTGAATCGCTTGCCCGGAAAGCGGATGTCCGAATCATCGCCGCCACAAATGTGGATGTGCAGCAAGCAATCGCCGACGGACGACTGCGCGGAGATTTGTTTTACAGACTGAATGTCATCCCGATCATCGTTCCGCCGCTGCGCGAGCGAAAGGAAGACATTCCATCTCTCGTTGAGCACTTCATTCAGAAGTATGCGCTGAAGTATAAGAAGGCGGTCGGAAAAGTCGAAAGCGGCGCGATGGATGCGTTCATGACTTATGCGTATCCGGGCAACGTCCGACAGCTGGAGAATTTTCTCGAGTACGCATTCATCCGTACAAGACCGAACAATCCGATCACCACCGCAAATCTCCCCATCTGTCTCCGCGACAACAAAGAGGTTCGCGAAAAAGATGGGGACTGCTCCAACGTCAGCACGCCGGAGTTGATCCTGCTGTTGCAAAAGCACCGCTACAACAAAACCAAAGTCGCCAAAGAAATGGGAGTCGATAGAACGACTGTATGGAGGCGGCTGCGGGCGCTCGGCATCAGATCGTGAACTCGCGTTGCGCACTGTTGCAGATGCAACGAAGTGTCGCGCTCTCCCTAACTTACAACTCTCTCACACCTTAGCACCAATGTGTTGCATCTCGTGCAACACCCTCTTTTGCATTCATACCAAATCAACTCTGTATGAGGCGCTTTTCTCTGGCAATCTTTTTGCATTAATCGCTTGTGTTATGAGTGAAATGCTCGGCAATAGGTTCTTCATGATTCGGGATTACGCCGCCGCTGCCCGCGAGTTTGAGGCTGCGTTGGCGGGAGACCCCCATAACAAACCGGTTCGCAAGAAGCTGATCATCTGTTACGCTCAACTCTCCCGCGTCAGTGAAGCGCTCGATGCGTTTCGGGCCTTGATCGAGGAAGACATTGAGTTCATCATCAACACCGATCCGGATGCAGATGAGTGTCCCTGTCCGGAACTTATCTTTGAAGAAGAAAACAATTGGCAGTCACCTCCTGTGGGAAAACTTCCCATGCTCGGGATGTTGTGGCTCTACTGCAACCCAGAAAAATCACTTCAGTATTTTGAACAAGCATCGGCGGCAGCTGCTCACGATGCCGCCCTTTGTTCGATTGTGACGAGGCTGCGCGAGTATCTCAGTCATGCCGGAACAATTTTAACGTCTCAGGCTCAACCAAACATCATCAAACCCTCAACGACAAATGAAGGATAACGCAATGAAAAAAAATCTAACACGCAAAGATTTCTTGAGAACCGGAGCCAAGTATGCCGCGGGAGCTGCTGTCGGAGTCGGCGCAGTCAACCTGCTCACGAAAAACACAGTTCACGCGAACCAGATACTCACTGTGTGGCCCTGGCCGTATCAAACACTGAACGTCGAAGCAGTTCGCATACTCGGTCACGACACCTATTGGACATCGGGGAAAGGATGCGCGTATGGCGCATTCCATGCCATCGCGCAAAAACTTCGCGAAGTATTGCCCGATCCCTGGAACCAATTGCCTTCCGAGATCATGGTGTACGGAGCCGGCGGCGGCGTGGGTTGGGGAGGAACGTGCGGTGCAGTTAATGGTCCCGCTTCGTTGATCTCGCTTGTTCTGCTGAAGGCACGATCGGATGTGCTCGTCAATGATCTGTTCGGCTGGTACACACAGACGATGTTCCCGACCGATATCAGCAACCAGTACGCGGTCAACCACACATTTACAGACAACCGATGTGATATCGTGCTTCCGCAGAATGCTTCGGGATCTCCTCTCTGTCATCCATCAGTGACTGAGTGGTGCAAGAGTGCGCACTACACTGCCTCGTCAACTGAGCGGAAAGAACGTTGTGCTCGTCTGACCGGCGACGTTGCCGCGTTCGCAGCACAGATTCTCAACGAAGAGCTCGCAGGCACATTCACACCGCGATACACTCCGCCCGCGACAATCGCTGCATGCAATGCGTGTCATACGGTCGGCACAAACAATGTCGTAGCCGCAAAGATGGAATGCACGCAGTGCCACGGCACGAACCCGCATCCGAACGCCGTGGATAAGCTCGAAGGCGCACCAGAAACTTACCAGCTGCACCCGAACTTTCCGAACCCGTTCAATCCTTCGACGAACATTCAGTTCTCGATTCCGAAGGGTGAAGCAGTGACTGTTGCCATCTACGATGTCCACGGTCGGCTCGTCAAGAATCTCATCTCGAACGAATCCTATGATCAGGGGACGTACAAAGCTCGTTGGGATGGAACAAGCGATGGCGGTCAGCATGTGTCAAGCGGAATCTACTTCGCAAGACTGTCGGCGGGAACGTTCAATGCAACGCAGAAGATGACGCTCGTGAAATAGCGTAAGCGCTGTTCAACATCACACATAAACGAAGAACCCGCTCGACACTGTCAGGCGGGTTCTTTGCTTTCCATTTCGGATTTCTCAGCCGAGTCTCGGCCAGCGCTTCGCTACTTCGCGATAGATCGTCGCAGCCGCCATCAGTTTGATGACATCCCACCACGTGAACAAAACAAATCCTGAAGCCGCCGACTGACTGATGTTGTGAATGTAGAACGCGTTCAGATAAAGAACGCCAGAGGCGAAAATCGCAAGCAGACCAACAATCATTGAGAGAGCAACAGCGGGCAAGCTCTTGAATTCAGCAACGAGATACCCGACAACGGCAGCTGCCAGGGGAAATGCCATGAGGTAGCCGCCAGTTGGACCGAGAAGTTTTGCAATTCCAACTCCGCCCATCGAGAAGACAGGAATACCCGCTGCACCAACGGCCAAATACAGAAGCTGACTCAAGGCGCCGTTCCGAGCGCCGAGAAATGCGCCCGAGAGCAGAACAAACATGGTTTGCAGCGTGAACGGAACAGGCTGGTATGGGATTTCAATGCGAGCACCGATTGCAGTCGCCGCAGCGAATCCCATCACCCAGAGCGTCTGTGTCACTACATTGGTGTTGGTGTTGATGCCTGACTTCGAAACTAACGCAGTATTCTCCATAAGCTTCCTTCTGATGTACGAGGTTGGTAAACGACACGAGTATCGAGAATGATGTGACGAATAATACTCATTCACCGCGAGAGAAGCAATTACTTGTAGGTGAAGAGCACATTTGGTATTTTGATGTGCGCTCTCACCTCTATTACTTTTCACCACACTCGGAGTTTTTGATGAAAGCAGTCAGACTTGCTTTCCTGGTTTGCATTCTTTTTTCGGCAATGACATTAGTTGCTGCGGAGAATTACAAACAGATACGCATTCACGTCGCAGACAAATCGGTTCTGGCGGATATCTACTCAACCGGCATCGACCATGAAGGCGCCACCGGAAAGATTGGCGGCGCGATGGAATTCATCGCCGGGGAGTTCGAGCTGCAGGACCTCACGCGGAAAGGCATCTCGTTTCAGGTCATCATCAACGATCTGGAGAAATACTATCGCGAACGAATCGCGAGTGAGCCTGCCTCATCGCTCAACTGGGGAACCGGCAGCATGGGCGGACATTACACATTCGCTGAAGTACTACAGCAACTCGACTCGATGCGTCTGCTCTATCCTGGCTTGATCACAGTGCGTGATTCGATTGGCCGATCACAGCAAGATCGCGCAATCTGGCTTGTGCGGATCGGGACGATGCAGAGTCAGGACAAACCCGAAGTGCTGTACACTGCGCTTCATCATGCGCGCGAACCTGCGGGCATGATGTCCACGATCTATTATATGTGGTGGCTGCTGCAAAATTACGGCACAGACCCTGAAGCCACTTATCTCGTCAACAACCGATCGCAGTGGTTTATTCCGGTCGTGAACCCTGATGGCTACGAATACAATCGGGCGACGAATCCATCGGGCGGCGGCATGTGGCGAAAGAATCGCCGCAACAATGGAGGAAGCTACGGCGTTGACCCGAACAGGAACTACGGTCCCGACTATATGTGGAATGCGTCGAATGGCGGCTCAAGCACATCTCCCACCAGCGAGACCTATCGCGGGCCGAGCGCATTCTCCGAGCCTGAGAACCAGGCGATCAACAACTTCATGCGTTCGCACAATATCAAAACATGCCTGAACTATCATACGTACGGCTCATACCTCATCTATCCGTGGGGCTATCTGTCGCGGGAGAACGCCGACTCGCTGATTTATCGCGACTGGGCGTACTTCATGACTGCGATGAACCGCAGTACCAACGGCACTGACATGCAGACCGTCAACTACGCGACGCGCGGCGGCGCCGATGATTACATGTTTGGCGACACGACAAAGCCATCCACTTACACGATGACGCCCGAAGTGGGCATCGAGAGCGACGGGTTCTGGGCGTCGCAGAGTCGCATTCTGCCGTTGGTGACCGCGAATCTCCCGATGAACAAGCTGCTCGCCTACGTCGCCGGCCAATACACGACCGTGATTTCGCATTCCGTGCAAGATGCCGGGAGCAACGGATTCCTAAACCGCGGCGAAAATTTCTCGCTGGTCGCCCGCGTAAAGAATAAGGGCGTTAACTCCGCCTCTCTCCTTTCCGTCGTTGCGACGAGCAATTCGGCGTCGGTACAATTCGGCGCTGTGCCTGTTACGATCAACGCGCTGCTTCGTCAGCAGGAACTGGACGTTGTGCTCACTGGCTCTGTCGCGGCAAATGCAACAGAAGGCGTTCCGGTCCAATTCTACGTTGACATCACCGACGGCGAAGGTTTCCGGAAGATCGATACGCTGAATTACTTCATCGGCACTCCTTCGATTGTGTTTGCCGATAGCGCAAGCGCGGGAACAACGAACTGGACAACAGGCACAGGCTGGGGCCTCACAACGAGATCTCACACGCCTCCATCTGCATTCACCGACAGTCCGAGCGGCAACTATTCGTCGAGCGCAAACAACTCACTCACGTTGAACTCGCAGTTGACTCTTGCGTCTTACAACTACGCGCAAGCGCGGTTCTGGACGAAGTGGGCGCTCGAGCCGACCTGGGACTTTGCGACGGTGGAGGTCTCGACAAACAATGGATCGTCATGGACGACGTTGCGCGCCGAGCTTTCTCATTTCGGATCGGCGAGAAGTGGAGGCCAACAACCCGCAGGTTCGTGGGGATTCGACAGCTACAACCCCGGACAAAACTGGGTGGAACAATCAGTTGATCTTACTCCATACAAAAACTCACCGGTCAAAATTCGATTCCGTGTTGCGGCAGATGCCGGCGAGCAGCGCGATGGATTTTATGTGGATGATGTTCGCGTATATGGCTATTCGACTTCAGCCGCTCCTCTTGATACGGGAGTTGTCATCACTCCTACGTCGTTCACACTCAACGGACCGACGGGACGAGTGTTCAGAGATTCGGTGAAGGTCAGAAACTTCACAAGTAGTCCTGTTACGGTCGCTCTTGCTGAGTCGGTGTTAACCGCAACTGAAGCGCCGCTGAGTTTGGGCGGAAGCGGAGCAGCGTCCTTGCAGACTTTACTTAACCGATATCGCTCGGTATTCAGAAAGGCGGACTGGTCGAATTTGCGCAGCTCAAGCTCGCCGGGTTCGTCACTCGTGCCGCAGGCGTACTCGACCATCATCACCGATGAGAGAGATGAGAATTTCGGAGGCGCGGCAGATATGTATCGCGTGCGCTACCAGTTTCGCACAGGACTCATCAGCAACTACCACGACTTTCAGATTGTGTTAAAGGATCTGCCCGACACCAATGTGGTGCTCATAATTTCGGTGGACACCGATCAGGATTTTGGAAGCGGCGCATTTCCTTCGCCGCTCGGCATCGGCCCGACATCGCGTGACGTTGGGTCTGAACGCGAGATTCTGATGGATGCAAGCGGCATTCTCGTCGATTCGCTGACGACTCTGGGACGAGTTCCTGCGGGCGCAGTGATTGACCCGAACGCCGATTCACTTGCAATCATCGGCGTGCCGTTCTTGCTCAAAGTTCAGCGCGACAGCGTTCTCACCATCAGCACGGATGCAACTGTGCTCACGGGCGTTACTGAGAGCAGCCTGAACGATCCTGACCGGAAGATGAATGTTGCTGTGCTCGCAATCCGACTCTCGCAGTCTGCGAACCCAATGCCTGACTATGCACCGATGGCGGGACACGGAAACATCGGAGGCGAGCTTGGAGTCTCATGGATTACGGAAGACACAACAAGCGTGAGTGTCGCGGCGAACGACTCGGCGTACTTCCGACTTGTTACGCTTGCGGCGAAGACTGCGGGAACGTATCGCGCTAACCTTGCGCTGCGTCCTGCGAACCGATCAGTCGTCAACGTTCCCGTGACAATGAACGTCACGACTCCGCCGAATGCATCAATTCAGGTTACGCCGACGATCATCCGCGACACATTGGTGGTTGGCGATAGCGTAACGAACATTGTCAGCATTCGGAACAACGGCGGCGGCACGCTCAACTACGCTGTGCTTGATACATCCTTTGCAGCATGGCTTGCAATCGTTCCGCCGTTTGGTGCAGTCGATTCGGGATTGACATCGACAGCAGTTCTCTCCGTTCATTCGGCAGGCTTGCGCACTGATACGACCTACTCGGCGCGGGTAGTCGTCCTGAGCAATGATCCCGTCAACTCGTCGATTCCAATCACCATCACATTAAGGGTCAGACGCGTTACGGATGTCAAAACTCCAGGATTGGTCCCGCGGACATTTGCACTGTATCAAAACTATCCCAATCCCTTCAATCCCGAGACGAATATTTCGTTCGACTTGCCGAAGAGTTCGTTCGTAACCCTCAAAGTTTTCAATTTGATCGGACAGGAAATGGCGACGATTGCAAACGGCAACCTAACCGCCGGACAGTATTCCTACAAAGTCGGCAAAGAACAACTTGGGCTTTCAAGCGGTGTGTACTTCTATCGCTTGCAGACAGATGGGTTCACCTCTACAAAGAAGATGGTGCTCGTGAGGTAAGAATAGTTGGTGGATGATGTTAAACCAAAGCCGGCGTCGCGAGATGCCGGCTTTTTATGTTATGGCGCAAAGATGAAATTGACTTTTCTAATTTACCGCTGTACATTGGATCAAAGCTGATGAGCTAATCTCCTTCCTGACGGAAAGGATTCTACTGAACCTCTTGATACGGATTGCTTCCTGTTCTTTTTCTCCAATCCACTCAAATAGTCTATTCAAGGAGGTAATATGAACCCTGCATCCGTCTCACGTACAATTCTCCGCGCCCGTGCAATATTTGTAGCACTCGTTGTTATTGTGTGGCATGCCGCAGCGATCTCCGCAAACTATCAAAGTACTTCTACTCAAGCCGACTACGTTATCATCTGCCCACCAGCGTATGTTCAAACCATTCAACCATTGGCCGACTACCGATCAGTACACAATGGGTTCAGAGTCCGCATAGAACAGACAGATTCGATTTATGCACAATTCGGCCAAGGGACATCACCTGACAGCGCCATCAAGCGATTCATTCGCAACGCGCTCACAACATGGCAAGACCCGAAGCCACAGTATTTTCTTTTGGCGGGAAATGTTAACAGCGTTCCCTCGCATAAGGAAAACGGAATCGTCGCTCCGCCTCTCATCTATGAGGACTCGATCATGGTTGACGACTGGTTCGTTGAAGGACTGGGAGACACGCTGAGCTATCCGGGCCCGGCGGCAGCAATCGGACGATTTCCCGCATGGAATGTTGCCGACCTTGGAACAATGGTTAACAAAACAGTCACGTATGAAGAACGCGTTGATACCATCGGTCGGAGGATAGCAATTGCAGTGGCTGACTATTTTCCTCAAGTCGATTCCGCGTTTGAACAAGCCGCTGCCAGACGTCAGTTTCTTGCTTCACCGCTCTGGCCCGACACGCTTACCGGTCATGTTCGCCCGACGTCTCCGCGGCACCGTGATCGCTCACAATTCAGATCACTTTGGGGAGGCGGCGCTGCATTGCTAAGGTTTGTGGGAATGAACAACTGGTATCAGTTTTCCCATTCACGATATTTCACAACCTGGGATACCGACTCACTTCCTCCCACTTCGTTCCTTCCATTTTGTACGTTCCAGGGTGATCAGCGATTTGAGAAAGTCGATACCATTGCGATCGCAGTC
>JACRFA010000032.1 GCA_016218065.1 Ignavibacteriota bacterium | reverse complement strand
GATGTCGAGTTCACGAAAATCCCCAAAGACTGTCTGGATGTTCTTGCGCAACAAATCGTCGCGATGGTGAGCGTCGAAGAATGGGATGTGGATGAACTCTTCGCGTACATCCGACAGTCCTACTGCTACCGTGACTTGTCGGAGAAACTGTTTCTCAGCGTCGTGCAGATGCTTGCCGGACGCTACACGAATGATTTCTTCCGTGATCTGCGGGCGCGCATTTCGTGGGACAAGGTGAACAACATGCTGCGCGCATTGCCCGGCAGCTCGCAGCTCGCGATCACGAGCGGCGG
Organism: Ignavibacteriota bacterium; assembly: GCA_016218065.1. GTDB lineage: Bacteria > Bacteroidota > Ignavibacteria > UBA10030 > UBA6906 > CAADGV01. Next base: position 12,672 of record JACRFA010000032.1, on the reverse strand, counting down.
AACGATTGCCGACCGCGGCTACTACGGTGTATATCTCGAAGACGGCAAAACAAAAGTCGGTGAAGTGGATGAGGAGTTCGTGTACGAGAGCCACACCGGCGATACGTTCATTCTTGGTTCCAGCGTTTGGCGGATGCTGGAGATCGATGCGAACAAGATCACCGTTGTTCCTGCGCCGGGTATGCCCGCGCGAATGCCGTTCTGGCGCGGCGAAGGAATCGGGCGAAGCTTTGAGCTGGGCAGGAAGGTCGGAGAATTTCGGAAGGAACTGAGCCGCCGCGTCGATTCGCCCGATTGTTTGAGATGGCTGCAATCGGAATTTCCAATCGATTCGCGGGCGGCATGGAATATCGAGCAGTACATTCTCAAACAGAAGCAGGTCGCGGGCATCGTCCCTCACTGTGAGTTGATCGTGATCGAAGGATTCCGCGATGAAGTCGGCGACCCGCGCATTGTTGTGCATTCGTCGTTCGGGCGGCAAGTCAACGGCTTGCTCGGATTGCTCGTCGCGCGGCGACTGCAGGAACTCACGTCGGCAGAACCGCAGATGCTCTACAATGACGACGGCGTGCTGCTGCGAAGCTCCGATGCCGATGAGCTTCCGCTGAATCTTCTCGACAATCTAACTCTGAAAGAGGCTGAAGACATCGTCCTCAACGATCTGCTCTCCTCACCTTTGTTCGGCGGACAGTTCAGGATGAATGCAGCGCGTGCGTTGTTGATGCCGAAAGTCGCTCCGGGCAAACGTACGCCGCTGTGGCTTCAGCGACTGAAGGCAAAAGATCTGCTGCAGGTTGCGCGCACGTACGCAGACTTCCCGATCGTCATCGAAACCGTGCGCGATGTTCTTACCGACGTTCTCGACTTCGAACACTTCAAAGAAGTTGTGCAGGGCATCGTCAGCGGGACAATCCGCGTGAAGTCGGTTCAGACCGAAGTGCCCTCTCCATTCGCGGCGAGCTTGTTATTCGATTTCATCCAGGTGTACATGTATGAGTGGGATGAGCCGAAGTCGGACAAGCTGAGCCGCTACATGGAAGTAAACCGCGAGCTGCTTTCAGAAGTGGTCGATCTCGGTTCGATGCAAGAGATGATCAGGCCTGAAGCAATCGAACACGTCGAGCGACAGTTGCAACACACTGCCGAGCATTACAAGGCTCGCTCGCCCGAGGAATTGCTCGAGATCCTTCTGCGCGTCGGCGATCTCAGCGAAGAAGAAATCAAAGAACGCATCGTCGATGCCGATCTCTCGATGCTCGAAGAACTTGAACGCAATGGGCGCGCACGGAGGCAGCATTTTCCTTCCGGTATCCGTTGGATCGCCGGAGAGGAAGAACCCCTCTACTCTCATCTCGATCTGGAGATGAATCGAAGCGCCGTCGTTCGGCGGTACATTCAGAACCATGGCCCAATCACTTCACAAGAACTCGCCTCGCGCTATGGTTTCAGACAAGACGCAATTCAGGAGGAACTCGACAGACTGACTTCATCGGATGATGTGGTGAAAGGGAGATTCAGCCCGCGGCTGCCATCCGACCAGCAGTTTGTGTTTCGTTCAAACCTCGATCACATCCGTCGGCAGACGATTTCGATTCTCAGAAAAGAAATCAAGCCGTCGTCGCTTCACACCTTCACGCAATTTCTTTTTCACTGGCAGAAGCTTCATTCTTCGACTCAGGTAACGGGAACGACGGGAATCAGTGAAGTCGTCGAACAGCTGCAAGCGCTGCCGCTACCGATGGAAATCTGGGAGCGCGAGATTTTCCTGCGCCGCGTCAAGGATTACTCCAGAGACAAACTCGCTTCACTCACGCTTTCCGGCGCAGTAGTCTGGACCGGATCGGGTAATGGAAAGCTGAAGTGCCTCGTGCGCGGCGATGGCGCGATCTTTCTCACGCCAACACAAGAGGACAACAACAAGAGCCTCAGTGAGCCGTCCCAGCGCTTGCTCGGCTATCTGCGCAAAAACGGAGCGTCATTCTTCACCGACATACGCGGCGGCTGTCACCTTTCGCTTGAAGCGATGAACAATGCGCTCGCCGAGTTGTTGTGGCAGAGTCACATCACCAACGATCAATTCGCCGAGCTTCTCTCCGTGAAGCATGCGGCAAAACGAAACGACGAGAAGCCCATTGAGCCGATCGACCTCATCACCGGAAAACGAAATCCGTATCGGTTCAAGGCAATGCAAACAGTGCGGCGAGCGATGAAGCAAGTTCCCGGTTGGAACGGACGATGGTCGTTGGTGAATTTGCCCGGCGTGTTGGGCGATGAGTTGTCGATACAAGAACAGGCGTACGCTCAGGCGCAACAGCTTCTGAGCAGATACGGCGTGCTCGCCCGCGAGTTTTATCGTCGCGAGGAGTTGCTTCCCTGGCCGCTCATCGCGACCGAGTTGCAACGCATGGAGTTGCGCGGCGAAATCCGTCGCGGATATTTTGTGGAGGGATTGTCGGGAATGCAGTTCGCGTTGCCTGCCGCAGTCGAAGAGTTGCATCGCATCCGCATAGATGAAGTCGATGAGGCGCCGATGATTCTCAACGCGAGCGATCCGGCGAATCCGTATGGCGGCGGCATTGTGCTCAATGCATCCGAGCCGGCGCCGATGAGAATTCCCTCCAACTACTTCATCTTTCACCGCGGCCTTCCGCTGATGATCATCGAGAATTATGGGGGAAGACTGCGACTGCTGGGAAACCCGCCCCTCGACATGATCAAGTCAGCATTAGCAACGTTTACAGCAATGCTCAAACTTCCCGACCAGTTGCGACCCTTCACAGAAATTGTCGTCAACTACTGCAACGATGCGCGTCCGACGCAGAGTCCTCTCGCTCCCATACTCGCCTCACTCGGCTTCCGCAAAGACAAAGACCAAACGATGCGATACGATGGATGGTAGAGAAAGCGTGTCTGTGGTTGGAGGTGTAACTCTATGCCGCTGTCATTGGCTCGCCCGACTTCATCATCTCGATGAAGTAGCTGAACAAGTAGTCGCTATCGTGCGGACCGGGAGATGCTTCGGGGTGATACTGCACGGAGAACACAGGCAGATCTTTATGACGAAAACCTTCGTTCGTTCCGTCATTCAGGTTGATGTGAGTGACTTCGAGCGTCTGCTTGTCCAACGTTTCGGGATCGACTGCGAAGCCGTGGTTCTGCGACGTAATTTCGATTTTTTGTGTGAGAAGATTCTTGACCGGATGATTGCCGCCGCGGTGACCGAACTTCAGCTTGAATGTGTTCGCGCCAAACGCGAGCGCCAGCAATTGATGGCCGAGACAAATTCCGAAAATCGGTTTCTTCCCAATCAACTTCTTGAGATTCTCGATGGCCGTCTTCACCGCCGCCGGATCGCCCGGACCATTTGACACGAAGATGCCGTCGGGGTCCATCTTCTCAATCTCGTCCGCGGGAAATAGCGCCGGCACCACAGTCACATCGCAACCGTAGCTCGTCAGGCGGCGCATAATGTTCTGCTTGATGCCGCAATCATACGCGACCACGCGGAAGCGACGTCCGTTGGTCTCCCCTTCGTTGAGCGGCCGCAGTAGAAACGGCGTGCGATCGACGTCGCTCCACTTGTACGGGGCCTTGCACGAGACGACGTGCGTCAGATCGAGACCCACCATTTCAGGCGAGAGCTGAACCTTGTGCAGCAGGCTTGCGTCGTCAAAGTCCGCGGTCGAAAGCACGCCGCGCATCGAGCCAAACGTTCTGAGCATACGCGTGATCATGCGCGTATCAAGTCCCTGCACGGCAACGATGTTGTTGCGCGTGAGCCAGGCGCCCAAGCTCTCGCGTGCGCGGTAGTTGCTGTGATAGTCGAAGTACTCGCGCACGATCACGCCGGCGATTTGCGGCTTCGTCGATTCCACATCGTCGGTGTTGACGCCGTAGTTTCCGATCAGCGGATACGTGAGCGTTACGATCTGTCCTGTGTACGACGGGTCGGTGAAGATTTCCTGATATCCTGCAAGACTTGTGTTGAAGACAACTTCGCCGCTGGTTTCGCCTGCCGCGCCGAATGCTTCTCCAGTGAGGATGGTTCCGTTTTCGAGTGCGAGTTTTGCTTTCATCGTGCGCAATATAGAAAACTCGTGTCAGTGATTCAACCGTTCCCTCACCGCTTGAAGCAAAACACCGCCGGACCCTTTTGCGCAGCAAATGTCTTCCGCAACGCGCCCGCGCTCGTGTAGATCTTCGCCTCGCCGTTGCCTGAAAAATTCTTGACATCGGCGACATAGATTTCGCGAACAACGTTATCGAACGCGAGACCGTAGTAGGTTCCCGAGATGAAATTCGTGATGATGATTTTCGTGAGCGTCGAAATCCGGTGCACCGGACCTCCATAGAAGTTTCCGGAAGTCACTCCGAGAACATACGCGTACCCGTCGGATCCAATTGAGATTGTTCCCCACAGATTCTCCGAGAAGAGAAGCGAATCGACCTTTGTGTTGGTCACCGGATCGACCATGAAGATCGAGCCGGTGGTTGGCGGCGTCGCAAAGGCATTGCCGGTGCATGCAACCCAGATTTTTCCATCGGAAGCTAGTGCGGCCTGTGTCGGGCCGTCGCCAACAGTAAGAGTCGTGATGACATCGTTCGTTCCCGTGCTGACCACCGAAACTGTTTTGTCCGAACCGTAGCCTGAATTACAGACAAACAACTTCCCGTTAGCGAGCGCCATGCCCTGTGGATTCGATCCAACGGAAATTGAATCGATGACGGTCAGCGTGCTCAAGTTCAGAACAAACACCGAGCTGCTGAACAGGCGCGTAAGAAAAAGTCTGTTGCCGACCGAATCGATCAGCAGATCATGCACCGCCGAGCCGGGGAAGAAAACCTCCGCCTCCTTCGCGAGAGTACTGAGATTCATGACGACGAGGTTTTGCGATCTGCTCATGACGATGTAGGCCCGGCCATTGTGAAACTTCATGTCGTCTCCAACTGTTCCGAGATGTGCGCCCGCGTTCCCACTTTCGAACAGATCGGTAACGACAATATCCCGATCAATATCCAACGCCGAAAGTCGGGCATCGTTCGGCGTGTTGAAATCACCTTCGTTGAGCACGTACACTCCCCGCTCAATGGGGCGGCTGTTTTGCCCGTTGTTCGGTCCGGCAGGATCGTTTCTACAACCAACAAGTACAAGCAATACAAGCGGAAGAACAGTGAACCTCATGAACCCTCCTTTATTCAGTCAATTCAATTCCCAGCGTTGCTCTGAATGAGCGGCCGGGCATGGGGTACAACGAAATTACTTGGTAGCTCTCATCGAAAACGTTGTTTGCCTCGACGCGCAGCGACACTCTGCACGGCATGAACGCGAGCGTCGCGAAGACACTGCAGTTCATGATCGTATGCGATGGAAGAAAGCTCGCGTTGTCTTCCGTCGTGAAGACGTAGCCAGTGTACATCATCGAGATGGCGCCGCCAATTTTCTCCACCGGCTCGTTCTCAAACACTTTTGTTGAACTGAAAGAAACGTTAGCCATCTCCTGCGGCACATAGATCAGCTGAGTGCCAACGTTCGGATCGCCGGCAAAATCCTCCGCGATCTTCCTTGTCGATGAGGACGTGTAGTTCGCATTCAGCTCTCCCAATCCTTCGGGCATGATCCATCGATACGAACACTCAATGCCCCTTGATCTCACTGAGCGAATGTTCTTGGGCGTGACGATCATAGTACCCGTAGCGACCCACTGAATGCGATCGTTCATATCAATATCGAAATACGAGAGTGTCGCCGTTTGTCTTCCGAGAAAATTACAATCGAGGCTTCCGCCAACATCAAAGCTCGACGAGCGTTCCGGACGAAGGCGCGGATTGCCGACGCCGCCTCCGCCCGCATAGTACAGCATGTTGAATGTTGGCGCAGAGAAATTGCGGCTCACACTCGCCCGAAGCGTGGGCGTGATTGCGCCTAATTGCTTCAGCGGAACAACAAGCCCCAGTTGCGGACTCCAGCTGGACAAGACATGTTGCGACGTCGCGATGCGGTCAAATCGCAAAGCCGGGTACACGTAGAACGCAGGTAGGGCGTCCGTCCATGGAATGATCTTTTGTTCAACTGAACAGAACGCTCCCTGAGATGTGCGTCGAATTTCGTTCGAAAGAGAATTCCCTTTCGCATCGGCGCGAGCGAATTCAAATCCCAACGCGGCGCGGAGATTGTCGGTGAGCGCAACGTTGACCCCCGGCTCAACACGAACCTCCGACACATTCGATTCGTTGTACAACGGCAACGATCCGACAAGAAACTGAGGATCGCTGTAGCGGTACTTGGCGTAGTGGTATTGCAGTCCGAGATGATACCGGATTGCAGCAGAGGACGAGCCTGCGTAACGAAGCTGCGCGAGATCGTCGTTATCGATTTGCCGCGCTACGCTTGAAATCGCGGGACCTGAGACCGCGCCGGGAATTCCTCGCTCAGACGAAAAGACTCGTGCGTGCAATGCGAGACTGTTTTCGGAATCGAATCCAATCTCGGAGCTTAGCGTGCCCAGTCTCGAACTGAAATCCGCATTTTGTCTGACGAGCGCAACTTTGTCCTGCCCATTTTCAAACACGAACGGGAAGTTGTTCCTTCCTTTCTCCTCGCGATAGCCTGCGGTCGTCATCATGAGGCCAGAACTCAGCCCCGCGGAGAGATCGATCTTCCGATATCCAAACGATCCAATACTCGTCGCCGCGCGGATTGAATTCGACTTCACAGCTCCCTTCGTTACGACATTCACAACGCCCGCCACAGCATCGGCGCCATAGCTTGCAGAATTTCCACCGTGCAGAATCTCGATTCTCTCGATCTCGTCTGTCGATATCAACGCGAGGTCAACGATATTGTGTTGAGGATTGCCGACGCGCATTCCATTGAGCAAGACAACGGTATGCTCGGGACCCAAGCCGCGCTGCGCGATAGTTTGCAGCGAGCCTCCTCCGCCATAGTCTTTGACAAACAGTCCTGGGACCATAGACAACACTCCGCCCAACGATGAAGCATTTGATTGCTCGAATGTGTGGAGATCAAGGTTTGTGATCGGCGCGGCAGAGAGCGAGGCAGTTTGCGGAATGCGGGAAGCCGTGACGAGCACTTCGCGAAGTTCGTAGACTCGACTCGTATCGCTTACTGATGTTGAGTCAGCAGGCTGTTCAGATGCGAGTAGGTTGAAACCGCACACGAAAAGCAGGCAAGGCGTCAACCACAATGTGTGAAGCAAATTCTGCACAACAAAAAACCCCATCCTTCGGTGAAGAATGGGGCAACTCCTGTCGGAGGACCTCCCATCTCTTCCCGCGAAGATTTTGTAGGACTGAGAATCTGGCAGGTCTCCTGGCTCTCTTCATCCTCTCGTCTTCCCATCCACCGTGTATTGTGGACAGTGACTTGCGAGAGAACTTCTACCGAACAGTAGAATGAAGATTACAGTTGCGGGGCAGCTTCCGCTTTTAACGGAATTCCCTTTTCATCCCCGCCACTCATGATGGCGGGAATACCAGACTCTGTTATTTGTAAGAACGAATTTCTGGCGAACAATATAGACGCTTTTCATTCACAAAGCAAGAACGCTCGCGACAAAGTCAGAACTTCTTGCGTCATTGGTTCATGTTCACCTATCGCGCATTCTCAATCGCTTCGCCATCACTGCACTCAACTCATTCGACATTGGGCGCGTTGACTCTTATTCCGCCTTTGGGTAAATTGATACCCGCAAATGGAAATTGCCCCGTCGTCTAATGGTAAGACGGCAGACTCTGGATCTGCTTATTGAGGTTCGAATCCTTACGGGGCAGCAAGACAGTGCGGATTCTTGGTTTGTCGATTGCGGACCGTGTCCTCAATCGGCAAGCACAATCTGAAACGACAATCTCAAAACGGCCTTATCGTCTAACGGTTAGGACGGAGCCCTCTCAAGGCTCAAATACGGGTTCGATTCCCGTTAAGGCTACCATCACTACCCAGTATTGACTCAATCTTTTCCTGCCGAATCGAAATTGAGCCGACGCAGTTTCGCTTGGTACGTTGTTCTTCTGTCCGCCATTTCATTTCCTCGTGTACATCTACTGCAATGGTGCCGGCATCGATTCTGAATCCGCATTCCGATATTTTTCAGCCGACACGCTGCCGTTTGGTCGAACGAGAACATCTGACTTCGGAACGGCAAACGAACTGATCGCATGTTTCAGGTATGCTGTTTCATGCCCGCTCGACTCATTGAGTTTGAACCGTGAGACAAGTTGCTGTCATCGTGCTGCGCGTGATTCGTAATTACTTGATCAAGCACATGCGTTTGACACTCGTGAAGTTGCCTGCCTTGATGCGGTAGATATAGACGCCGCTGGCAAGATTCGTCGCATCAAACGTCGCCGTTTTGTACCCAGACTCTTGCGGTGCATCGACTAACTCGACTTATTCAAGATATTTCTGGTACGCGACACTTGAGATGCAGCCGAAAAGTGGTGAGCATGTTGGCGCAACAATCGCGAATGTTGTGTGAGTTTCACAGCAGCCAAAGGAACCCCCTCCAATGCTTGGAAAACGTTCACCGCAAGAGAGTTTGTTTAGTGCGCATCAGCAGTTGTTCTAGATCTACAAACCTCAGTAGTGGCGCATTTCTATGACGATGGGAAGAAACGTTTCGTTCCCAGTAACGAGAAGGTCAATCATTCTATCTGCCCTCGTATTAAGCGATTCGATTTGCTCGAACAACAAATGTAGCCTCGCATGAAAACCCCCTGTTGCCGACCGAAACGTTTCGAGCAACTTATCCCCATCGATTGGTGAATTGGAAACTAGGATGCAGTAATAATCCATTCCCGTGACACTATCCAGTCTGCTGAAACTCAGAGCAGTTGGGCCCGGTATTGAGATTTTCGTATCGGATTCCGCCAGCATACTGCCCGCAGCGTTCCTCCGAGGAAACAATTGTTGTGGAATCATTGATGTACTATCCGTTGCGAATGCAAATAGGAAACATTGTTTCTCGACTGTCAAGTCAACCCGAAAGCGAGTGCCCGATGGGAACGCCTCTCCTGTGCGGAAGAATCCACCCATGTTTGCCATCTTGATCGGTTCATTGGAATCCTGGATCAATCGGAGGGAGACAGTATTTGTTTTTGAGACTTCTTTATCAAGCAACATCTCAAAAGCTGAGGCGCAAAAATGGTTGAAGTCTGCATACGTTATCCATAGGAAGCCTTCGTTTCCCCACCCAGTGCCCCAACTGTTCATTAACTCAAATGACCCCCCATATTTTGAATCATCGTACGCGACAACTGTCATGGCTTGCGCCATGGTGAGCATCGTATACTCCTCTTGCGCCGGCATCCATAGTTCCTTTGCATCATCGATTGATGCAGCAACGTAGAGACCAACAACAACCGCCTTGCCGCTTGCAACGGATTTCCTCACTGGTTCAGATTTTTCTGTAGTCCCATCCTCAAAAAGTTTGCGATAGCCGGTGATCTTTCTGTCAAGCGCCCTCATGCTGTCGTTTTCAGTTATTCTTCCCCTGCATTCGTACTGGAACTCTCTTAGACTCAACGAGCCTCTTTGCTGGATCACATCGAACGCGTCCTCTATTGAGATTGGAGTTTGACACTCTCCGTCACTTTCAGGTCGTGAGCACAAATATGTAAACGCCGGTGAGAAGCTCAGTGAATCAATCGCGGCGCGACCGGTGACGCCAGCTAAGACCGCTGTCATGCAGGTGAGGGCCGAATAGGTTGTTGCCCACGCGGGACTGGTTGCATACTCTTCCTGGTTGCCCGGCGTGGGAGCAAATTGTTTCAGGGAATATCTCCGGGGAATTTCCGCAATCTCCCCGCCACGCATCAAGGGACGAGCGAGAGGAACGCGGGCATATTTGTTTTTGTCGACAACTATTCCCGCTCGATGGGTCTGCCCGATCGCGTCGGCGCCAATTGCTCGGACGATTATGAAGGCGAGCAAAAGGAAAAAGAATTTGTTATCTTTGGATGGTACCACTGTTCTTTCCCGCCTGCAAGTTAATCCACTGTAATGTTTCTGGAGGAGCATATGAAACGGCTCTTTTTTGTCGCGCTACTCTTTGTTGTCTTTTCTGATCTATGTTCGGCACAAGTTTTCGGCTACAAGAGACAGAGCAAATGGCAATTCAAGATGTCGCCTCGTATTGGAGTACTGTTAAGCTACTCAGGAGTAGATGATGCGTACAACAAGTCTGTTTCAGATCTGCTTAGCTGGGAAACCGGACTTGAAGCTGATGCAGGCTACAGTGCCTCGTCCTTCCTTTGGGGAAACAAAATAAGGATCGCGTACCGGCAATCCCATAGCAGCGACAAGTTGCCCATCAAAGGGCCAAGCATTTTTGAATTCACAACACGCCCCGTGTATAAGCTTTTCAAGACTGCATCCTCGAGCGTCGACCTTTCGCTTCAAGGGGGCATCACCACGGCATTCCTGCCCGAAACCGGAGCCGAAGGAGAAAGGATCCGTGAGTTCTTCAACCCTGCTTCTTTGTACGAAGGTATCTTTCTCCATCGCGAAGACATCCTCGGAGACAACGGCCAGTTCACTGTCAATCTCCAGCTTGGTTATGCATTTCAACAGACTACGTACCGTGATCAATCTGTGCTTTACGATCCGCAATCTGCCGGGTTTTCGTCATCGACCGACAATGGGCTTGCGATGATGATATCGCTACTGTACGCACCGGTGCCCGTCTTCGATGAGAATCAGAAGAACGTGGTATCATTCAACGCCGCTCTGGACCTGAAGGTTTTCAAGAAACGTAGCTCTGCCCGCGAATATGCAAACGCGCGCGTTGAAAGTTCATTGAGGACATCCCTTTCTATCTTCGAGACCTTTCAAATTTCAAATAGCATTGATCTCATGTACGATAGCGCCATCTCACCGCGACGCTAATTGCGCACGAGTGTCTCGCTCAACCTCAGCTACACTCTGGAAGTTGGAGGGAGGTAGGTAGCGCCGATATTAAGTCTATTACATCTTCCATCCATCCGAATGTTGGTGCTTCGCTTGATCCCCTTCTGGCAATCGAGTGAGTACGTTTAGTAGTACTGTGCTGATCGCGAAGCAGAAGCCCCGTCGCGCATCGGCATACTAACGATTCGTCCCGAATTCGAGCTTTTTTGTGATCACCTGTAGGTTGCACTGCAAGCTCCCTGGTTGCCTTTCATGTCAATTGCGGTGAACGTGCATGTGTCACCCCTCCGCCTGAACTTCACGACAAATGAATATGGCTCTGTCATGCCATCTTGGATTTCCCCTGGATTTCCCTCGTAATCCACACCTAACCCCCCATGGCAATCAGCGGGGACTGCGTCCAATCCACTTTCTTTGTCTTGCACAGTAATCCGAAACCTCCCCCCGCCAAGGTCCGTGCAATTAGCGGTGGGTGGAATGTTATCTACGCTGATCCGTATTCCGAAACTAAAAATCTTTGAGCAGTTGTTCTTGTCGGTAACCTTTAGGGAAACGCCAAACGAACCAGCTTTCGTCGGCGTGCCGTTGATTGCACGATTCGACGGGTCGAACCTGAGACCACATGTTCCTATAGTTGTGCCTTGCCAAGTGGTATACATATAAGGTTCTGTTCCCCCCTGCACAATGATTTCACCACTATTGTAAGACACACCAACGTAGCCAAGCAGTTTCTGTGGCGGCGAAAGCGTAATCGTGGGACAGGAAACAATCAAATTGTAACTGCACATGACTACACTTCCTCGACCATCAATAACACGTATGCCGACCGGCAAGGCCCCAACCCGATCTGGAGTCCACGAGATAAGACCGTCTTGGTTCACAGTAAATCCCGGCACCTTTGTCATCCCGTACTCTGGGGAGTATTTGTATGGTGTCGTCCCCCCTGTAACACTAATCTGGCCTCTATACAAAACACCCACAATCGCTGTTTTATTCACTGGTGCTGTAGCAGTGAGCTTCTGTGTCTGTGCATACGTGGAATGACTGTAGAGTACACAGAGCAGGACCATCAAAGTAAAAGTTGATACTCTGACAAGAGCGCCAAGCAATCTTCGCCCCGACAGTTTCGCAAGATCCCTCTCTCGGATCTTCATCATATTACCCTACCTTTCTTGTGATTGATTAGTAATAGCCGGAACCCCTGCCCCACAAAGGCACGCCGCAGGGTTCCTCTATTAGTTCAGCATGCCGAACAACACAGTCTTACCGTAATACGTCACTTTCTCACAAACACAAACTGTCCTCCTTCATCTCCAGTGTTTTTGATCGCCTGCAATTCCGGTATCTGCTCGGAATTGTTAGCCACCGGAATGCGAAGCTTATCAAAGAGCTGGTATGTATCGAAGAACTTTCCTTCTGTCGTTGCGAGCGCCTTGAGCAAATAATACGCGAACACCGAGTGCCCTTCGGCGCCTCCATCCATGACCGGCTCAAGGCCGCCCGATGTGAGCGCCTTGCGTGATTTTCTCTTCGCAACATTCTTGAAATAGTTCGGCGTGTTTTCGTACGGAAGCATCTCTACCGATCCTCTGAACAGATCTCCAGCAAAGCACGCGTCGGTCACAAGCAGCACATGCTTCGCAGGCATTCCTCCAATCAATGTTTGTATGTCGGAGTTTGAGATGTACTGCGACGTGGACCGTTCGATGGCATTCACAGGGATCCAATATCCTTTATTGAGTTGCTTC
>JACRFA010000262.1 GCA_016218065.1 Ignavibacteriota bacterium | reverse complement strand
CGCGTCGCTCTATGGAGGGTTTCGTAACGTACAACATTCCCTCGTCCCACAGGGGCGAGGGGACCTCGCTACAGAGGACCCAGGATTCCGTAGGGGCGACGTCGCGTCGCTCTATGGAGGGTTTCGTAACGTGCAATGTTACGTCGTCCCTCAAGGGCGAGGGAACCTCGCCCCTACAGAGAAGCCCAGAATGAACTCCTCAGCCAGTAGCATTTCCGTACAACATTACTGATATTTGAGCACTGGATTATCCCACATCATCTCAGCCAACTCACAACAACAAAAGGAGAACGAAAGCATGCGAACACGCGCACCGCTTCGAGATCATCGACCCTCGTGGTCGCCGCCAAGAAGGCAAGGCACCTTCTGGCTTGTTTCACTAGCAATGATTGGATGTGTAGTTATGGCAACCAGCACGGCCTTCCCCGCGCAAACCAAAGTGAAGTTCGATCAATACAAACTCGACAACGGAATGACGATCATTCTTCACGAAGACCACTCGGCGCCGGTTACTGCTGTCGTCGTGATGTACAACGTCGGGTCGCGCAGTGAGAAGGTAAAGCGCACCGGCTTCGCGCATCTCTTCGAACACATGATGTTCCAGGGATCGCAGCACGTCGCCGATGACGAACACTTTAAGCTGTTGCAGGAAGTGGGCGCAAACATCAACGGCTCAACGTCGAACGACCGGACAAATTACTACGAAGTCGTTCCGAGCAACTATCTTGAGCTGGCGCTCTATCTCGAATCGGACCGCATGGGATTTCTCCTTCCGGCTATGACGCAGGAAAAGCTCGACAATCAACGCGACGTTGTGAAGAACGAACGCCGCCAGAATTACGACAACCAACCGTACGGTACCGCGTGGGAGAAAATTGCCAAGGCGCTCTATCCGGAAACTCATCCTTACAGCTGGCCGACGATCGGGTACATGGAAGATCTCAGCGCTGCATCGCTTGAGGATGTGAAGGAATTCTTCCGCATCTACTATGCGCCCAACAACGCTGTGCTTTCGATTGCCGGCGACTTCCGCCCCGCGCAAGCGAAGGCATGGGTGAAGAAGTACTTCGGCTCACTTGGCAGGGGAACGGAAATTCCTCGCCCGAAGCCGATGCCGGTCACTCTCGCTGAGGAGAAGCGCTTGGTGTTTGAAGATAAAGTGCAGTTGCCGCGTTTGTATATGCAATGGCCCTCTCCGCAAATGTTCACGCGCGACGATGCAGTGCTTGACGTTCTCGCCGACATACTTGGGTCGGGAAAGAACTCGCGCATCTACAAAGCGCTGGTGTACGACAAGAAGGTCGCGCAATCCGTCAACGTGTATCAAGGCAGCCAGTTGCTGGCAAGTCAGTTTAGCGTCGAAGTTACCGCAAAGCCCGACAAGTCGCTCACGGAGATGGAGACGCTTGTCAACGAGGAAATCGGAAAACTGCTGAAGGAAGGCGTGACGCAAAAAGAAGTGCAGACCTCGATCAACAATCGCGAGATGAGCGTGACGAACAGCCTCTCCACCGTACTCGGCAAAGCGAACCAGCTTGCGACATACTTCGTCATGACGGGCAATCCGAGCGACATCAACAAAGAACTCGATCGCTACAAAGGCATCACGCCATCGGAAGTTCTTGCAGTCGCAAAGAAAGTTCTCGGAGGCAAGAAAGTGGCGCTGAGCGTTGTGCCTGAGGGTAAGCGCGAACTCGCCGCCGAGCAAAAGACACTCGAACGCAAAGGAGGCGTCGAATGAAAAAGCTTCTCTGTGCAACACTAATACTCATGATGGGAGTTGTGATGACATCATCCGCTCAAGACGCACTCGACAGAACGATTCGTCCCGGAGCATCGGGCGTTCCAAAGGTTGATCTGCCCGACATTCAGAAATCGACGCTGAAGAATGGATTGAACGTGTGGCTGGTTGAAGATCATGAGCTGCCTCTCGTCGCGTTCAACATCGTCTTCCAGACCGGCTCCGACCACGATCCGCTCGACAAAGCCGGACTCGCATCGATGACGGCGGATGTTCTTGATGAAGGAACAAAGACACGCAGCGCATTGCAAATTGCTGAAGAGCTTGATTTCATCGGAGCGCATCTTGGCGTCAACACAAACACCGACGGCTCCTTCCTGACGCTCAACTGCATGACCAAGCACCTGGACAAAGCACTCGGTGTTTACGCCGACGTGCTTGTCAACCCGACGTTCCCGCCATCGGAATTCAATCGACTTCAGGAGCAGCGACTGACCGGGTTGCGACAGCAGAAAGATCGAGCGGCAACCATTGCCTCGCTCGCATTCAATAAGATCATCTACGGCGAATCGCACCCGTACGGTCTCAACGCGTCCGGCAGCGAAGAGTCGGTGAAGCGCATGACGCGTGATGATCTGGTGAAATTCTATGAGACGTACTATCGTCCGAATAATGCTACGTTGATTGTCGTTGGCGATGTAAAGATGAAAGATGTTGTCGCAAAGCTCGATCCCATGCTTGCCGCATGGAAATCGGACAAGATACCAACTGCATCGCTCCCGCCCACTCCAACAATCGAGAAGCGCAAGCTCTACCTGATCGACAAGCCAAGCGCGCCGCAATCCGAAATCCGCATTGGCTATCCGGCTCTCGCGCGCAGCAGTCCCGATTTCTTTGCAGTGAGCGTGGCAAACCGCGCACTCGGCGGTCAGTTTGCGAGCCGCCTGAACATGAATCTGCGCGAGAAACACGGCTACACCTACGGCGCACGATCAGGCTTTTCGTTCAACAAGCAGCCTGGCCCGTTCACCGCGTCGGCCGGCGTCACGAGCACGAAGACGGACAGCTCAGTGCGTGAGTTCTTCTACGAGATTGACCGGACACAAAAGGATGGCCTTACAGCGGAAGAGTTGGAGTTCGTGAAGAAGGGATTAGTCGGAAACTTTGCACTCACGTTCGAGACTCCGCAACAAATCGCGGGCGCGCTGCAGAACATTGTCCTCTACAACTTGCCGGAGAACTACTACGAAACGTATCTGCAAAACATCAGCAAAGTCTCGCTCGACGATGTGAAGCGCGTCAGCAACAAGTATCTAGACACATCAAAGATGGCTGTCGTAGTCGTCGGCGATCTTAAGGTGATCAAAGACGGGCTCGCAGCGATGAACGCAGGCGAGATTGTTGTGTGCGATGTAAGCGGAAACAAGCTCAGTCAATAAGGCCGGAGGAATGGAGCAGTGGATTGATGGATTGGTGGAGTGTTTGTTCCTCCATCATTCCATCATTCCATCATTCCATCATTCCATCATTCCATCATTCCATCATTCCATCATTCCATCATTCCATCATTCCATCATTCCATCACTCCATCACTCCATCACTCCAACTCACACTCTCAGCTTTGCAACAATCGCGGCCGTCATCTCCGTCGTGCCGATGTAGCCCTCCGGTTTCAAATCCTTGGTGACGCTCTTCCCTTCTTTCAGCACGACGCTGACGGCATTCTCGATTCGCTCGGCGGCTGATTCCTCGCCGATGTGTCGCAGCATCATCACTCCTGCGAGCACGAGTGCGCACGGGTTCGCGAGATTCTTGCCTGCGATGTCGGGCGCGCTGCCGTGCACCGCTTCGAAGATCGCCGTGTCGTACCCGATGTTCGACCCGGGCGCCAATCCCAATCCACCGACCAATCCTGAAGCAAGATCAGACAAGATATCGCCGAACAAATTCGTCGTGACGATCACATCGAACTGATATGGATTCACCACCATCTGCATCGCCATATTGTCGATGATCTTGTCGTTCGATTCGATGTCGGGATATTGCTTTGCGATCTCACGCGCGACTTCAAGGAAGAGTCCGCCGGTGTATTTGAGGATGTTGGCCTTGTGCACGGTCGTGATTTTCTTCCGGCCGTTCTTGCGTGCATACTCGTATGCGTATCCAAAGATGCGCTCCGAGCCTTAGCGCGTCACGATGCCGATCGTATCCGCTTCGCAGCGCG
>JACRFA010000253.1 GCA_016218065.1 Ignavibacteriota bacterium | reverse complement strand
GCATGGCGGGCGAAGAGATCGACCGATGAACTGCACGGTTTCTTTTTCAATCTCCTCC
The DNA here is from genome assembly GCA_016218065.1 of Ignavibacteriota bacterium. Taxonomy (GTDB): domain Bacteria; phylum Bacteroidota; class Ignavibacteria; order UBA10030; family UBA6906; genus CAADGV01. The sequence continues at coordinate 4,694 of JACRFA010000253.1, read as the reverse complement.
ATCGACCGTTGAACGGCCGTCTTCGCACCCTCTTTTGGTCGAACGGCATTGGGATCGCGAACAAGCTCGTCTATCTTTTTCGTTTCCCGCGCTCGTTTGGGGATCGCCTTGTACAATTCAACAATGAGCGCTTGCAGTGATTCGGCAGAGCGGGTTTGTAGGAGTGCCTTCAACTCAGACGTCTTCATTTGCAATTTGTCATTTGTCATTTGCTATTTCCAACATCCCAAACCCCAACGAATTCTTCTCTCCCAAACCTGATTCGTATGCCAGAGCAATCAGTACCGGGTTCCCCTCAATGGTGATGGGGCAGGTGAAGCCAATGATCTCGCTTGCGTCGGTGCGTCCTTCTTTGATGGTAATCTTCTGCGTGATGCGTCTGCCTTTGGCGGTCTGACGCTCGATGTACGTTTGATCCAGTGAGCATCGGAACTCAGCATCTTCCGGCGCAGCACCGTAGAGAGATTCATACTTATGCACGATATTCGTCTGCAGTGCGGCTGCGAGACGTGCATCGTCGGGACGCAAATAGTATGGCTGCAACTTTCCGTTGCGTTCGTGCATTGTTGAAACTGTAAGCGGCGAGAGCATGGTGAACTTCATACCTGCATGTCCGGTCGAAGACTCTCTGCGAGGCCGTGGGTCGACTCGTTGAGCAGGCAGGGATCGCTCCCACTGGGGGTCGGGCAATGTCTCCACTTGCTCAACGACGAAACGGTTCTCTTCACGTTCGATAAAGAACTCACGCTTCTCAAACATTCCGGTCACAAGATGCTGCAATGATCGTTCAACCGGCATCGAGATGTACCATTCCACGTCCGACGAAAGGATCAGCAACTGCGCTTGCTTTTTGTCCACACGTGATTGTCGGGGGAGGAGTCGGGAGAAACAGAAATGCTTGAAGCGCTTGATCGTGCCTTCGATGTGAAAGCCTTTGTCATGAAGAAACGCGGAGTATTCCGGCGAGGAGGTTTCAATCCATTTGTAGATTGCGGCGGAAAGATAGTACTGGTAGTTCAGCGATATTCTAACTGGACGAGTAGACACACCCAGTTGTAAGCGCAGGCGCATTTCTTCCCCCATCGGCTAAGGAGAGTAAGGGATTAGGAAAGCGAGAACAAACGCCGAACCATCGAAGCAGAGAAAGGTCTGTTGGGGTGGTTCACAATGCTGGTACAAGTTGCACAAACCTAGGAAGAATTTCAATAGTCGGTGAGTGGGAACAGGAATCATGGGAACAGAAATCAGGAGGCTTGGTCGGATGTCGATACGAAAACGAAAGGGAAGCTCGTACTGACAAAACAGGGAAAGCAATTGTTGATTCCTGAAAACCGACAAGAACTGTTCAGAGCCATATTCGGCAGCTACACACTTTCGTTTGCCTGGTCGGAGAACGATAGGTACACTCGATTTCCGGTGGGACTTGTCTAGTCAATGGCGACACCGTCGTGAACGGAAAGTTTAAGCTATAAAGGATCTGGTGCCTGCTCAGTGGTTGCTCGTGATGTTATTGCTGAGATAATCCACTTGATTCAGCTGTCCGAATATACCGTTTGCGTCTGAAGCGGTGATTGTGCCGGCTCGTTCGCGACTCATCTCCATATCACGTGCTGCAACATATCTCCGGATTGTCGATGCCTTAAATGGCGGAGTTGAAAACGCGGCGAACATCCTGTGCTCGCGCACCGTAAGCGAAGATAAACGCGATATCCGCAATCCGGATTATTCAAACGTCTCTTCTACAAGCAAAATGTCTTCGCCGCTCTGCGCAAGATAGTGGAAGCTGTCGGGCGCATCCCAGATGATTTTTTCCGCGCCCGGAAAGACTCTATCATAGTCGTTTCCCTTGATTCCGTCCACAACTACAAACTGTTTGCCCCCCAACTCAGCTCCGTGAGCCACGTGCTTGCTGTCCGGACTAAATACCGGAGGACCGATCTCGTCATATTCCGTTCCGGCGGCATCATCCAACACCACGAACATCTTGCGTCCTATTGTAGCTCCGTACGCGACATGTTTGCTGTCGGGACTGAAGATCCGGCCGCTTTGCTCGACGAAGTCATATGTCCTCCCTTCGACCCCATCCACAACCAGAAGCTGTTTCTTCTGCAGTGACGCGCCATAGGCAATTCGTTTGCTGTCCGGACTGAAGACTGGTAAGTTGACAGCGTCGTAACCTTTCCCTTCTGTCCCATCTACGACGACGAACTGGCTGTTGTCTATGCTCGCCCTGTAAGCTATGCGCTTGCTGTCGGAACTGAAAAGTGGGAGTCCGGTTGCAGAGTACGCCTTCTCCTCGCGGCCATCCACGACTACCATCTGCACCTCGCCCGATTTGACTGCATACGCGAGATGCTTGCTGTCCGGGCTGAAGACCGGTTCGCTTGCTGCGGTGTAATACATGCCGTCGGTATCGTCGACGTTGACGGTTTGGAGTTTCCCCTTGAGGCAAGTGTACGCGATTCGTTTCCCGTCCGGGCTAAACAGGGGTGACCCTTCGCCGATACCATCGAGTCCGACGGTGAGCGATACCCGGTCATCGCTCACTGCCTCGATTTGCCATTCATCCATAAATCTCATTCCATATGCCACGTGCTTGCCGTCAGAACCAAAGACAGGAGTGTTAACGAGAATATCATTGCAAGCTCGCTGCTCACTGCTATCGATCACAACGAACCATTGGTTGTTCGCCTTTGCCGCAAACGTGACGACCTTGCTGTCGGGGCTGAAGAGATATTGCGCTCTCCCGATCAGGTCGTAGTGTTTTCCTTCTTTTCCGTCGACCACGATAAACAGCTTGTCGCCATCTGCCGCACCGTACGCGACACGCTTGCTATCCGGGCTGAACTCGGGGCCTCTCATCCCAATGAGGTCATACAGCTTCCCCTCATGTTCGTCAACAACCACAGCCGACTTGTTGCCGCGAGTAATCACATAGGCAACGTGCCTGCAATCAGGACTTGATATGAGCGATCCCCTCTTAAGCACTGTTTCGTCCACACGAGCGAGCAATCGTTCCCTAGCAACTCGCTTTTGGGCATAGGTTTCAATGCTCAGCCATGTAGCCAGAAACCCCAGCCCCAACAGTATTGCTCTCCTGCTAATCAAATTGGTTCTCCAAGTGCGTATGCTCTGGGACCTACCTTCAGTCATTTACGGATTCGCGGACGCTTCTTGTGCCAGTCCGTTGCCGCTTGAAAGATGCGAGCCATGGCAATGACATCGTGTTCCGCGCACGTTCTGCCGATAATCTTCAATCCAATGGGCAGCTTTGCGCGATTGAACCCGCACGGAATCGAGATGGCGGGCAAACCAACGAGGTTCTCCAACGCCTCTATAGTATTGCCGCCTCCGAAAATATCAGACATCGTTGCTGCGATGAGCGGAGCGCATGCAAGCGTGCTCGATCCGAGAATGACATCAACTCTTTCAAAAAGTGAAACAACATCACGCGTAAGTTGCAAACGAAGCCGTTGACACCGCAAGTAGTCCACTGCCGGGATGCATTGCCCGCCGAGCAACTCTCCGCGTCTGTCGGGATCGATAATGCCCGAGACTTTTCCTTCTCTCACGAGCGGCTCAAACGCGGACGCTTCCTCGGATGAAATGATTGTCGCAGCGATCGTCTCGTAAGGGTAATCGGGAAGTTGAATTTCCTGAACCTCGATTCCCAGTTGTTGAAAGACGCGGCGCGCTTCGTCGAATGCGTCGCTTACATCTGGTTCACCCCACTTCTCATACTCCTCTTTCACAAAACCGACGCGAAGCGATTGAACGTGTTCGCGCATTTTCGGGAGTGAGGGCTTGAACACAATGTTCAGCGTTGCCGGATCTTCATCATCTTTTCCATTCAAGATGGAAAGAAGCGTTGCTGTATCTGCTGCGTCGCGTGCAAGCACGCCCACTTTGTCCATCGTCCACGAAAGCGTCATCGCGCCTGCGCGCGAAATTCTGCCGAACGTTGGACGCAAACCGGCGACGCCGCAAAACGATGCGGGCGTCATGATCGAGCCCCAGGTTTCGGTCCCGAGTGCGAAGGCGCAGAGTCCGGCGGCAACGGCGGCGCCCGATCCGCTCGATGAGCCGCCCGACCAGCGAGTCGTATCCCACGGCGTGCGGCACGCTCCCGTTGCAGATGCGGTTGGTGGGCCGCCGGCCAGCTCACTCATCGCCGTCTTTCCGAGAAGCACCGCGCCGGCATTCCGTAGTTTGATGATGACTGTTGCATCCTGGTCGATGATCTGTTGCGCGTACGGCTTGGCTCCCCACGTCGTCGGATAGCCTTTCACGGCAAACAAATCTTTCGCCGCATACGGAATTCCATGCAGCGGTCCGCGATAGAATCCGGCGTTGATCTCCTGCTCGGCAGCGCGAGCCTGCTGCAACGCAAGGTCGGTTGTTACGGTGACGAATGCATTCAGCCGGGGCGAAAGCGTTTCGATGCGCGAGAGATATTCTTCTGTGAGTTGAACAGGTGAGAGTTTCTTCTTCTTGATGAGCTTCGCAAGTTCGGAGATGGGCGAGTAGAGAACTTCCTCAGCAATCATTTTCCGCTACTTCCTTTCATAATCGGACTAATGAACACGAACGCAGGTGCGAAACCGTTTGACAATGTCTGCGCACGCAGCGACATCATCGACTTCTCATGGTTGGCGAGAAACTTCGCGGTAAGCGACTTCTCTTCTTCTGTGAGT
>JACRFA010000256.1 GCA_016218065.1 Ignavibacteriota bacterium | reverse complement strand
GTGTCAATCGACATGCCTTCAAGAAGTTAGCTAGCGTTAGCTCTTACAAATTGACCGGAGTTCTCGTCGATACTGGCTCTCCACACTTCGTCGTCGAGTCCGCTGATCTGAAGGATCTTGATGTCCCTGCAGTGGGAAAAGAAATAAGACACGACGCAGCGTTCGCTCCGATAGGCTGTAACGTGAACTTCGTATCAATCATTGGCGATCGCGAGGTTCGCATTAGGACATACGAACGAGGCGTCGAAGCTGAGACGCTTGCGTGTGGAACAGGTTGCGTCGCCTCAGCGATCGTCATGGCGCAAAGCCATAATCTGGCTTCTCCGGTGACCCTTAATGTTCGTAGTGGCGAACAGTTACTCGTCCGCTTCCAACAAAAAGATGATGGTTTCTCGGACATCTGGCTGGAAGGCAGCGCTCATGTGCATTTCACCGGCGTGCTGCACTACAATTCGCTGTTCAACCGCTTAGCCGACAGCTTTGAACTCCTACAAACTCCAATTCATTGATTTGTGAAATACACGTTTGTTGTCAATCCGAATGCCGGCAAGGGAAAAGGACGGAAGCTCCTTGCTGCGTTGAATGTTGAGTTGAAGAACAGGGCTGTACCTCACGATGTCTTGACGACTGAGGGAACGGGTCATGCTACCAAACTTGCTCAAGAGTCAACGTCCGACATTGTTGTGGCCGTAGGCGGCGATGGCACTGTGAACGAGGTCGCCAATGGTTTGATCGGTACAGACAAAATCCTTGGAATCATTCCGGCAGGTTCGGGTAATGATCTCGTGAAGTCGCTTGGCATTTCAAAAAAGTTCAAAGAGGCGCTAGCCGCTTTGTTCGGAGGTGCCGCGAAACGGATTGACGTCGCGACAGTAACTTGTTGGAAAAACAGCGCTGATGCTCCGAGCACCAGATCCACAAGATACTTCGTGAATGGAGTTGGAATTGGTTTCGATGCTGCCGTTGCTGAGCGTACAAATCAGATGAAGTCGCTCAGCGGCATTGCTGTGTACGTGCTGGCTGTCTTTCAAACTCTTGGAAAGTATGTTGCCCCAACGTTTAAGATGTGCTTCGATGAGTCGCAGATGGAAAGCCGTAAGCTACTGATAGCAATAGGCAATGGTATCTGTGCGGGCGGCGGATTCTATCTAACACCAAAAGCAAAGATTGACGATGGCTACCTAGATGTCTGCGCGCTCGATGACTTTGGAATTCCCGACATAGTGAAGATCATGCCGAAAGTGATGCGAGGCGCACATGAGTTCAGCAAAGGCGTGGAGATGTTTCGGTCAAAGAGAATATCGGTTAGTTCAGTGCAAAGTTTCTATGTGCACGCCGATGGAGAGATTGTCGGAAGAAACGTGAACGCGGTGGAAGTCGCTGTCATTCCCAGGGCTCTAGGTGTTATTGCAGGAACGAATCCTCGGATTGTCTAACTGGCGGTCAGAGACAATCGCATAATACATATTATGTCATCTAAGATCACGCCTTCATCTTAGTTGTGATAGCGTCATGTGCCCTTCTCAGATCAGTCACTCTTACTTCGACTCTTTGCGATTGAATCTTCAGCCGATCTCCCTTTACCTCGCCAATCACTACTGCTTCAATGTCGTTTGCTGAAGCGATCTCCAGAATTCTCTCGGCGTTTCTCTCATTACACGATACAATCGCCCGAGACTGATCTTCACCGAACAAAAGAAAATCGTCTCGCAGATTGCTCAAATGTTCAAGCGACACGTTCGCTCCAAGCGGCTTGTACTCATCGATACAACACTCAGCCAACGCCAACGCCAGTCCGCCCTCCGAACAATCGTGAGCTGACTTCACCAATCCTTCTCGTGCAGCAGAAAGAACTGTAGCGTGAAGTCTTTTCTCGCGATCAAGATCAATTGCAGGAGCATCTCCCGCTACGATTCCGTGAATGATACTGAGATACTCAGTGCCTCCGACGTGTCCGTGACATTCGCCTAGCAGGATAATTGCATCGCCTTCGTTCTTGAACGTTGACGTGACGACGCGACTCACATCATCAATGACGCCGAGCATTCCAATAACAGGCGTTGGATAGACCGACGCAACCGGACTTTCGTTATAGAAGCTCACGTTGCCGCCAGTAACCGGTGTGTCAAATACCCGGCATGCTTCTCCAATCCCCGCCACAGCTTCTTTGAATTGCCAATAGACTTCTGGCTTGTACGGGTTGCCAAAGTTCAGGCAGTTTGTGATTGCAACAGGCGTCGCGCCAACACAAACTACGTTGCGCGCAGCTTCGGCAACTGCGATCATGCCGCCTCTTCGCGGGTTGAGATATACGTATCGACTATTGCAGTCTGTCTTGAGCGCCAGCGCCTTACTGCTTTCTTTTAAAACGACAACAGCGGCATCAGAGGAACTGAGCGCGAGGTTATTCGTACGAACCATGCTGTCGTATTGCTCGTACACCCAGCGCTTACTCGCGAGACTAGGCGAGCTGAGCAGCTTCAGCAGTACTTCATTCATGTTGTTCGGCAGCGGGAGTGGCGATGGATTGAAGGCTCGCGTTTCGGAAAGATATTTCGGCTCACGCGACTCACGTATGTACACGGGAGCACCGCCACCGAGGACGAGTGAATCCGCAGGGACATCGGCCACGAGTTCATCGCGGTACGAGATCAGCAATCTGTCCTGATCGATTACTTCCCCGATAATCTCGGCATGAAGGTCCCATTTCTCGAAGATGGATTTGATCTGCTCTTCGAAACCCTTCTTGACAACGACAAGCATGCGTTCCTGAGACTCGGACAGCATCAACTCGTAGGCAGTCATGTTCTCTTCGCGCGCCGGGACTTTGTCGAGATCAATACGCATCCCCGACTTCCCTTTTGCACTCATTTCAGAAGTCGAGCACGTAATTCCGGCGGCACCCATATCCTGTATGCCAACGAGATATCCGGAACGAATCGCTTCCAATGATGCCTCAAGCAGAAGTTTCTCTGTGAAAGGATCGCCGACCTGAACCGATGGCCGCTTCGCCTCTGACTCTTCCGAGATTTCCTCCGACGCGAATGTCGCGCCATGTATTCCGTCGCGGCCTGTTGACGAGCCAACAATCATCACAGGATTACCTCCACCTTTCGCAACAGCGCTAGCCCATTCTCCCCGCTTCACAATACCAACGGCCATTGCATTGACGAGCGGATTCTCCTGATAGCACGGATCAAAATACACTTCGCCTGCGACCGTCGGCACGCCGAAGCTGTTTCCGTAATCGCCAATGCCTTTCACGACGCCTTTGAACAGGTACTTCGTCTTGTCGTTGCTGAGATTGCCGAAGCGTAGTGAGTTCAGCGCAGCGATCGGACGAGCGCCCATCGTAAAAATGTCGCGCATGATGCCGCCAACTCCGGTGGCCGCGCCTTGGTACGGCTCGACGGCCGACGGGTGGTTATGACTTTCGATCTTGAACGCAACCGCGAGTCCATCACCGATATCTACAAGACCCGCATTCTCCTCGCCCGCGCTCACGAGCAATCGACTGCCTGTGCACGGCAACGTCTTCAACACTGCAATGGAATTCTTGTAGCTGCAATGCTCACTCCACATCACGCTGTAGATTCCCAGCTCGGTGTACGTCGGCGTTCGTTCGAGAAGCTTTACAATGCGCTCGTACTCTTCTTCCGTCAAACCATGTTGGAGTGCAAGCTCAAGCGATACGATCGGTTCTTTCTTTGTTGCCGTAGTCGATTCCATTGCTATTCTAGGATTATGAGGCGCTCGCCTTTTTCTACAGGCTTTCCTTTCCCGACAAGGATCTCTTTTACTTTCCCCGATGCCGATGCTTTGATCTCATTCTCCATCTTCATCGCTTCGAGAATGATCAGTCCTTGCCCTGCAACAACCTCTTGCCCTACTTCCACTTCAACACGAACAACCAACGCGGGCATCGGTGCGCGAACCTCGGTTCGTTTGTGCGCAGTCTTTGCTTGCGTGTCGAATGCCCTGAGCAATCGATCTCGCTCGGATTCAATCGTTGCTTCAATCAACGTTCCGTCAACAAGAAGATGATATCCATCAGCATTCTTTTCCGCGACAACTTTCTTTGAGCTACCGTCAGACAAGAAAGAAAATGTGCGTGTATCTTGTCGGCGAAGATCGACATCAACTGGAGCGTCATTCACCAACACGCTGCCGTCAGGCTTGAACTTGACGGCATATTCTCTAACATCTATCGTCACATAATACGACGCCACGTTCACCTCAGATAGTCGAGACGACGAGTTTTCCATTTACTGCCAACGCCGTTGATGCTCACACTGTTGTTCTGATTGTGATTGGAGGTTGACGTTGAATGAACTCTGCCATCTTCAAGCATTGCTGTTACCAAAGCGGCTGCAGTGTTGTCCGACTCAGAAGCCTGCCGAAGCAACTCCGGCCTGAAGTGCGTCGCTACAAAATGTGTATCAAACTCTCCCGACCTGAAACAAGGATGGTCGAGGACGAACAGATTGAACGGAATGTTCACCCTGACCCCAAGGATCTCGTATTCATGCAATGCGCGCTTGAGTTTCAAGATTGCATCGTCGCGAGTCTGCGCATGAGCTACAAGCTTCGAGATCATCGGATCGTAGTACACTGAAATCTCGCCCCCTTGCTCCACTCCCCTATCCTCTCGAATGCCAAATCCCTGACTCGGCTTCAAGTGTGTGATCGTTCCGGTTGATGGAAGAAAGTTGTTGAAGGGGTCTTCGGCATAGATTCGACATTCGATTGCGTGCCCTCTGAACTGAACGTCCCCCTGGGCAAACGCGAGTCGCTCTCCCATGGCAATTCGCAATTGCTGATGGACAATGTCGATGCCTGTTCTCATCTCCGTCACCGGATGCTCGACCTGGAGCCGCGTGTTCATTTCAAGGAAATAGAAATTTCGATCCTTATCGACGAGGCACTCGATTGTACCGGCGTTTTCATACTTACATGCCCTGGCTGCAGCAACAGCCATCCGTCCCATTCTCGATCGCAGATCATCATCAACGATGACGGATGGCGTTTCTTCGACCACCTTTTGATGGCGGCGTTGAATCGAGCATTCGCGTTCACCAAGGTGAATCGTATTGCCATATTTGTCCGCGAGAATTTGAAACTCGATATGCCGGGGACGCTCGAGATATTTTTCCACGTACACGCGTCCGTCGCCAAACGCCGAAAGAGCCTCCGACTGCGCGCCAGCGAACGCTGCTGCAAGTTGAGATTCTGACGAAACAACGCGCATTCCTTTTCCGCCGCCGCCGGCTGCAGCTTTGATCAGAATCGGATAGCCAAACTCACGCGCAAAATCGCGGACAAGCTTTTCGTCCGAAACTGCGTCAGCTGTTCCGGGAACAGTCGGCACGCCTGCTGCCGAGACCACCTTCCGCGCTTCTGTCTTGTCGCCCATCGTGTGGATTGATTCGGGACGCGGCCCAATGAATTCGATTCCCGCTTCCAGAACTCGTGACGCAAAGCTTGCATTCTCCGACAAGAATCCGTAGCCGGGATGAATGGCATCGGCCCCGGACAGCGTTGCAATCTCGAGAATCTTCTCGGTAACGAGATAGCTTTCGCGTGAGGGTGCCGGTCCAATTCGGTATGCCTGATCCGCCATGAGAACGTGCGGACTTGTTCGATCAGCGTCGGAGTAGATGGCAACAGTTCCAATGCCCATTTCCTGACAAGCGCGGATGATGCGAACCGCTATCTCGCCACGATTGGCAATGAGAACTTTTTTGATTTCCCGTTTCATCAACTTCCTGATAGCTCAACTACCGTTGCTCCCGTCCCGCCTTCGTTCCATTCTGCGATTCTAAATGATTTCACACGCGGATGTTTTGAGAGATACTCAGTTACTTTTTTCCGCAGTGCGCCCGTCCCTTTCCCGTGAATGATATCGACGCGATGCAACCCGACAAGCATTGCCGTGTCGATGAACTTGTCCACGAGAGGAATGGCTTCGTCTCCAGTCATTCCTCGCAAATCAAGATCGCGAAGGATTTCAGCCGGCTTCTCAGATTCTGTGAGTGGAGACTTGTACGTGCTGCTTCTTTTCTTTGCCTTGACGAGATCCTTTGTGGCTACCTTCATCTTCATATTTCCGAACACGATAACTGCCGTCCGTTGATCCTGAGAAATGCTCACGATCTCGCCGGTCTCCAAACCGCCGGTGAGTTTCGCAAAATCTCCGACCTCAAGAGCCTCGCTTCCGGACTTCTCCTCTTCGGGCTGCAATTCTTCTCTCTGCGATCTCAGCTCTTCTTTCGCTTTTGTGATCTGTTGCCGGACCTGAACGATGGCTTGCTTCTCTGCTGACTTCTCCTTGATCTCACGAATGCTCCGCTCGATCATCGCATTCGCGTTCTCAACGATTTCTTCAGCCTCTGCAACTGCCCTGCGCTTCAGTTCACGCAACTCAGCAGACTGCGACGCAAGGCGCGACTCATACTGTTGCACAAGGCTATCGAGTCGGGACTTCTCTGTTTCAACGGCTTCGAGCTGGCTCCGATGTCTTTGCGCGGCAGCCTCGAGATCCGCTATCAAATTCTCAAGCTTTGCCTGCTGTTGGCCCATGAACTCCCTCGAACGCCGCAAGCTATTCTCGCTGAAGCCAAGTCGTTGCGCCATCTCTAACGCGTAACTACTTCCGGGAACTCCACTCTTGAAGCGATAAGTTGGCGTGAGCGTGGCCTGGTCGAACTCCATGGCTCCGTTTTCGACGCCATCAGTGTCGTGAGCAAAAACTTTCAGAGCGCTGTGATGAGTTGTGGCAATCGTGTGAGTTCCACGTCTCGTTAGTGATTCGAGGAATGCTGCAGCAATTGCTCCACCTTCAGCCGGGTCAGTCCCCGATCCTACTTCGTCAATCAACACCAAGCTCTCGCTGTCCGCACCTTCAAGGATCTCCTTCAGATTTCGGAGATGAGAGCTGAACGTGCTGAGATCGTTCTCGATCGACTGCTCATCGCCGATGTCGACAAAGATATTCTGAAACACGCGGAGCACTGACGGTTCTGATGCTGGAACATGCAATCCAAACTGCGCCATCAGTGTCAATAACCCCACAGTCTTCATTGCAACACTCTTGCCGCCAGCATTCGGTCCGCTGATGATCAACGTCTTGAATGACTCGCCTAGCTCCATTTCAAGCGGCACTGTTGCGTCTCTACCGTGCGACAACAACAGAAGCGGGTGACGTGCATGGAAGAGCTTCACTCCACCTGTCGGAGTGAGTGTAGGCTCGATACCAATGATCTCAAGTGAATACTTTGCTTTCGCATGGATTGCATCTAACTCAGCAAGTATCAGGAGATTAGCTTGAAGTTGATCACGTTCATTCCCCACTTGTCGGGTAAGCTCGCGAAGAATTCGCTCGATCTCGCGCTGTTCCTGAAACTGCAAGCTTCGAATCTCATTGTTCAAATCGAGCGTTTCAGACGGCTCGACGAATACAGTCGCTCCACTCGCAGAGGCGCTATGAATGAACCCATGGACGCGGTTCTTATGCTCAGACTTCACGGGTATCACCATCCGACCTTCTCGCGTCGTGATGATGTCTTCCTGCGCGAAGCCAAGTTCTGACACGTTCTTCAGAATGCCGGCAAGCAGCTTGCGCGTCTGCTCGTACTTCTCAGAGATGCCGCGTCGAATAGACTGAAGTTCCTTCGATGCGTTCGGACGAATGCTTCCCGTTTCGTCGATAGCCTGATCGAGGTTGTACTCGAGAACCTTGTCGGTATGCAGATTCTCGGCGATGCTCCAAATCTTGGGAAACGATTGCTGACGCTTCTGAATGAACTGGCGAACGTTCCGCGCTGCGCGCAAGGTAGAGCTAATCTGCGACAACTCTTTTGGTGTGAGAACTGTGCCTTCGAGCCCGGCTTTCTGAATTGGCTCCCTGACAGAATGAACGCCCTCCAGCGGAAGGCCATTCTCTTCTTCCAGCAGATGCTTTAACTCACTGACAAGTACAAGATTATGCTGAACGACATTGAGTGATGTCGAGATTCTTGCTGACTCAAGGAAGCTACGGCCGATCTCTGAAGCAGCGTACTTGCATACACGCTGCCGGACTTTTTCGAATTCGAGTTTCTCTATTGCGTGTTGAAATCTATCCATCAGGAAATCATTACACTAATCACGAGGCCAGCCGTTTCTTCACGAGTTCCTGTATGACCTTTCCGTCGGCCTTTCCCTTGAGCTGCTTCATCACAAGCGGCATCACTTTGCTGAAGTCAGCCGCCGCCGATGCTCCGGTCTCCTTCACGACCGCCTCTATCACCTGCTTGATTTCATCCTCTCCCATTTGCTTGGGTAGGTACTCTTGGATTATCGCCAGCTCCGATGTCTCCTGCGCAACAAGATCCATCCTGCCGCCGGCTTGAAACTGCTCAATCGATTCCTTTCGTTTCTTCGCGGCCGACACGAGAGTCGATGTCTCGTCGTCAGGCGTCATCGGCTTGCCGCTGCCACGCAGGTCAATTTCTTTTTCCATCAAGACTGCCCTCAGCGTCCGCAGCGTCTCCAGACGAAGCTTGTCGCCGCTCTTCATTGCAGTCTTTATGTCCTCGCTGATTTTCTCTTTGAGAGCCATGGTTCTCCTCTAAACAAAAAAGGCGGTCCCAGATCCGCCCGCCGGTTAAGGCGTGTCAAGTGTTTCAGCCGCTGCCTTCACTGAGACTTGAAAAAATTCTTGCATCAAATTAGTCGATTTGGATTTGAGAAGCAACGAGATGTCTGCCTACACACCGCCAAACACTTTAATTACATTTCCCGATATCGACCTCCCATGTTCCGAACACAGGAAGAGAATCAAGTCGGCGATCTCATCCGGCGGCACCCATTTTTCAAAATCTGCATCGGGCATCGAACGCTTGTTGTCTTCCGTGAGGATGATGCTCGGCGCGATTGCGTTCACCGTAACGCCGGTGCCTTTCGTCTCGTCAGCGAGAATCTCCGTCAACGCAGCGACTCCGCGTTTGGAAATCGCGTACGCTCCTTTCTTCGCTCCGGAAGTGAATGCAGGCATTGCCGCGATGTTCACGATGCGTCCTGCTCGCGCGGCCATCATCGGCTTCAGAACCTCCCGCGACATCAGAAACGCGGACTTCAGGTTCATGTCCATCATTGATTCCCATTGTCCAATCGGAGTATCGGCTATCGCGTTGCCGCCGGCATAACCTCCAGCGATGTTCGCGAGAATGTCGATGGTTCCAAATTTCTCGACTACCGCGCTCACAAACTCTTTCACATCACTTTCCTTTGATAGATCCGCTTTTCTGAGCAGGCATTTTTCTGATGAGCGGACGATTCTCTCGGGAAGACTCCCTTGAGAATTGGCGAACGTCGGCACACAGATCCTCGCGCCGGCGTCAAAGAATCTTGCTGCGACGACACTCCCTAACGCTCCTGTGCCACCGGTGATGATGGCGGTTTTGTTTTGAAAGTTCATGACGTGCTTTGGGTGAAAGTTGTTGCCGGAATATATCCACCCATCGAGCGAATTGCAACGGGTTGCTTTTCCATGCAAGTTTCGTAAATTGTGTACAACAAATTCGGACATCGACAATCATGAAACGGCTCGCTGGAATATTCCTGACCGCCCTCGCGGTAGTTCTGGTTTCCTTCGCTTCAGAAAATCTGAACGTCGGCGATCAGGCGCCCAATTTCACGGTATCGTACGCCACAAAGGATACGATCGTATCAAACGGGTTCTCGCTGGCATCAGCAGTCGGTCGCAACAACATTATCCTGGCCTTCTACCCTGCTGATTGGAGCGGCGGCTGTACGAAGGAGATGTGTACAATGCGCGACAACTTCGCGGCTCTGGACGAACTTGGCTGCGACGTGTACGGCATTAGCGGCGATTATGTGTACTCGCATCGCGAATGGGCGAAACAGCTCGGACTTCAATTCGCTCTGCTCAGCGATCACTCGCATGAAGCAGCCAAGTTGTATCAGAGCTACAACCCCGACAGCGGAATGAACAGACGAACTATCTTCCTCATCGATAAGCAGGGAAAGATCGCCTACATCGATATGGACTACAAGGCCGGCACGCTCGATTCCTTCAACAAGTTGAAGGCAGCCATCAGTTCGCTCGCAAACTAGCGGCGCTCATGCGCTGCGTTATCAGTCGGATGTTTGTTCCAGATAGCAAAACAATCATTCACAATCAATCGAATCATGACGTTCATTTCTCCCCTTCTCCTGCTGCTCTTGCTCCGCGCTGAGCCGTATCAGCCGGCCGTTCAAGACACGCTCATTTACTCAAACGAAAGACATCTCATGAACGTCCGTCAATTGACGTTCGGCGGACAGAATGCGGAGGGGTATTTTTCTTTTGACGAGAAGATGATCACGTTTCAATCAACGCGTGACACGTTTCGGTGCGATCAACAATACACGATGAACCTGCAAACGCTGAAGACGAAGCTCATCAGTACAGGCATGGGACGGACGACGTGCGGCTACTTCTTCCCGGACAATCGGACGGTGCTCTTTGCCTCAACGCATCATCTCAACCGGAATTGTCCGCCGCCGCCGGATTACTCCAGAGGTTACGTCTGGCAAGTCTCGCCGGAGTACGACATCTTCACCGTGAACCTCGACGGATCGAATTTGGAACCTCTCACAACTTCACCTCGCTACGATGCCGAGGCGACAATATCACCTGTCGGTGACCGCATCGTGTTTACGTCGTTGCGCAACGGAGATCTCGATCTCTACACGATGAATCTTGACGGAACGAATATTCGCCAACTCACAGACGCGTTGGGTTACGACGGTGGCGCATTTTTTTCATGGGATGGAAAGCGCATTGTTTATCGCGCGTGGCATTACTCAGATTCCGCCGATGCGCAAAAATATCGCGGCCTTCTTTCACAAGATCTCGTGAGACCCTCGCGGATGGAAATTTTCGTGATGGATGCGGACGGAAGCAACAAGCGTCAGATTACCAACAACGGTGCGGCGAATTTTGCGCCGTTCTTTCTGCCCGGCAACAAGCGCATCATCTTTGCTTCGAACCTGAACGATCCCCGAGGCCGCAACTTCGATTTGTACATCATCAACGACGACGGCACCGGACTCGAGCAAGTAACATTCAACCCAACATTCGACAGCTTCCCGATGTTCACGCGGGATGGGAAGCGCCTCGTCTTTGCCTCAAACCGCAACGGCAAAGTGCAAGGCGAAACAAATTTGTTTATCGCAGACTGGAACGACTAAAGGAAAACTCTCATGAAACATCTTTTCGTGTGTGCAACACTCTTCATAGCGACAACTGCACTCAGTCAGTCACTCTCTCCGGAGATTGTCGCCGACGACATCAAGGCCCATGTGAAATTTCTCG
>JACRFA010000252.1 GCA_016218065.1 Ignavibacteriota bacterium | reverse complement strand
GCCGCCGTCGTTATCGCCAATCAGCTCACACCGCCCATCCCCATCAACGTCCCCCGTTGTCAACCGTCGAAATACCCACGCGCTTGAGTGGTGGGTATACGCTGCAAACGAGATGTTGCCTGGCGTGCTGGTGTTACGCAAGACACCCACTTTGAGCACATCTGCACCTTTCGTCCATGCCAGATCTATTCTCCCATCACCGTCGAAGTCTCCAGCAACCAACGATCTTGCATAACCTCCTGTCGGAAAGTCTACTTTTGCAGCAAACGTACTCGCTGTAATGCCGCCCGCACTACCGACGTTCTTGAACACAGACACCACATTCGACACCACATCGATCGCGGCAACATCGGCCTTCCCATCGCCATCAAAGTCCTGAAGCACAATACCGTCGCTATTCGATCCGATGCTGAAGTCCACCTTCGTGTCAAACACAACCACATCACTCGGCCACCCCGAGGTGAACGTCACCACAAACGGTTTCGCTGAATACGCCATCAGTCCACCAACGGCAACGCTGATCGGCTTGAACGTCGCTCCCACTGGCACGGCCACTGTGAGTGATGTTGTCGTTGCAGCACTCACGGTTGCCTTGGTCGCGCCAAAATACACCACGTTGTCTGTCTGTGTTGTACTGAAGTTTGTTCCCGTGATCGTCACTACCGTACCAATCGGACCGGAAGTGGGAGCGAAGGAACTGATCGTCGGGGTTTGTGACGACGCTGTGGCGAATGCCAAACAGCACACGGACACAAACAAGCAGTGTACTAATCGCAAAGTTTTCATAATGATTTTCCTTATGTCTTGCATTGTTGCATAACCCACAGAGGTGTTTGCCAAGGGGATGTAGTCCGATGAAGAATCGTGGAAGGGGAAATGGATTACACCACGACCTACCAAGGGACGTGGACGAAAAGTAGCATCCCTAAAATTCCCCCGCCGATTTTGTCGCAAATACGGTATCGAAATCTTGCACAACCCACTTCTCGTCCACGTTCCAAGGCCATGCTGTCAGTACTTGTACCAAAGAACTTTAGATGGCGGCACGGCCTCTCAGCCATCGCCGCCATGGTTTACTTCAAAAACAGTACACCTCGTACGACTCTCGCCGAGCCGGTCGTAAGAACGAGATAGTACACGCCGGAGCCGACAGTCACCTGCCGGTCATCGGTACCGTCCCAGCGGACCGCATAATATCCCCGCTCCACTCTTCCGTTGAAAAGGTGCCTGATCATTGCACCGGAGACAGTGTAGGCTTGCAGCGTGACGGACTCACTCCGGGGGATGGAGAAGGAGATGGTAGTTGCGGCATTGAACGGATTCGGGTAGCCGTGCAACGAGATCGACACGTTCTGCTCTTCTCCACGATGTACCGATGACGGACCGCCAATCTGGATTTGTCCGGGGCGTTGCTCTGACGTGAGAGTCTGGTTTGCCGTGTCCCGAAGGTTCACCTGCGCAAAGGCAAGATTCACCAGACCGTTGTGCAGTGTACGAAAGCTGACGCGTGTCATCATTCCCGAACCGGTGTACCCGCCGGGACCGATCACGCCCTCATCCATCGTCACGATGCCCGCAACGCTGTCGATCCTGAAAAAGAACAGACTTCCCGCAGGGGAAAAGAGTCCAAGCTTTTCCACACCCTCACATCTGAGGAGCGAAGCATCGTAACGCAACTGAACACTGTACAGTCTCAAGCGCGCAACCGAATCCACCCGGACACTCACTGCTACAATCGCGTCGATCTCCGCGTGTTGCCATGCAGGAGTAACGGATACGATCGTACCGGCACGCGCTGCGTGTACGATCAACTGCGCAACGAGCACAATCCATAAGAGTCGTTGAATTCTTTTCATTGCCGTCGTCCTTGTACTATGGCCGGTGTGCCCATGGAGTACGGGCACACCCGCGCGTGATTCGTAATTACCTGATCAAACACATGCGTTTGACACTCGTGAAGTTGCCTGCCTTGATGCGATAGATATAGACGCCAGTGGCAAGATTCGTCGCATCGAATTGTACCGACTTGTAGCCCGGCTCCTCGACGCCATTCACCAACGTCGTCACTTCACGACCCAGGAGATCATACACCTTGAGTGTCACGTGGTTGATTGTTGGTAGTTGATAGTTGATGGTGGTCGTCGGGTTGAATGGATTGGGATAGTTCTGACCGAGCGCGAAGCTTGTCGGAACTTCAACCAAGTGCACAGCCACCTGCGGCGTGTGTGCGAGGTTCTCTCCTGTCCGCACCTGTACGTCGACCAATGTCACATCACCCGCTCCACCGTGCAGGACTTTGAACCGAACTGTACCGACATCGCCCGACCACTCCACCGTCCTGTCTATCCCGAGCAGCGCCGCATCAATCCGTACTCTCCCCTGTTCCTCGGTGTGGAAATACACTCCCTGTCCCTGATCGCCGAAGAGCGTTCCCGCAGCAACCTCCTCGATCCGCAACTGCGCCGGATCGTACGCGACTATCGCCGATGCGCCTTTGACCTTGCGACCGTCGTTCGCCAGATGCACCCGCACCGTGAGATATTCACCACGCTGTGTCTGCTCGCGACTTCCGTACAGCACAGCCGCAAATTCACTCGCGAGTTGCTTGTCGGATGGTACCAGAAGCTTCGGCATCACGTTCATGTAGTTCATCGCAAAGATCATCAGGTCTTCAAAGTCCACCGTGCCGTCCGGGTGCGGGATGGCAAACCGATGACCGTTGCCGTACGTCTTGTTCGCAACCGTCGGACCAAAGTCTGACTCGGCTGCACGCGCATCTATCGCCGTCCATCCCGGCGCACTGCTGAAATACAGGGCCGAGAACCAGAACAAGTCTTCGAAGTTTACCAGACCATCATATCCTATCGTGCCCGGTATGGGACCCGTGCCCGAACCGATATCTCCCAGGTAGTAGTTGGTTGATCGATCCTTCGCACTATTGTCCAGCACCGAGTAGTTCCCCGCCCAGTCGATGGCAAACCCGCTGTAGTAGCGGATGTTTCTGTCGGCGATTGTCTGACTGTGGCTCGTGCCTGCTAATGGTGTTCCCGACACGGCTGTGCCTTCGGTTGGTGTCGTTGGATAGGACGGCTCCGGAACCGCCGAGCGATTGTACTCCGGATAACTCCACTGCGTGTACCGAAGCACTGCACCGCGGTAGTGATCATCTGTACCTGAAGCCCACGTGAGCTTGACATGACCATGTCCACCGGGTGCACCGGCTTCTGCAATAAGATTGGTCAGTGCCGTTGGCGCGGTATTATCTGCGGTGATGTTGTCAGCGCCTGTCCCTGTGTTCCCTGCAGCATCGCTCGCATGAATCGTGATTGTGATGCTTGCATTGGCCGGACTGCAACTCACACCGGCAACTGTCCACGTGGCAATGTTGCTGGCGTAGCTTGCAGGATTGTCTGCCGTGTGGCCCGAGCCGCCATAAAACGGACTCAGATCGGCTGTGATCTCACTGGCATCCACGCCGTTGGCGTCGGTAATCGTCGCGGTGATCGTCACGTTGTCCGTGTTCTTCACATAGTCGTCGAACCCGTCGGCGTTCTCATCCGTGTTCAGTGTTGTGTTGTCGATGAGGACGTTTGTAATCGATGGCGGTGTTCCGTCGCCGATAATCTCTGCACCACCTGCCGGGTCGAGCACAACGGGAGCAATCGGTGTGTTGTTCGGATCGCGGAGTTGCACATCCGACAGTGTCAGTGTGCTTGTTCCTTCGGCGGAGACCAGAAAGTTCTGCGAGAACATCGTGCCCACGTACGGCAGCGTCGCATCGCCTGCGCCTGTCGTCGTACCAAGGATCGCCGAGTTCACGCGCACGCTCGTTGTTGTGGGACGCGTGGAGTAAAACTGTCGCGAGGCAAACGCGCTGAAGAATGTTCCCTC
>JACRFA010000254.1 GCA_016218065.1 Ignavibacteriota bacterium | reverse complement strand
TACAAAAGATGACGGAGAGCAAGGAAGCATACAGAAAGAAAGTCGCGCAACTCTCGTGGGAGGAGAAAATCAAAATCGTTGTAAAGTTGCAGGAAAAAGCCTACGCCGCCGGGTTGACGAAAATGAAACCGTGGCCCGTGAAGTGACCTTGTAGAGCGGAACGCCGTTCCGCTCTACTGCGCCAGCAGAATGGCCGGGCCGGTTTCATCGCGTTCTCCGGCGGACAGCGCGAATTGGGGAACATTGCCGTCCAAAAATAATCCCAGGAGAAATGAAATTGGGTTTAGCGTGCAACAAAAGCATCTTCTATGTTAATCGGCAGAGCAACCTTCCGCTCTTGCCAACCGGCCTTTTGCCCTTCGATGGTTGTTCTTCATTCTATGTAAGTGCACAGGAGAATTGGCTTGGTGTACTGTTACTTTCTTTGAAGGGCAAAGTCCCGCACTCTGGATTCCGCCACGGCGGGATTCTGAGGAGCGGAAAAAGTAACCAAAGAAACCCTTTCAAAATCGTAAACGCACGATTCACTCTCCACCCCACATACCACAAGTTTCGGTGCGGAGACAATCTACCGTCGAGGAGGGGACTACATCTTCACCGAAACTTGACCCCTTCGAGTGAATCTTACCCACGCACATCGCCGTACGATTTCGAATCCCCCCACAAAAGCACGAGGGTTATGCACAATAGTGCTTGCAACCAGAACAGTCACTCTGATTGCGGCATGACTATTTTGGACAAGTGTGATTGGGAAACGTGAATATGACCAAACTATCATTTGTGTTGCTGACGACTTTGATGTTCATCGCGTTCAACGTCAAAGCTCAAGACACCACGCGCCACGGTTGGCCTCTCGCGCCGTTCTTTAGCACGCATCCGAGCACAGGTGTGTTCAGCGAGTTTCGCAACACGCTGAGCAGCGATCACTTCCATAACGGCGTTGACATTCCGAGTCCCGATGGCTCGCCGGCGTATTCGGTGTACGATGGCATCGTCACAACCATCGGCTCGGTGGCATCGCAGGGCGACAATGCCTACGTGCGCGTCTCGTACGTCGTGAACGGACTCGCCAAGACTGACGCGTATGTGCATATCGCTCCCAATCCGTTGCTCAATGTCGGCGATTCGGTGCGTGCATTTCAAACTGTGATCGGCAATATTTTGTCAGGCCTGGGGCACGTGCATTTCACGAACGGCGGACCTTCAGGCTCGACGTACATGAATGCGATTCGTCCCGTCGGCGGTTGCACGCCGTACATCGACAACTATGCCCCCGCAATTCAGTGGGTACGATTTTTTGTGGATCAGACGGAAACCGAATTTCCCGCCAACCGCGTAAGCGGTAACGTCGACATCCGTGTTTACATCAAAGAGACGAGCGCCGCAGATCCGTCAGGGATTTCCGCTTCGACGACGAACAACGGCACGTACATAGTCGGCTACAAGATTCTCACCGCCGACCGAACTGCCGAAGTGTATGTGCCGCCATCGAATGGTGTTCGTTTTCGGTTTGATAGAATGCCCCTCGATACGTATGTACACAATGTCTTCGCGACAGGCGCCGATCTTTCCACCCACATCTACACGATTACGAACGGCAACGGCGCCGATGATGTGAACTCGTCGCGGGTGGTGAACAACAACGCGTGGAACACGAGCACGCTGACTCCGGGCAACTACACGGTGATGGTGTTTACGCAAGACACGCGGGCTCTCACCGATACGGAGTATGTTGCGGTTGAAGTTACGCGCCAGGATTTTGTTCCGCCGGCCCCACCAACATTACTGTCGGTGCTCAACGACAGCACGAATCGAATCACGCTTCGCTGGTCGCAAAATACAGATGCTGACCTGCGCGGCTATCGCATCTACTTCAGTCTCAACGGAACAACGTGGACGCTCAAAGACAACGAGTCTGTACTTGATCGTGTCACAACGTCGAAATCGTATCCCGTTACAGCGCCATCAACAATTTACTTCCGTCTTGCAGCAGTGGACTCTGCCTCGCCGCCAAACGTGAGCAACTTCAGCGACGTGTATGGAGTCCGTTTCAATTCATCGCAAACAAAATCACTGATCGTGGATGGATTTGATCGGATGGAGACATCGGGAAGCTGGCACGATCCTTCGCACCCATTCGCCATGACGCACGGTATGTCTGTGCCGTATGACTTCACTACTTGTGCGAATGAGGAGGTCATCGCAGGGAGGGTGAATCTCCAGAATTACCACGTCGTTGTTTGGCTGTTGGGCGATGAATCGACGAACGATGAGACGTTCGATGTGAACGAACAGGCTCTTGTCAAATCGTATTTGAGAAATGGAGGAAAACTCGTCGTCAGCGGATCGGAAGTTGCGTACGATCTCGATCGCCCGAGCGGCCCGACGCAGGATGACAGAGATTTCCTGCGCGATTTTCTGAAGGCTCGTTACGCGGGAGATGATGCCGCGGAGTTTTCAGTTTCCGGTGCGGCGACTACGATCTTTGCCGGCATCAGTCTTCGGTACGGCGTTGTCAGCGAAGGCTCGCCGTACGAGGAAGATTGGCCGGACTACATTACGCCCGAGGCCGGAGCGACAGCGATTCTTCACTATGGTGCAGTTGGCAATGCTGTGTATGCAGGTGTCGGGTTCAGAGGAATATTTTCAGGCGGAACACAGTCGGGTGGGGTTGTGTATGCCGCGTTTCCATTTGAGACAATCACGACGAAGGCGAATCGCGATTCTCTGATGCTGCGTGCTTACAGATTTTTTGACGTGACAAGCGATGCAGAGGAGATTCACGCGGCGGTAGTTCCCGAGCGGACGGAGTTGTTCCAGAATTATCCAAATCCGTTTAACCCGACGACGACAATCAAATTCTCCGTAGGGATCCCTTCGGGACAAATTCCAAACACCAATACCCAATTGGGATTTGGGATTTCGAGATTGGAATTTGTCTCTCTCAAGGTGTATGATGTGCTCGGTCGTGAAGTCGCTACGTTGGTTGACGAAGGATTGAAGCCAGGAAGATACGAACTGCGATTTGATGCAAAAGGGATCGCAAGCGGAGTGTACCTGTTCAAACTTGCAGTGGGGAGTTTCTCACAAGTTAGGAAGTTCGTCGTCCTCAAATAGACCGGTGAATGCTCGATGACAAAATTACGCTCGCGAAGGCATCTCGTGTTTGTCAGTCACAGTGGGAGGGACACATGGGTGGCAAGACGAATCGCTGATGGAATTCTTGCCGTAGGTGCAGAACCATTCCTTGACGAGGTAGAGATTGAAGCGGGTGAGGATTTTGATGACAAAATACTAAGTTTCCTTGAGCGGGCGGATGAGTTGTTGGTTCTTCTGACTCCATGGGCATTGAATCGACCATATGTTTGGGCCGAGTTGGGGGCGGCGTGGGGCAGGAGAATACCAATTGTCGGCGTCCTGCATGGGATGACGCCGACAGAATTGCAAAAGCGAGATGGTGTGCCGGTATTTCTGAAAAAAAGAAATCTGATTGACATAAACTCCATTGATACGTACTTTCAACAGGTGAGAAGAAGAGTGAAGCAACGAAGAAGAATCCGAGGCAAACGATGACATCGCAAAAGGTATTCATATCGTATTCGCATCCTGACGAACAATGGGCTCGGAGTTTTGCGGAGAACCTAACAAAGGAAGGCGTTGAGGTGTGGTTTGACCAGTTTAGTGTTAAGCCGGGCGCCTCATTGTCTGCGGCAATTGAAAAAGGTCTGCGCCAGAGTTCAGTTGTTGTCTTGGTCTTGAACGAAGAGAATGTTGAGCGTCCGAATCTCTTCTTTGAACTAGGTGCTGCGCTAGGCATGAACAAAGTCGTGATTCCAATTGTCTCAAAAGGTCTCGAACCCGGGAAACTCCCCCTGCCTCTGCGCATGGTACGGTATCTTGTTCGAACCTCACCAAAGGAAACAGCGCGCGAAGTCGCAGCTGCTCTTGAAGTACAACACGATAAGGCTGCGTGATTGAGCCTGATCGTGCGATGACCCTCCGATTTCCCACCCGTCCCGTAACGGTTGATTGCGTCATTTTCGATAGCGATGCGGTTGTGCTGATCAAGCGCGGCCATGAGCCATTCAAAGATCATTACGCACTGCCCGGCGGCTTTGTTGAGCTAAACGAAAGTGTCGAGCAAGCGTGTGCCCGCGAAACGCTGGAAGAGACCGGACTGGTCGTGCGCAACATTCGAATGCTCGGCGTGTACTCCGATCCGTCGCGCGACACAATCAGGCACACGGTAGCTGTCGCGTTTCTCGCTGAGGCAGACGTGTCAACGTTGAAGGCGGGCGACGATGCATCGCATGTTGAGTTGGTGAAGGACTGGCGCGAGCTGCCGCTGGCCTTCGATCATAAGAAGATCATTGAGGATGCGTGGAGGAGTTGGAAGTCAGTGGTCAGGGGTCAGTAGTCAGTGGTCAGAGGTCCAGAATCCAGAAATCCCAAAACCAGAATCCAAATGTCTTGAACCCACATCGCAAACAACAAACCTCAAACCATTCTTCTAACAGGAAAAGCCCTTCGCCAGAAAGCGGTTCAGAGTCGAGACGCTTCAAGCTCTACATCGAGTACGAAGGCACACGCTACAGTGGTTGGCAAGTACAGAAGAATGCGCGGACCGTGCAGGGCGAGTTGATCGGGGCCATGAGGAAAGTGTTCAAGACTGACGACTTCGAATTGTACGGTGCAGGACGAACGGACGCGGGCGTTCATGCGCTCGAGCAAATCGCGCATCTTGACCTCAAGACGATGCTTGGCCCGGAAATCATCCGGATGAAAGTGAATGATGAGCTGCCCGCCGATGTCAATCTGATTGAAGTCGAAAAGACGCATGCAAATTTTCATGCGCGCCACGATGCAACCGCAAGAAGTTATCTCTACCAGATCTCACGACGCAGAACCGCCCTCGGCAAGAGATATGTGTGGTGGATAAAGGACAAGCTTGATGTCAGGAAGATGGAAGCAACCCTGAACCTATTCGTCGGGATGAACGATATGCGATCATTCACCGACGACGATCCGGAAGCGAAATCCACCAAAGTGCTGATTGATCGCGTTGAGATCAGAGAATCCGGGGCGTTGATTCTGATCCGGCTGGTGGGCTCGCATTTTGTCTGGAAGCTTGTCCGTCGCGTTGTCGGTGTCACTGCGGAAGTGGGACGGGGCAAGCTGAGTCTTGACGACGTGAGACGGTTCCTGTCACAGCAATCTCCCGAACCCGCGCGGTTGACCGCGCCGCCATCAGGATTGTTCCTCGAACGCATTTACTACAAGGGCGACAAGCCAACCGCTGAGCTTCGGCCTGTGTTGCACATTTGAACCCGAATCTGAACCCAAAACCTCAGCTCATTCCTTCAGCAAGAAGACCCTCCGCCGAAGAACGGCTCAGGTTGAAGGACGTTGTTTGCAATTCCCTCCTTCAATCTCTATATTGCTCGTGAAGAAAGTTGGACGTGTCAGGAAAGTATTACGATGACAATAGTCGAGATTCAGCCACGGACTGTGCGTGCCCATGAAGTGTTCGGGGACTTCTGGTTCAATTCTGAACCTGTGATTGTCTCGGCACTGCGCGGACGTGTCATCCTTGTGGAGTTCTGGGATTTCACGTGTGTGAATTGCATGCGTGCTCTTCCGTATGTCAAGGAGTGGCATCGCAGATACGAGCAACATGACTTGGTCGTGATTGGCGTGCACACGCCGAAGTTTCCGTTTGGCAAGAATCCCGAAACCATCCAGCGAGCGATCGAACAACTCGGCATCACGTTTCCGGTAGTGATGGATAATGGCGGACTGATCGCGGCGAACTACGGTCAGCGCGCCTGGCCCTCGGTGTACATCATTGACCGGCATGGCTACATTCGATTTCAGACGAGCGGCGAGGGAAATTACGCGACGACTGAACGCGTGCTGCAAACGTTGCTCTATGAATCTGGGGTCGCGGAAGATCTGCCGCTGTTGATGGAGCCGATACATGAAGAAGACAGAGCGGGCGCGGTGTGCTTCCGTTCGTCGCCCGAGTTGTTTGCGGGCTATCTCAAAGGCAGCATCGGCAACGTCGAAGGCTTCAGTCCCGAGTCGATTGTTGATTACAATGATCCGGCGTTGTACGTCGACGACAGAATTTACGCGGTTGGCAGTTGGCTAAATGGTCGCAACAGTCTTCAGCATCAGGAAGGCGAGAGCGGCGAGATTGTGCTGAGCTATCACGCTCGCGAAGTAAACGCCGTTATCAATCCGGAAGGCGAGCAATCGATCGAGGTTGCTGTGCTGCAAGATGAACAATTCCTGACTGAAGAGAATCGAGGCGACGACATTCGTGTTGATGCAGCGGGCCGAAGTTACTTTGTGGTCTCAGAGCCGCGGCTGTACAGTCTGGTGAAGAATCAGCAGTACGGTGAGCATATCGTCAAGCTCCAAACGACGAGTCCCGGCTTCTCGCTCTATTCGTTCAGCTTCGTGTCGAGCGTGATACCGGAAGTTATCTCCAGCAACTGAACCGTATGAACACGGGAGTGCAACGGCGGGCTTCATCGCGCTCGCCGTTGTTTGTTATCGAGTCTTGCCATCAGAAACAACCAAGGGGTTTCATGAAGTCGTTTCTCGAAGTCCTCAAAGAAAAGATCATCGTCTTCGACGGTGCAACGGGCACACACCTGCAGGGTCAGAATCTTACGGCTGATGATTTCGGCGGCGAGTATTTGAACGGATGCAATGAGTATCTCGTTATCTCAAAGCCGTCGGCGGTTGAGCTGGTGCACAAGGATTATCTCGAAGCCGGCGCTGACGTCATTGAGACCGACAGCTTCGGTTCGATGTCGATTGTGCTTGCGGAATACAACCTGGCAGACCGCGCGTACGAGTTGAGCTTCAAGGCAGCGCAGATTGCGAAACGCGTTGCGAACGATTTTTCGACGCCAGACAAACCGCGCTTCGTTGCCGGCTCGATGGGACCCACGACAAAACTTCCGTCGTTGGGCCACATCAAATTCAAAGACATGGCAAAGTCGTACCAGGAACAGGCGCGAGGATTGGTCGAAGGCGGTGCAGACGTTCTGTGCGTCGAGACTTGTCAGGATATTCTTCAGACGAAAGCCGCGCTGTACGGAATCGTCGAGTGCTTTGAGGAAGCGCGACGCCGCGTTCCGATCATCACCTCAGTCACTGTCGAAGCAATGGGCACGCTTCTCCTCGGTACGGAGATTTCGGCAGCGCTCACGTCGCTTGAGCCGTATGATGTTGATGTGATAGGAATGAACTGTGCAACCGGTCCGGCAGAGATGAGTGAACATGTGCGCGTACTCTGCTCAAGCAGTCCCAAGCCTGTGTTCGTCATGCCCAACGCGGGCATTCCGGAGAATGTGGGCGGGCATGCGCACTACAAGCTCACGCCCGCAGAGTTGGCGCAGTACATGACTCACTTCGTGAAGGACCTCGGCGTGAGTGTGGTTGGCGGATGTTGCGGCACAACGAAGGAACACATCCGTCAACTCGCAAACGCGGTGGGCGGACTTGCGCCGAAGCATCGTGAGATCGATTTTGTTCCCAGTGCATCAAGTCTGTACCAAACTGCGTCGCTGTCCATCAATCCACCTCCCGTGCTGATTGGTGAGCGGACAAATGCAAACGGCAGCAAGTTGTTCAAGGACTTGCTTGCCAAAGAGGACTGGGAAGGCATCGTGGCAATGGGACGCGACGCAGTGAAGGACGGCGCTCACATGGCGGATGTGTGCGCAGCATACGTTGGCAGAAATGAAGTGCAGGACATGCGGGAGATTATCTATCGCTTCAACACACAGGTGCAGCTTCCGATCGTGATCGATTCAACCGAAGCGAACGTGATTGAAGAGTCGTTGCAACTTATTGGCGGCAAGGCGATCATCAACTCCATCAACCTTGAGGATGGGGAAAAACGCATTGACGATGTCGTGCCGCTGTGCAAGAAGTACGGCGCAGCGGTCATCGCACTGACGATTGATGAGCAAGGAATGGCCAAGACCGCGGAGAAAAAGCTCGCCATTGCCAAACGCATTTTCGATCTCTGCGTGAACAAGTACAAGATGAGGCCGCACGATCTCATTTTCGACACGCTCACGTTCACGCTCGGTTCCGGTGACGAGGAATTCCGTCGCGCCGGGATGGAGACCATTGAAGCGATTCGTCTCATCAAGAAGGAACTCCCGGCCGTCAAAACAATTCTCGGTGTTAGCAATATTTCGTTCGGACTTTCGGCGCACATGCGGCACGTGCTGAACTCCGTGTTCCTCCACTATGCAATTGAAGCCGGGCTGGATATGGCGATTGTACACGCGTCGAAGATTATGCCGTTGTATAAGATTGATGAAAAGGGAAGAGAGCTTGCTCGTCAATTGATTTTTGATGAGCGGAGGTATGAGGAAGTCGCGGCGTGATCCCTTAACCTGAGCGCTTTGTGCCATTAACCCTGAGCGCCTTATGCGAAGGGTCTTACATTCTACAGGGTTTGAGAACGTTGCGGCTCGAGATCACCCAAGTTTGAGGTTCTACGTCTCAAGAGCTGAAGAGTAAGTCATTCATCGTAACCTAAATTAACCGCTTGAATACCCTTCGCGGAAAACGCTCAGGGCTGAAAGCGGCCGAAAGCAATATACCCTTTCGCGGAAAGCGCTCAGGGTTTGGAAAAAATATGAACAACAAAACCTTCAAAGTCACTTACGATCCGCTCACCGAATTGATGGCGTACTATGCCGACAAAAAGGGAGAGAAAAAAGAGAAAGCCGCTCGCGCCGGAACGGTGGAAGAACGACTGAAGAATCGCATTATCGATGGCGATAGAGTGGAAATGCAGGCCGATCTCGACGAGGCCATGAAGAAATATCAGCCGCTCGATATCATCAACACTATTCTGTTGGATGGGATGAAGGTGGTCGGCGAGCTGTTCGGCAGTGGACAGATGCAGTTGCCGTTTGTTCTCCAGTCCGCCGAAACCATGAAGACCGCGGTGGCCTACCTTGAGAAGTTCATGGACAAGGCCGACGCGACAACAAAGGGCGTGTTCATCATTGCAACGGTGAAGGGAGATGTACACGACATCGGCAAGAATCTGGTCGACATCATCCTCACCAACAACGGCTACAAAGTTGTTAACCTCGGAATCAAGTGCGCCGTTGAAACGATGCTTCAGGCGGCGAAGGAAAACAACGCGCACGCCATCGGCATGAGCGGTCTGCTTGTTAAGTCAACGCTCATCATGAAAGAGAATCTTGAAGTCATGAATGAGCAGGGCATCACCATTCCTGTTGTGCTCGGTGGCGCCGCACTGACTCGGCGGTACGTCGAACAGGACATGCGAACGATCTACAAGGGAAAAGTCTTTTACGCAAATGATGCGTTCGATGGATTGCATTTCATAGAACGTGTGGTGACAGGGAAGCTTGAATACCCGACAGGCAGCGCGTTTGATCACGATGATGAAGATGACAAGCTTACGGGGACGGAGGCGAAGATTGCAGCGGCGGTGCGTGAGGATGAGCGGTACAAGAGAGAAGGAAAGGGAGAGCGGGAAAGTGGGAGAGTAGGAGATGAGCGGTCGAATGTTTCTCAGAATGTTGCGATTCCGAAAGCCCCATTTTTGGGATCGAAGATCATCGACGAAGTTCCGCTTGATCTCGTGTTTCAGTACGTGAACGAAGTGGCTCTCATTCGCGGTCAGTGGCAGGTAAGGAAGGGAAAGCTGAAGGAAGATGAGTATCGAAAGATGCTTGAAGAGAAAGTGTATCCCGACCTAGAGCAACTCAAGATCAAAGTGAAGAGTGAAAAGTTGTTGCAGCCGAAGGTTGTCTATGGCTACTTCCCTTGTCAGTCTGCGGGCAACGATCTGATCATCTATCATGATGACATGAAGAGCGAGCGGCTCCGGTTCACGTTTCCGCGGCAGACGGACGACCGGCATCTCTGTCTGTCGGATTATTTTGCGTCCGTTGATTCGGGCAAGATGGATGTCGTTGCCTTCCATCTCGTGACGATGGGAAAAGTCGCATCCGAGCATTCTGCAAAGCTCTTCGCCGCGAATAATTACAAAGACTATCTCTACTTCCACGGATTGAGTGTCGAGTCTGCTGAAGCGCTTGCAGAGTTGTGGCACAAGAGAATACGCGAAGAACTCGGCATCGCCGGCAAAGATGCAAAGGAGCTCAAGCGCCTCTTCTCGCAAGGATATCAGGGTTCGCGTTACAGTTTCGGCTATCCCGCGTGTCCGAATCTCGAAGATCAAACAAAGCTGTTCGAGCTACTCGATGGCGAGCGCATCGGAGTTCATCTTACCGAAGAATTCTCGCTTGAGCCTGAGCAAAGCACCAACGCAATTATCGTGCATCATCCCGAGGCGAGGTACTTCAACATCAAATGATGTCCGGCGCGCTTGATTGTCACGGAGCTTATCAGTATTCTATTTGTGTGCCGATCGAACCAGACCTTTGGACAGCGCTGGCAGATTTCCCAAGGTAGATACGCCAATCGGCATCCCCGTTCTTTTCACCAATCCATTCTCTCGTCACATCTCTGAACACGGATCTCGTCTGATGGACGAGCGATCGTGGTGAATTCTCATTCATTCACAACAATGGCGAACGAGCCCGCGCTACGCGCATGAAAAAGTCTTTGATCAGCAGCATCCAATCCCAACTCGTCATCTACTTCGCGATAGCGACGTTTGTGCCGGCTGCGATCGCGACACTTGTGGGGATGAAGTTGATCTACGATCAAGTCATTACGCGGGCGGAGATGAAGACGCTTTCCGATTTGAATACCGCTCGTGAGATCTATCGGAACAAGATCAATCAGATCGAGAACATCACCCGGCTTACGGCTGCAAGAAGTCTCATCATCGACGCGCTGATTAGGCGCGACCGGGCATTCCTGCAAAAAGAACTTTCCAAAGTGCTGCTGCGCGAAAACCTCGATGTGCTCACGCTCGTTGATGAGCGGGGCGTAGTGGTCAGTCGCGGCCGGAACGCCGCTGCGTTTGACGATAGCTTGTCGGACGACCCATTCGTTCAGCATGTCCGTAAGGCGCGGCGACCAGTGATGGGGACAGATATCGTCAGCGGCGAGTTCCTCGTGAAGGAATCGACTGAGTTGGCGGCGCAAGCATTCATGGAGATTACACCGACACCCAAATCGAAACAACGCATCGACAAGACGGAACACGCGGGAATGATGCTCAGGGCCGCGATACCGCTCTTTGACGAGCAGAGTGAATTCTGCGGCGTGCTGCTCGGCGGTGTTCTTCTGAATCGGAATTTCGAGATCGTTGACAAGATCAACCAGATCGTTCATGAAGGCGAGGTCTATAAGGGCAGGGGCACGGGGACCGCGACAATTTTCCAGGACGACCTTCGCATCTCCACCAACGTCAAAAACGAAGACGGCTCACGAGCAATCTCGACACTCGTCTCGGAAGAAGTGTACGATGCTGTGCTCAGCCGGGGCACACGCTGGCTCGGCGACGCGTTTGTTGTAAATGCATCCTACATCGCCGCGTACGAGCCTATCCGCGGAATCGATGGCCGCATCATTGGGATGTTGTATGTCGGTATTCTCAAGCAGCCTTTCAACGACATCATGTGGAACACCTTCGCAGTGTTCGGCGGCGTTGCGTTTGGCGGAATTGTCCTGACGGTGATCGTGGCGGTGTTTCAGGCGAGACGGATATCGAGGCCGTTGAAAGTGCTCGAAGGCGTCGCGCGGCAAATCGCTGAAGGAGACTACGGGCATGAGGTCACGCTTCAGGCGCCCGATGAGATCGAACATCTCGCCAAATCCATCAACCAAATGGCGAAGAAACTGGAGATCGAGAAACAAGAGCTTGAGGATTGGGGAGCGACACTCGAGAAACGTGTGCAAGAACGGAGCGATGAGCTGCAGAAGATTCATTCGCAGTTGTTCCGATCAGAAAAGCTGGCGTCGCTCGGGAAACTCGCTGCGGGCGTCGCACATGAAATCAATAATCCGCTCACGGGCATTTTGACAAACAGCAGTCTGTTGCTCGAAGATATGGTGGCAGACGATTCCCGGCGCGATGATGTTGACATCATCGTGAAGGAGACGATTCGTTGCCGTGAGATCGTGAAACGATTGCTGGATTTTGCGAGGCAGACGAAACCGCAGAAGAAGCTGACCAACGTGAATACGCTGGTCGAGAACATTGTTCTGCTCGTTCGTAATCAGGCTTCGTTTCGGAATGTGGAAATCTACAAGCATCTCGATCCGAACCTGCCGGATATTTTTGCCGACACCGATCAAATACAGCAGGTGTTCATCAACATCATTCTCAACGCAGCAGAAGCCATGACAAGCGGCGGAACGCTGACGATCACGTCAACGCATTCGACGCGGGATCAGTCCATCGTCGTGACGTTTGCCGATTCGGGACCGGGCATTCCCGAGGAGCGACGCGAAAGAATTTTCGATCCCTTCTACACAACAAAAGAGCATGGCACGGGCCTGGGACTTTCCATCAGCTACGGAATCGTTGAGCAGCACGGCGGGACGATAAGTGTGGAAAGTTGTGTCGGGAAAGGGTCAATGTTTACCGTTCAACTGCCGGCAGGCAGCACGGAGGCGGGAGGAGAATAGCATGGCGAGAATTCTCATTGTCGATGACGAACTGGTTATCTGCAAGAGCTGCGAAAAAGTGTTTCGCAGGGGCGGCCACGATGTTGCGTACGCGAATTCCGGCAAACAGGCGCTCGACATTCTTGAGCGGGAGACGTTCGACGTGGTGTTTACCGATCTGAAGATGGTCGATGTCGGCGGGCTTGAAGTTGTGCAGACAGTGAAACAGAGGTATCCCGAGACGGTCGTCGTGGTGATTACCGGATACGCTACGATTGCCTCAGCTGTCGAGACCATGCGATCGGGTGCATTCGACTTTCTGCCAAAACCATTTACTGCGAGCGAGCTGATGGCGGTCTTGAGCAGAGCGCTTGAGAAGCGGCGACTTGCAATAATCGCGACGGAGGGAGGCGAAGATGCGGATACATCTTGCTTCGAGGGATTGATCGGGCGAAGCGGACGGATGCAGGAAGTGTACTCGTTGATCCGCAAAGTTGCCGCCACCGATTGTACGGTGCTCATCATCGGCGAAAGCGGAACCGGGAAAGATCTCACGGCGAAAGCCATTCACCACCAAAGCAAACGGAAGCGTGAGCGCTTTTTCGCCATTGATATCTCCACACTCTCAAGCACACTGCTTGAGAGTGAATTGTTCGGGCACGTCAGAGGTTCGTTCACGGGCGCCAACGCTGACAAGCTTGGCTTGTTCGATGCGGCGGACAAAGGAAGCATCTTCCTCGATGAGATCGGAAATCTCGCTCCGGAAACGCAAGCGCGACTCTTGCGCGTGCTTCAGGAGAAAGAATTCCTGCCGGTCGGCAGTACAGTTGTGAAGAAGGTGGATGTCAGGTTGATCTTTGCCACAAACAAAAATCTCAAAGAGCTTGTCGGCGCAGGAAAGTTCAGAGAAGACTTGTATTATCGACTCAACGTGTTTCCACTCAGGCTCCCGCCGCTGCGCGAGCGCATTGAGGATATCCCCGATCTCGCAATGCATTTCCTGTGCAAGTACTGTTCCAGTGTCGGACGTGACTTGCCAAAGATCAATCCTGAAACGCTGGAGACGCTCACGCGCTACCATTGGCCCGGCAATGTGCGAGAACTTGAGCATGTTATCGAGCGGCTTGCTATTCTCGTCGAAGGCGACAGGATCGATCCGGTGCATGTCTCGGCGGCGATGTTCCGCGCTGACGCCGCGATGACGTCGATTCTTCCCCGAAGCAACGACGAGCTGAAAGTTCTGAAGAAGCAAATCCGCGAATCGTCGATTCAGGAAGTCGAGAAACTGTTTGTCGAAGACGCGCTAAGGCGAAACGACTGGAATGTCTCGCGTGCTGCGCGGGATGTGAACATGCAACGTTCAAACTTTCAGGCGCTGATGAAGAAGTATAACATTATCCGCCCGCCTCACACTGCATAACCCATCAGGCACTCGTATAGCTTTTCTGTGCACCCCTCAGCCAAATCCGCTCGATTTGCACTGAATTCTAAGATTGCGACCCAAGGCGAGCCGGATACATTTTCCCGACCGAAATCCCTGTAAGTCGTTGAAGTGTAACTCGCTGTCGGAGGGGACGACGTCGTTCGTCCCGGTGGCACGCAGGTTGCAACCTTCTCCATCAAACAGCAATCACTCACTCACAACCAACAGAGAGCCTATCATGATTACCGAAAAAATACTTGTCGTGGACGATGAAGAGCATGTGTGTCGCAGCGTAAAAAAAATTCTCTCGCGCAAAGGCTACACGGTCGTTGACGCGATGAATGTCGAAGAGGCAATTCGGAAGATCAACGAAACATCGTTCGATCTCGTGATCACGGACTTGATGATGCCGAAGACGAGCGGCATGGAACTGCTGCAGATTATTCGCGACGACTATCCCGAGCTTGATGTCATGATGATCACGGGATACGCCTCGATTGATTCGGCAGTGAAGGCCACGAAGCTTGGCGCCACCGGTTACTTGGCAAAGCCGTTCACGCCCGACGAGCTGACGGTCGCGACCGAAAAGGCAATTGCCGCGCGAAAGCACAAGCAGACCAGCGAACCGAAAGCAAAGGTCGCGACGGACGAGAGCACCGATGACATCATCGATGTTGACATGCCGTTCAACGCCAACGAACTCCGACATGCCACTTCGGACGATTACGTCGAGGCGCTCACGCACAGCGATGTGCCGATTGCGAAAAAAATTGCCGACAAGGCATATTGCCACACGGGCAAGCGTGATTGCCGCAAAGTGGTGAAGGACGGCAAAGAATGCGCTGGTGAATGCCCGATTGAAAAGAAGGAGAAAGCGCGAGCCGCAAAGTCCGCCACACGCGTCACGCGACACTCAACAGAATGGATTGACGTGGACATGCCTTTCGTAATCGGCGAAGTCGAGAAGGTGACAGGGCCGGAGTACATTGCGTGCCTTAATCGATCAGACATTCCGCGTGCCGCGTTGTATGCCCGCAACATGTTGGCGAAGCACACCGTTCTTGTGATCGACGATGAGCCGATTGTGTGTCACAGCGTGCGAAAGATTCTCTCGAAGCAAAGCTGCGCAGTCGAAGAGGCGTTTGATGTCGATGTTGCGATGAGAAAGATGAAACTCAACAAGTACGACATGGTCATTCTCGACCTCAAAATGCCGAAGCGATCAGGCATTGAAGTGTTGCGATCGATCAGAGAGTTGTATCCCGATTTGCCGGTCGTGATGGTAAGCGGCTACGCGTCCATCGAAAATGCCATTGAAGCAACGCGGCTTGGCGCGGTCAACTTCATCCCCAAGCCCTTCACTCCCGATGAGCTTGCCAAAGTCTCGGTCGAGGCGCTGGCTGCATAACAATTCTCATTCTCGTCAAAAACAGAAGCGGGTACGTCGTGATGACGCACCCGCTTCTTGCTTCAAGCATCGTAATAAGCACTCACGAGTAACCATTCACTATCAAGAATTGCTCTTCTGGGCCAAGTGCGGGTGTGCGTCGTCAAGACTGCAGTCTATGGCGCGAAGCGGGACGTTCTACGTCGGTGCAAAGGCGGTCGCCCCTGACCGGTTAATGCAGAAAGGGTTGCAACTGATATGACTTGGGATTGCCGAAGGCCTGCCTTCACAGCACAATGGGGTCCCTTCGGGACAGAGTTGAAGAATCCAGAATCTGTTTGAACTGAAAAGCGCTATTCTGGATTCTTCACTTCGTCCTGATTTGAGAAGCAATCAGGACTTCGTTCAGAATGACGATGCTACGATCTCGTCACCTTTTGCACCAACTCACCAGAAGAATCGAAGATTCTCACTTCCAGCGCGTGCCTTCCTGTGAACGCATGTGTTGCGCAGCCGAAGCACGGATCGTACGACCGGAACGCCATCTCGATCATATTAAGAACGCCGTCCGACACTTCTGTCCCTCGCTTGATCAGGCCGCGAGCCGCCTTGCCGATAGACATCGAGATCGGCGCGTAGTTGTTCGTGGTGCCGACGATCAGATTGACTTTTGTGAGTATGCCCTTCTCATCCGTCGTGTAGTGATGCGTCAAGGTTCCGCGTGGCGCCTCGACAATGCCCACGCCTTCTGTCGGCGTCGCGGTCGGGATGTTGCGGAAATGCGTGCCGGTGATTTCGGGATCGCGCGCGAGATCGAGCGCCATCTCAGCCGCGCTCAGCAGCTCGATGATACGCGCCCAATGTGTCGCGAGCATCGCGTGAACGGGCTTCCCGCCGAGGGTTGAATACATCTTCTCATACTCTGCCTGCGCCAGCGGAGTCGGCATGCCGTCTGCTGCGTTGAGTCGTGAAAGCGGCGTCGCATGATAGATGCCGCTTTGCTTTCCTTCCACAAATCCTTTCCATCCCACTTTCTTCAAGAAGGGGAACTTGAGGTACGTCCAAGGCTCGACATGCTCGGCGACATTCTCGAGGTACTCGTTGGGCGAGTATTTTACCAACTCATTCCCGTCAGGATCTTTGACGCGGACTTTTCCGTCATAGAAGTTGACGCGGTTCTTCTCATCAACGAGTCCCATCGAATAGATCTTCAGATTGTAGCTGTCGGAGAGGATGAGATCGACGTACGCCTTGTTCTTCAGCACGATGTCGTTGAACACCTGCTGCGTGAACTTTCCAAACTCAACAAACCAGATGCAATGCTGTTCGATCTGCTTCCGTTCCTCCTCGGTAATTCCTTTGCTGATTCCTCCGGGCAGCGAGGTCACCTGGTGCGTCTGCTTACCGCCGATCATCTTGATCACTTCCTGCGTCCGCTTCCGCATCTCGATGACTTTGCCTCCGACTTCGAGTCCGACCTTTTTCACGACGCCCAGAATATTCCGCTCGGCGGCGGGCGCATCCGGTCCAACGACAAAGTCCGGCCCCCCCAATGCGTAGAAGTGCAGCGTATGATCGCCGGCGTAGAAAGTGTTGTAGAGCAGTTGTCTGAGCTTCTTGCCGGTGGGAGGGACCTCGACATGGAAGACGGCGTCGCACGCTTTCACCGACGCCATGTGATGCGCTTCGGGACACACACCGCAAATGCGCGTGGTAATGCGCGGCATTTCTTCAACCGGCCTGCCGACGCAGAACTGCTCGAACCCGCGCAGCTCCGGAATCTGGAAGTAGGTGTTTGCAACTTCACCCGCGTCGTTCAGGAAGATGTCGATCTTGCCATGGCCTTCCAGTCGGGTGATCGGATCAATCTTAATGTGTTTCATGTTTATCTACCCTTCGCAAGAGAGAATGAGCGAGTGAAAATCTATAGAACGTTCCGATCGGGTCGGCGATCTGGTTGAGGATGCGGTCGATCTCATCCGCTTCGTGCGCATCGATCACCGAGCTGAGCGCGCTGATCATCTTCGCGCCTTGATCGCTGACGTTCGGCGGCGGTCCGTAACAGCCGCGGCAGGGCATGCCCGCCTTCGGACAGAGAGCGCCGCATCCGTCGCGCGTGGCAGGCCCCATGCAGACGATGCCCTGTTCGAGAAGACACTCATCCGGCTTCGCCTGAATTTCGAACGGACGGTAGAACTGTTTCAGCTTCTTCTCCGACTTCGTGCGAGTGCATTCGTCGCAACACGACTTTTCGCCTGCGCCGAGTATTGCGCCGCTCGGTGGAAGCGGCTGTCCGCTCAGGATGTACGAAACCACATTCCAGATTTGCTCCGGCTGCGGAGGACATCCCGGAATGTAATACTCAACATCGACAACCTGATCGAGCGACTTCACGGTGTCCCACATCTCCGGAATCTCGATCTCGCCTTCGGGCATCTTCGTGTGCGTTTGCGGGTACGTTCCGCCATTCGTACTGACGGTCGACGGCGAGTCTTTGTACACGAATTTCAGGATGTCGTCCTTCGTCGTCAGATTTGCGAGTCCCGGAATGCCGCCTTCCATCGAACACGAACCGAACGCAACGAGGACCTTGCTCTTCTTGCGAAGCAGCTCGGCGATCTCGTTGTTTTCGGAGTTGCGGATAGCGCCGTTGAACAAGCAGATGTCGATGCTCTTATCATCCATGCGTCTGACGTCGTCGTATTTGAAATCCATTGCGACGGGCCAGAACACAATATCGAATGCGTTTGCGATGTCGAGGATTTTCTCTTGCACGTCGAGCACAGCGATCTCACAACCGCCGCAGCTTGCCGCCCAATAGAGTGCTAATCTCGGTTTTGCCATGAGTGTTCTCCTTGCGATACGATCATTCATGCACAGCGTGTTTGGCGCGCTCGCCGTTCTTGCCCATCAGCTCGTGAACGGGAAGTTTGAGCGGGCCGAGCGTGCGCATCTCTTGCGTGAACTCATTCACAACTTCGGCGAAGCGATCTCCTTCCGAGGCCGAGACCCATTCGAGTCGCAGGCGGCGCGGATCGATACCGAATTGCTCGATGAGTTTTTTGAGGAAGGGAATGCGCCGAATTGTTTTGTAGTTGCCTTCCTGATAATGACAATCACCCAAATGACATCCCATGACCACGACGCCATCGGCGCCAAGCTGAAATGCTTTGAGGATGAATGCCGGATCGACGCGACCGCTGCACATCGTGCGAATGATGCGCATGTTCGGCGCCGACTTGATGCGCGAAACGCCGGCCAGATCAGCGCCCGTGTACGAGCACCAATTACATAAGAATCCAACGATCTTCGGTTCAAATGCCATTGTCAATTGACCTTTCCATGTTCATGCTCTATGGACTTCGCCCCGCCTTAGGGTGAGGTCTTCTAAATGAGTATTCCGTCAAGCTCGGCAAGAATTTGCGCATCGGTGAAGCCGTATCCCGTCATTGCCGATGATGGACAGGCCGCAACACAAGTGCCGCATCCTTTGCAGAGTGCTTCGTTGACGTGTGAGATTTTCTTCTCTTCGAGATATTCGATCGCTCCGTACGGACACAGATTGTTGCAGATGCGACAGCCGCTGCAGAATTCCTCCTGCACCATCGCACGCACCGGATCGATTTCCACCTCGCCTTTGGAGATGAGGGAGAGAATACGAGCCGCCGCAGAACCTGCTTGCGCAACCGTGTCCGGGATATCCTTTGGTCCCTGCGCGCAGCCGGCGATATAGACGCCGTCAGTTGTTGTTGATGTCGGATCGAGCTTCGGATGACGCTCGAGGAAGAATCCGTCCGGACTCTTGCTGATCGAGAAGAGCTTTCGCACCTGGTCGGAGTCATGCCGCGCCTCGATGGCGTTGCAGAGCACGAGCATGTCAACAGGAATCTCGCGGAACTTTCCGATCAACGTGTCTTCGCAACGGATGAGCAGCGTTCGTTCGTTGTTGTCCGTCCAGTATCCTTCGGCAACCTCTGCCGCTTTTCCCCGGATCATCGTTATGCCTTCATCCAGCAGACGCGAGTAGAACTCTTCGTATCCCTTTCCGAAGGCGCGCATGTCGATGTAGAATTGATAGATGGCTGCCTTCGTCCGGTCGTGCACGAGGTGCGCGAACTTGAGTGCATACATGCAGCAGACACGCGAGCAGTACGGATGATGGTTGGCGTCGCGAGAACCGATGCAATGAATGATGCCGACCGAGCGGGGTTCTTT
The DNA here is from genome assembly GCA_016218065.1 of Ignavibacteriota bacterium. Taxonomy (GTDB): domain Bacteria; phylum Bacteroidota; class Ignavibacteria; order UBA10030; family UBA6906; genus CAADGV01. The sequence continues at coordinate 17,486 of JACRFA010000254.1, read as the reverse complement.
GCCGTTCTTCATCTGAACCTTGCCTCCCGTCGGGCCGGTAGAGTTGAGCAGCATCTCGAACTCGAGTGAGCTGTACACGTTGTCGAGCCTGCCGTAGCCGTATTGCGCCATGTGTGTTGCATCGAAGACGTCGTATCCCGTTGCGACGAGAATCTGTCCGACTTCGATCTCCTGCACTTCATCTTTCATGTCATAGTTGATGGCGTTCGGTTCGCACACTTTGGCGCAGGTCTCGCATCCGCCGGTTTCGAAATGGATGCATGACTCGGTGTCGATGACTGGAACTCGAGGCACTGCTTGCAACGATGGGACGTAGATTGCAGTCTTGGGTCCGAGCGTGAACTCCGGCTTCTTGCCCCGATAGTCCTCGATGACCATCTTCACGTGGCCGGTCGGGCATTCCTTAACGCACGCGCCGCATACAACGCATCGCTCGGAGTTGACGCCGAACGGCAGAACAACTTCACGCTTGATGCCGCGGTGTGCGAAGCCAAGCGCCTCAGCCTTCACGAGGTCCTTGCAGACTTGCACGCACTTGCCGCACAGGACGCACGCGTCTTCCGCCTCGTCTCGCTCCAGGCTGATGAACGACGGCTTCTCGACGCCGAGCTGCTTTGCCAGATCTTTCACCACCTTCACGTTGGGCCAGCGCGAGAGCATCAACTCCATGATGGATTTGCGCAGCCACTGAATTTTCGGCGAGTTGGTGAGGACGGAAATGCCTTCACGCACCGGATAGTTGCAAGAGGTGACGACGCGGCTTCGCTTTCCGCGCACCACCTCCACAATGCAGAGTCGGCAGACGCCGTACGGCTCAACCAGGTCGGAGTAGCAGAGCGTCGGTATCCAGACGCCGGCTTTCTCCGCGGCTTTCAGAATCGGAGTGTCTTCGGGAACCTGAACTTCGTGGTTGTCGATTTTGATCGTGACCATGATTCGCTCCAGTTACTCAACGTGGATAGCTTTGAAGTTGCAGACGTCATAGCAGGCGCCGCACTTGCCGCACTTCATCGGGTCGATGTAGTGCACATTTTTCTTTTCGCCGATGATGGCGCCGTCGGTGCAATGCTTCTTGCACACGTCGCAGCCGTGACCGATTTCCAGACAGATCTTTTCGTCGATGGTGAACGTGAGCAGCTTGCGACAAACGTGCGCCGGGCACTTCTTGTCTTTCACGTGCGCTTCGTACTCTTCGCGGAAATACTTCAGCGTCGTGAGCACCGGGTTTGGCGCCGAGCCTCCGAGCGCGCAGAGCGACGACTCGATGATCGCGTTCGACAAATCTTCCAGCACGAGAAGATCTTCTTCTTTCCCTTCACCGACGGTGATGCGATCGAGGATGTCGAGCATGCGCTTCGTTCCCTCACGACACGGCGTACACTTTCCGCACGACTCTGCCTGCGTGAAAGCGAGAAAGTACTTCGCCATATCGACCATGCAATTCTCTTCGTCGCACACAACCATGCCGCCTGATCCCATCATCGAGCCGACCTTCGTCAGCTCTTCGTAATCGACGGGCAGGTCGATGAGACTTTCGGGAATGAAACCGCCCGACGGTCCCCCGGTTTGCACTGCCTTGAACTTCTTTCCATCGCGAATTCCGCCCGCGACCTTGTACACGATGTCGCGCAGCGTAATACCCATCGGCACTTCGACGAGTCCGGTGTTGTTCACTTTGCCCGCGACCGAGAACACCTTCGTGCCTTTGCTGCCGCCCCACGCGTCGGTCGAAACGTCGCCGGTGCCGATGCTTGAGAACCACTTCGCGCCCTTCAAGACAATCTGCGGGACGTTCGCCCACGTCTCGACGTTATTGAGGCACGTCGGACAATCCCACAATCCCTTCTCGACAGTGTGAACGTACTTGGCGCGCGGCTCGCCCGGCTTTCCTTCGACGGATGCCATCAACGCTGTGGATTCGCCGCACACGAACGCTCCAGCGCCGCGTCGCACAAAGATGTCGAAGTCGAATCCGGTGTCGAAGATATTCGCGCCGAGCAGTCCGTACTCGCGAGCGTGTTGGATAGCGATCTGGAAGCGCTTGATCGCGAGCGGGTACTCCATGCGGACGTAAATGTATCCTTGCCGCACTTTTTCGATCGCGTACGCGCCGATGATCATGCCTTCGATAACCGCGTGCGGATCGCCTTCGATGATGCTGCGATCCATGAATGCGCCGGGGTCGCCCTCATCGGCATTGCAGATGACGTACTTCGTGTCGCCGTGCGACCTTTTGCACGATTCCCACTTGATGCCCGTGGGAAACCCGCCGCCGCCGCGCCCGCGCAACCCCGAGGCTTTGATCTCGTTGAGAACTTGATCGGGCGTCATTTCGGTGAGTACTTTTGCGAGCGCGCGGTAGCCGCCGCGCGCAATGTAGTCGTCGATCTTTTCCGGATCGATCATGCCGCGGTTTCGCAACGCGATAAGCGTCTGATCGGCGAAGAACGGAATATCCGACATCTTCGGGATCGGCGTCTTCTCCGCCGGCGGCGTGTACATCAGCTTCTTCACCGGTCGTCCTTTGAGCAGATGCTCTTCGACGAGGTGAGCGACGTCGGCAGGTTTCAAGAGCTGGTAGAAGATGCCGTCCGGCTGGACGACCACGATGGGTCCGGCGCCGCAGAAGCCGTTGCAGCCGGTGTACACTACTTCGGCTTCATGCTCGAGTTTGTGCTTCGCGATTTCCTTGTCGAGTGCCGCCTTGATCTCCGTCGAGTGGTTCGACACGCACCCGGTTCCGGCGCACACCATGACCTGAAGTCTGAACGGTTTCATGTTTTGAGTTCCTTGGTGAACGTTACTGGATTCGCTCGCTGCCGATGGAGAGCGCGTAGGCCTGGACGAACTTGCCCGCTACAATGTGCTCTTTGAAAATCTTCCGCGCTTTTTCATCGGTGAGATCGACGTACTTCACTGGCGCCTGCCCGACCAGTTCGACCGTCGCCATCGGCTCGCGACTGCATAAGCCCGCGCACGCCGACGTGGTGACGATAACGTCGGTGACGTTGTTCGTTTCGATCTCTTGCAGAAATGCAGTCATGATGGTTCGTGCGCCCGCGGCGATGCCGCATGTTCCCATGTGCACGGTGATCTTCGCTCTGCCCGCGCCTTCGCGGACGTTCATCTTCCGTTGCTGTTGTACGGCAATCTTGTCGAGATCTTCGATCTTGAGTTTCGGCATAGTGGTTCTCCTCTCACTTCTTCTTCGATTGATACTTCTTCACGAGTCGCGAGACGCCATCGACCGTGAGCGGTCCGTAGAGGTCGTCGCCGATCACGACGACGGGCGCAAGTCCGCAGGTGCCGACGCAGCCGCTCGTCTCGACGCTGAATTGCATGTCGGGCGTGACGTCGCCGCACTTGATGCCGAGCTCACGCTCCAGCGCGCTGACGATGCGCGGCGCACCGAGCGCGTGACAGGGCGTTCCCATGCACACACACACGCGGTGTTTTCCCTTCGGCTTCAAACTAAAGGCGTTGTAGAACGTCGCCACGTTGTAGATGCGGCTCAACGGGATGTTCGCCTGCTTCGAGATTTCGAAGAGGATATCCCGCGGCAGATAGTTCAGATCGTTCTGGATGTCGTGCATGATCTCGATGATGTTCTCCGGCTTCGATCCCCAGCGGTCGAGCACCTCTGTGGCTTTTGCCTGAACGTCAATGTCCATGAATGTCTCCTTGCTGACTATGAGAAACTTGCTGTGTATTCCCTGATGTAATCTCTGATGAACGAAAGCGTCTCGGGTGAGTTGAAGTCGAGTCCCGGGTACTTCAATCGGATTTCCTTCGTGCTGAACGTGAACGTCTCACTCTCGTGCTCATGTCGGTACGTGAAGTTGATGTCGGGATTGCCGGCGACGAGCATGACGATGGTTGCCGCCATGTCTCCGAGCGGCTTCCGGTCGATATGGCTGAGCCGGAATGTTGCCCGAATGTCTGTCCCTGCACCCGTGCGCGAAACGATTTCCAGCATGCCGTCTGCTGCGCGTGTTGCTTCTTCGAGGAGCGGCAACCCCAGTCCGATTCTCCTCGTTGTGCGTGTTGTGTAGAATGGATTTCTCGTGCTCACAACCGTTGCGTCATCCATTCCTGTTCCGTTGTCCCGAATTTCCAGCGTCAGCATGTCTTGGGTCTTTTGTTCGCGAATCACGATGTCGATCAATGTTGCGCCGGCATTGATCGAGTTTTCGGCGATGTCGAGTATGTGTAGCGACAGATCTTCCATGTTCACTCAAATACTAAATCACTGACGTAACGCAAACTCATCTTTCTACTCTGCCGGGCAAAGGGCGACTGCCCTTGCGCCGAAGTTGACTGTTAGGCGTCGCGGCATGCACCATCGGTTTGACGGGGCGACCGATCGGAAGCCCCACAACATCCTCCGACTACTATCGGACAATCGATTGCCGATTGTCGATTCTCGTTTCGACGCTCACGAGCTTTCTTCCGTCTTCGCACCGGAGCGCCTTCCCGATTTCGCTCGCGGTTGGCGCCTCTAAGAGAAACCGCGTTGTCTGAGCGCCGATGCGATCGATGGTATGCGCGTCCGAGTTTCTCACGAAGACGTAGCGCATGTAGTCGCTGAACCGTGTGCGTGCGTCCTTGTCGCTCGTCAGTTCCGAAACTTCCAGCGCGTCGAAGGTGACGGCTCGCGGAATGAAGCCGAGCTGTCCGATGACGCTGTAGCTTTCGCGGTCGATGTGCGCCGCGATGGCGAGTCCGCCAAGTTTGTGAACTGCGCGAACAACGTCTTCCACGCTCAGGTCGGTTGCGCCGATGAGCAGCCGTTCTTCAAATCCCTCAACTTCATCCAGCTCATTCGCCATCACCTGAAGCCCGAACACATCCGGATTGTTGACGCCGGAGAGAGCATTGTACACAACGGATTGCAGTTTCAGTGCAGGAGTCTCATTGTCAAAGATCGCGAGCACATGAGCTTCTTCTCGTGTGCATATTTCCATGCCGGCAAGTACGACCACCGGCGCGCCTTCTGCCGCCTTGGTGACTGCGCCGATATTCGCGGCGGAGTTGTGGTCGGTGACGGCGATGATATTAATTCCTTGTCGAAGAACTTCTGCGACAATCTTCCGCGGCGACATCGAGAGATCGCCGCACGGAGACAGGCACGTATGCACGTGCAGATCAGTCCGGAATTCTCTCAGCATCGGCTCGCGCCTTGCCTACTCCAAGAAAGTACAGTCGCCCTGCAACATCGAACGCCGAGAGCGTGCTGCTCAAGATCGGGACTTTCTCTTCGGCGGCTTTCTTGAGTGTCTCTTCCGCCGGATGACGCCCGTTGACGATGATGATCGCCGCAAGCTCTTTCAGCACGGCAACGGCCACAATGTTCACGTGAGTCTGCATTGTGATCCACACATTTCCGGCTTTGCTGTTTGCCATCACGTCGCTCAGCAGATCGCCGACATAGCCGCCCGTGACTTTGTGCTCCAGCTTTTCATCCCCCCAACACAAAAAAAGCCCCAGCTGTTGTTTGATCTCGCGGACTGTCATAGTTGACTCGCAGGATTCATAACGCGCACTCGCTTGCTGTGCGCCATAACTTTTTCGAGAAGGTTCGCCGATAGCGTCTCGAAGTTTTTCATGGCGATGAAAATGCAATCGTCCGTGTCTGCCGTGTTCCTCACAACGTCTTCCGCAAATGTTTCGCAGGTTGGCGAGCCGCACGCGCCGCAGTTGATTTTTGGGAGACTCTCGTACAGCTCCTGCTTCTGCTGCAATTTGCCCAGCGCCTTTGAGACATTGCTGTCCAACGGCTGAATCGGAATGGGAGGAATTTTTCCTGGCAGCGAGAAGAAATTCTTGCGGTACAATTCTCTGATTTTCTCGCGATCCTGACATGGCTTTCCGCCGAAGCGCTGCACCATCTTCAGCACGCGGCCGCGGGCGATGTACGCGTTCTCCGCGGTGAGCGATCCGCCGACGCACGCCGTGGGGCAGGAGTGAACTTCGACGTATTGAATGTCGCGGAGCTTGCCGTTTTCGATCTCTTCAAAAATTCTTACCGCATGATCCAGTCCGCCGACCGATAAACAATCCTCAGCTTTGAGACATGCAACCTGCCCGCCGACAATCGGCCACCCGAGTCCGAGCCCAAGTATCTCGCTCCCTGTCTCGCCCGTCAGCACATCCGGAAGAGCCTGGAGGACGTTCGGGAAGATGTCGGAGATCGCGATTGTTCCATCGACGAACGAGTGCTTCTTGCGCGACGGATTCTTGATGGCAAGCGCTTTTGCGGGGCAGGGCGTGATGTAGATGACGCCGATGTCGCTTTCCCGCAATCCGCGGTTTTTCATCGCGAGCCGCTTCGCTTCGCGCGCTGCAATCTCCATCGGCGACTCGATGGGGATGAGATGCTCGAGGAGATTCGGGTAGCGGACCTGCACTAATCTGACGATGGCCGGACAGAACGGCGAGATGAGCGGGCGAGGAGAATCCACCGAGTCGAGATATTCCTGGATCGCGATGCTGACGGATTCGGACGCGCACGCCGCATCGTATGAATCATTGAAGCCAATGCGTTTGAGCGCAGCGAGAATTGCCCACGGCGGAACATCTTTGCCGAACTGCGAGTACAACACGGGCGACGGAATCGCGATGGTATGTTTAAACCGCGCGAAGTCGCGGAACGAGCTTGTTTGCGGCAGCACGGCAGCATTGGCGCAGGCATTCACACACTCGCCGCAATCGATGCAGCGGTCGCGCAGCAGCGTGGCTTTGCGCATGCGAACGCGGATGGCATGCGTGGGACACACGTGCATACACGCCATCTGTCCCTGACAGCGTTCTCGATCAAATACTATGGATCGAAAGTCTGCGCCCATTGTTCAGTTGATGTAAATTGTCATGGTTAATCGCGTGCCTTTGCTGACAGCCGATTCGATCACAAACTCATCAGAGTTTTTCTTCATGTTCGGCAACCCCATGCCGGCGCCGAATCCCAGTTCTCGCATCTGCGACGTTGCCGTCGAGTATCCCTCTTGCATTGCGAGCGTGATGTCAGGGATTCCGGGTCCTTCGTCATCGATTTCAAGATTGATTGCGCTCGCCGACATTGTGAATTTCAGTTTCGCTCGCGTCGCGTACATCACGACATTCATTTCCGCTTCATACGAAGCGATGGCAACCCGCCGGATGATTGCCGGATCGACGCTCAGCTCCTTCAGTATGGTTTTGATCTGCGTCGATGCCCTTCCCGCATTCAAGAAGTCTCGTCCTTCAATCGTGAATGATCGTGAGAAGGATGCGGACATCGATCATTCCTCCTCCTGAACGGTTCCTTCACAGACCGGCTTCATGGTGGAGAGAAGTCCTTTGGAGTAGAGTCTGCCGCATGCTTCATACATCGAGTATGGCGTGCTGAGCAGTGGAATTCTTTTTTCTTTTGCCAATGCACAAATCTCGTCAGTCGGTCGCTTGCCGCGCACAAACACAACCGCGCTGATATCAGCAATGAATGCCGTCTGGATGGTTTGCACGTTCATCAGGCCAGTGAGCAACAACGCGCCTGAGCGTGAGAATGCCAGCACGTCGCTCATGAGGTCGGAAGCAGAGCCGAACTGTATTCTCATATCCAAGTGCTCTTCACCGGTGCACATGTCTGCGCTCAGAATCTCCCGTATTTCTCTCAGCATCATCACGGCTCAGTCTTTTGGCTTCGTGGAGATCTCGTTCACGAGCTGTTTGCCCATGTAAATTGCGCGGCCCGAGGGGATGCGCGTTGCCGGGCAATTGCTCCAGCACTGGCCGCAACCCGTGCACTTCTCGGCATCGACGAAACGCGCCTTCTTGCGCACCTTCACTTTGAAATTCCCGATATAGCCTGAGACGTTCTCGACTTCAGCGTAGCTCATGAGTGTAATGTCTTTTCGATGGCCGACGGAAACCATCTTCGGCGTGAGAATGCACGCGGCGCAATCGAGTGTCGGGAATGTTTTGTCGAACGTTCCCATGCGTCCGCCGATGGAGGGCTCGCGTTCGACGAGATAAACGTGATGGCCGGCGTTGGCGACTTCCAGAGCCGCCTGAATTCCCGCGATGCCTGCTCCGACAATCAGGGTTGCCTTGTTGAGCGGCTGCTTCGTGATTTGCAGAGGCTTGTGCAACGCAACGCGCCTGACGGCCGCGTTGACGAGCGCCATCGCTTTCTTCGTCGCCGCTTCTCTGTCATCATGAACCCAGGAGCAGTGTTCGCGAATGTTCGCGATCTGTACCAGATAGCGATTCACGCCTGCACTCTCTGCGGCGAGCCGGAACGTCAGTTCGTGCATGAGCGGCGAGCATGCCGCAACTACAACGCGGTTGACTTTGAGATTAGCGATATCTTGCTTGATGAGCTGTTGCCCGGGATCGGAACACATGAATTTGTAGTCTCTCGCGATCACGACGCCCGGCTGCTTTGCGATGAAGTCGCGCAGTTCAGCCACATTCACCGTCGCTGCGATGTTTACACCGCAATGGCAGATGTACACGCCGATGCGAACCTGACCGTTGTGGCCGTTGGTTGGTTTCGGTACGTCAGACATAGTGTGCCTCCGTTAGCGCCTGAACTTTTTTCCCCATGGGAATGAACGCGGCATCCAGTCCGAGCTTTTCACCCGATATGCCGAGCACGATGCCGAGCAATTGCGTGAAGTAGAGAATCGGGATATTGAATTTCGTTCCGTACACGTCGTTGATCTTGTCCTGATACGCCTCCAGATTGAAGTGGCAAAGCGGACAAGTCGTGACGATGACGTCGGCGCCGTTTTCTTGCGCGCAGCCGAGCAGCTCTTTGTTGAGCTTGAGTGCGGTGTCTTCGAACGTCGTCATCAGCATGCCGCCGCAGCATCGCACTTTTACGGGGTAGTACACGACTTCGCCGCCGCAATGTTGAAAGAGTCGATCCATCAAAACCGGATTCTCCCGATCGTCGAATGTCTTGTCGGGACGAACGATCTGGCAGCCGTAGTATGGCGCGATCTTCAATCCGTTGAGATTGCGTTTTTGTTTTTCGAGGATGGTTTCAATGCCGACATCGTTCATCAACACATCGAGCGGATGACGCACGTTCGTCTTTCCGCCATAGCTCAATCCGCCCTCCGCCAGCGCTTCATTGACGTCTCTGTGCATTTCGGGAATCGAATTCATGATGCGGTTCGTCTTCGAGAGAACAGTGAAGCACGAGCTGCACGGCGCCATGATCGTGAGTCCCATCTTTTCGGCGAGTGCGAGATTGCGGGCGGAGACGGCGAGCGCGACTGTTTCCTTCACCGACATGTACACCGTCGCTCCGCAGCAGTTCCAATCATCAATCTCAACCAACTCCTGATCGAGTGCGGCAAAGACTTCTCTCACCGATTCATCGTAGCCCCGCTGAGTTTTTTCGAGGCTGCATCCGGGATAGTAGGCGTATTTCACAATCATTCTCCTTTCCTGGCTTCAAGCGCAAACTCGCCCAGCCCGCGGTAGCCAACATACTCTGGGGCGTACTCGCGCTTCTCTTTCATGTGGCGCATTTCGATTTCTTGTGCTTTGAGGATGATGCGTGCAAGCGACTTCTGATCTTTGATTCGTTTCGGGAAAGGTTCGAGGCGCTTGGTCTTCCACATCTTCCTGCCCAGCGGAATCAGGTCCTTGAACTTCCGCTTGTTGGTTTTCATATAGTACTTTCTGATGAGCGTTCCCTCGTGAAGCCTGCCGTAGCTCATCAGGTTTTCGGTGTAGAGTTGCGCGAGCGTTACCACCTGCGGCGCCACTGATTCCATTTTCTTATCGATGGCGGTTCGCTTGAGCGCGTAGATCATATCGGTGATCTTGATGCCCGACGGGCAGCGCGTTGTGCACGAATAGCACGAGGCGCAAATCCAGATCGTCCGACTGCGCATGATCTGCTCCATCTCGCCCGCACGAAAGAGCGCAATCAACTGACGCGGAGAGATGTCCATTGCGTAGCTCACCGGACAGGAGCCTGTGCATGTGCCGCACTGAATGCAGCGACTGATGCGTTCACCCCCGGGCATGAGTTCCACCTGGTGCAAAAAGGTCTGATGAAGATCAGCCTCGGTTTTTGTCATCACGCCGGGGAGATGATTTGTGTGCCTTTTCATATATGTTCCACGGAGAGTGTGTTAACGATGAAGTCACGATTGGTTCCGATTTCTTGAGATGCGTTGGCATCGAACATCTGTTGCAGTTCCGATGCGAGCAAGGTTGAAACTCTGCGCGTCGCCGCTTCTATCTCTGGCGTACATTCTTCAGAAAATCTTTCAATCTCTTTTGCTTCGATGGTGAAAACGATCACCTCGTCGGGAAGCGACATGCCGATGGACTGTCCGAACGAAAGGACTGTTCGCAGACCGATAGTATGTATCGAGGGAAGCGGCTCTACAGCATAGGGCGAACGTGTTCGAATGAGTGTGATTGTGCCCGGAGGCGCTGACTTCGTCCACGCCGCGTCTATGATATACGCTTTTGAGCTACCCTCAAGAAAGTTCAGGAGTTCAAGGCCGCCACGTTCGCTTTCGACGATAGTCAGCCGTCGATCGGAAATCGTCTCGCGAAGGCGTTGAGCAACTCGAATGCCCGCGCCATCGTCGGTGGCTATTGAGTTTCCAACACCAATGACCACAATGTTCATTGGAGATGGCCTTTGATTGTTCAGGTTACTGGCGTTTGCTCTTCCGGTGAAGCGGGAGTCGAAACAAGAAGCCGCACAGACGTGCTTGGCAGTGATGCGGCCATGTGTCTTGCCGAAATCGCTGAGGATTGCAGCAGACTTCTTGCGGCTACGACTCCTTCCGAGGTAAGCGTGATACGCTCTCTTCGTTTGTCTGACAGACCGAGTGCCCTCGCTACGTATCCTCGCTTTTCAAGATCATTCAGGAGTTTAGATGCGCGACTCGGGTGTACTCCCAGCAAGTCGCATAACTCCTTTGCAGAGCTTGGGGCGCGCAGGTAAAGCTGGCTCAGGCAATGAAATTCATCGACTGAGAGGTCGGCAGAGCCGGCGAGTTCTCGTTCCAATTGGTGACACTTCAGCAACAGGTCAGCAATGCCGGCTCCGGTCTGCGCGCTGTTATCTTCCATGGAGGGCACCAATGATGTGAACTATTGCTAACTCTCAAATATTGTGCCTCGCGAAAATCTATCAACCTGAGCAGATTTCAGCAATTGACCAGACCAGACTATTGAATTATCTCTGTTCAGCGTCGAATATATCAGCACGTTCACACCAGTTATGTCGATGCCTATTTCTTCTGGCAGGCATAGAACGAAGCCAGGCACGACCGATCAAGCGCGAATGACTTGACCATCTTTCGAAGATCTGCAACCTCGCTCATTCGTATGAGGGAAACATGCACGTCGGTGGCTGCGAAGTGAAATTCGATTCATCTGGGCATTTTTCGTAACATCAATCTCCTCTTACTCGTATGAAGTCACTATATTTCAACAGACCATAGTTATTTCTCATTCAGGCAAGTGAACCCCGCCAACGGCGGCTCGCTTGCCTTTTTTCATTCATGCATGCGCAAGCCTGTTGTTCCATTTGATGCGGCAGATTCCACACTGCTGAATGTGTTCGACGACCTTCCGCTTTGGTCGGCGCCGTTTGGATTGAAGCTCTTGGATCAAGTCAAGCTTAAGGGGAGAATGAATGTGCTCGATATTGGCTTCGGCTCGGGCTTCCCATTGCTTGAACTTGCACAACGACTTGGGGATTCGTGCCGCGTGTTCGGCATCGATCCCTGGACGGCTGGCATTCAACGAGCGCGAACCAAGGCTGACCAGATGCAAGTCGAGAACGTGGAGGTGATCGAGGGAGTTGCCGAACAAATGCCATTCGCTGATGAGTTCTTTGATTTGATTGTTTCGAACAATGGCATCAACAACGTTTCGGATCAGTCCAAAGCCGTTGCCGAATGCGCCCGCATAAGCAAAAGAGGAGGCCAGTTCCTGCTCACAGTGAACTTGCCCGGAACGATGCGCGAGTTCTACAATGTGTACGAAGAGACGCTTGCGTCAACCGGCAGGCTGGAGGAAGTGCGGCGATTGAACGAGCATATCGCAGCGAAGCGAAAGCCAACGTCGTTCATGATGGAGCTTCTCACTAAACACGGATTTGCGATCGTCAAGGCAACAGAGGATTCGTTCACGATGCGGTTTCTCGACGGGTCAGCTTTGCTGAACCACTTCTTTCTGCGACTCGCATTCGTTGAACCGTGGCAGCAAATTCTGGCGGCAGAAGATGTCCCGATCATTTTTGATCGATTGGAGGAGAATCTGAACACGCTTGCCCGGCAGCAGGGCGAGCTTCGCTTGACTATTCCATTTGTGTGTATCGACAGTACAAGGACTTATTAGCACATGACCCCGATTACCTACAAGCTCGACGCCGAAGCCCCGGCATCCACAACCTACTATCCTCAGGCTGAGGCGTTCACGGATGAGGTGCTTGAACGAGCCGAGGAAACCATCACGCCGCTTGCGCGCTCGTATCGCCGGTATCTCATTGAGTATGAGCTTGAAGATCCGCGAACGGTGGAGGAGTACGCGTTCGAGCTGTTGAATCTTGGCGTTCTGTGGAGGCGATACGGAAGCACGGCACTCGCGGTGGAGATGGCGCCGTTTCGATTGCTCGCGTTTTTGTCTGAATGGAGGAAGAAGCATCAACACATCAAGCCGGCGATCGACATCGTGCGGGGTGTGCTGATGGCATTCTTCCTGACGCCGATCGAGCCGAGGCGCACCGAAGCAACTCCGTGCTGTCTGGCAGACCTTGAGTACCTTGTGCGATGGTTGGAGGCGACGGGAGATTTTCGCGAAGATGCGATCCGGTTCGTTCGATGGCTGGTCTTCTTTTCCACGCTTGAACCGGCAGACTTCAGAACACAGATGAATGTTGTCGTTCAATTTGCGGATTGGTTCGAGTCTGCCGGCGCCGGGCGCATGGGCGCATTCACGCCGAACGTCGATTCATTTGTTCGCGAGAATGCGGCGCGCTATCGCTGGCGTGAAGATCGGTTCGCCTGCCTGCGAAGCCGCGTTGAGTATCATCTGAACATGGTTGGCGCTGAAATCATGAACCGCGCGTTTCTCAATGAGTATGCTCGCTCCGAAAAGAAAACCGTGCTGCTGCCGGGTTGCATGAGACTCCGCTCGGCAGAGGAATGCGAAGGGACCACAACGCCGAAGGGCATTCGCTGCGCGGGGTGCGAGGCGCGCTGTCGCGTGAATCAGATTCGCATGCTCGGCGACCGGCAAGGGTTCGATGTCATGATCATTCCTCATTCGTCCGACCTTTCATTGTGGTCAACGAAGCCGGGCGAGCCGGCGCAGGGCGTTGTTGCTTCTGCATGTCTCTCGGTGCTCGTGCAAGGAGGATGGGAATTGAAACGCTACGGCGTTCCCGCGCAATGTGTTTTGCTGAACGAGTGCGGATGCAGTAAGCATTGGCACTCCGAGGGGTTCCCGACACAGATCGACGTTCGTGAGTTGAAAAGACTTGTGCAACCCGGCTGTCGCACCGAGTCGGTTCGTCAGGCACTGATTGCTTGAATTCTTACAATTTGCTTATTAGAGATATCAGAGATACACTGTTCTCGGGTTTTCAATTGATGAGTCGTTCCATAGCCATTCGGAAACAGAGTACCGCTTTTCTTTTTCTTACAACATGAAAGGGAAACACCGTGCATCATTCACGTGCATTTCTTGCTCTCCTGGTCGCGCTTGGCGTTTTCGCCTTGCTTCTTGTGGGATGCGAAAAAAATGAGACCGTTGTTGGCAACGATCAGATCGTCGGGTCGGGCAGAATTGTCTCGCAAGCGCGGAACCTCGGAAGCGTCAACGGAATTCAAGTAACAAGCTTCGCAAAAGTTATCATCACGCAAGACACAGTGGAATCGCTTCGCATCGAGGCTGATGACAATATCATAGGACTTGTACGATCGTCCGTCGTAGGCAGCGACCTGGTTGTTGGTCTGCCGGAGGGTTCTTACCGCAACGTGACGGTTCGGGTGTACGCATCGATGAGAAACATCTCGCGACTCGAGTCGCTTGGAGCAGCAGATTTTTCTGCGACGAACTCCATTCGCACCGATTCGATCACGTGCAGGATCAAAGGAGCGGGAAGCATCACGCTTGCCGGAACGACAAACTACGAGCGTGTGGAGATCATAGGAGCGGGCGACATCCACAACTTCGATCTTTCCTCGACTACGTGTACGGCATCGATCTCCGGGGCAGGCAGCATCGAACTGCACGCAACTCAGCGTCTCGACGCGACGATTGCCGGAACCGGCTCGATTACGTATGCGGGAAATCCTCCCATCGTACATCAATCAGTAACGGGAGTAGGCGCTATCCGACCGAGACCATAACATATTGCTTGCAGATTGACTCGCCGGGAATTCTTCAACTCATAACGTCACAAAGAACCAGTAAGGAAGGTTAACATGAAAAACCCATTGCGCATCGCAATCCTCGCAGGAGGAATTTTCAACCTGCTCTTCTCCTTGTTTCACGTGTACCTTTGTTATCAGCTCTATCAAATCTACGGAACGATGCCGATCTATCCGCTGCTGCAGATGTTCAGCATCGTCGGAACAATCATGATTTTCTTTCTGGCGTACACCTCTTTGTGCTGCCCGACGGAGTTGCTATCGACAAATGCGGGGCTCGCTGTCGTCGTGCTGAACATTCTTGTGTACCTCTCGAGAGTGATCGGCGAGATTGTGCTCTTTCCGCAGCCGATGAGTATCATCATTGCTACGTGTCTTTTGATGACGTTGATCTATGGTTATGTGTTGGTGGAGGGAATCAGAGACAGAAATTCAGAACAGAATATCGCTGCAATAGCCGGATAGTTTTCAGATGAGAGAATCGACACACACGAAACACATCAGGTGGATCGCAGCAATCCTATGCTTCCTCAACTTTTCATCCTGCGAGAAGCTGCTTCTCGATCCAGATGAGATACAATCGCCGCCGCCACAAGTGTATGCCTCAAAGTTGGCAACAATACTCGACTCGCTTCGTTATGCACTCGATCTCCCAGCGCTCGCAGGCGCGATTGTCGCGGATACGGGAATCATCGAGGCACAGGCTGTTGGGTGCAGACGCTACGGCGGTGCGCGGGATGTGACGGTGAATGACAAGTTCCATCTCGGCTCATGCGGCAAGGCTTTTACCGCCGCGATGATCGGCTCGCTGGTCGATGAAGGACTTGTGAGTTGGACGACGACGCTCCCGACTGTATTTCCGGAATTTGCAAACACGATGCGTTCGGAATACAGGAACGTTACTGTTCGCGATTTGCTGTCGCACAGCGCCGGATTCATACGCGATCCGGAACTGACACTGACAACGAACACGCCTCGCGAGCAGCGCATGGAAACTGTCGCGTGGGCAGTTCAGCAGCAGCCGGTCACTGAACGTGGCCGCTACTTGTACAGCAATCTTGGCTACATTATCGCCGGCGCGATTGCAGAGCGGATTGCGAATCGAACGTATGAAGAGTTGGTGATGGAACGAATCGTTCGTCCGCTTGGACTTTCAACAGCAGGCAGCGGCGCAATGGGAACTCCGGGTTTGCTCGATCAGCCGCTGCAGCACTCGGCCAATCACGCTCCCATCATGCCTTCCGAGGACGCGCATCTTCACTCGATCTACAACCCCGCGGGTATGCTGCACATGTCCGTGCGCGACTGGGGACGCTACGTGCAATGGGTGCTCGCGTCTGAAGCGGGACATCAGAACTTGCTGCGACCGGAAACAGCGCGTGCACTCACTGCCCCGGTTGTTTCGACCGGCCAGGGCGGATTCTATGCGCTGGGCTGGGGAGGCGCGAATTACGAGGAATGGGCCGGCGGCAAATCGCTTGGCCACAGCGGAAGCAATCGATTCAACTACGCGAGCGCGGCGCTGGCGCCCGCGAAGCGGTTCGGCGTTATCGTCATGACGAATGAAGGTTGCGTCGGGATGGATTGGTTGTTGGGACCTGCGGTCGGGCGGCTCATAAATTTTCATCTCAACAGAGAGTGAATATGAAATTACGTGTCGCTGCCGCTTGCATCGTGTTGTTCGTGTTCGCTGGAACCGCGTTGTGCCAGAACATCGAAACCACATCGACCAGTTCTCTCGGCGCCAGTCTCGGCGTCACTGACTTCCACGAAAAAGACAAATATCTCTCGCATCTACCGTTTCGTGGAATTATCTTTGCCTCGGGCATTTCGTATCAACTCGCAACCGAATCGAGCAGACACCGGATCGACGGATTCTTCAGCTCGGGAAATCTCAACACGGATGTTCCATCGAGAGATCTGACACAATATGTCGGTTCACTTTCATACTCGTTCGTTCACGCCATTGCCTCGTCCGAACTTGCGGGACATCCGCTTGAGTTCTTCCTGGGAGGCGGAGTGTCGAGCTTCGTGGCGAACACCGATTTCGTTGCGCCTGACGAGTGGAATCCGTACTACGACCAGTCGTGGTACTGGTCTCATTCTCTGAATCTTATTCTGCGAAGCGACTATCGCGTTGGCGAGAGGTCATCGATTGCCGTTGAATGCTCGATGCCGATGGTTCGATTTGTTTCGCGTCCCGACAACGGCCACTGGCTTAGCTCAAAGAACGGCGAGGTGAGCGACAACTTTTTGAACGCGGCAGGTCAAGGCAAGATCGAATACGCATGGGAGAATCTCGTGCTTCTCACATCGGTTGAATATCGAACGCCGCTGAGCGAGCAAGTTGACTTCCGCGGTTCGTATCAATTTGGTTACGTTTCATCCGACAAGCCGCATCCCGAAATCTCCATGGGAATGTACATGAACCGGCTTCTTGTCGGGATTGATTTGCAACTCTAAAGGAAAAATGATGGACCCACTTGGCAAAAGCCCTATTCCCCTTCCGCTTCTCATCATCGGAAAGACTGCGATGATCGCGAGCTGGCTTCTTCTGTTCCTGAAGTCGTGGGTAAGCGGGGGCATTCTGTATGACAGTGCAGTCACGCGAGCCGCCGGCATCTTTCTCTTTACTCTGGGATCAGCAATGGCAATTCTCTCTATCGTAAACCTCGGTCGATCCATCTCAGTCGGTATTCCGCAGCAGCAAACGGAATTGAAGACGCACGGACTTTATCGCATCAGTCGCAATCCGATTTACCTTGGCGCGTTTCTTATGTGTGCAGGCTCGTGCCTCTATACGCTTCACATCGTCAACATTATTTTCTTTGCGATCACCGTGTTGGAGCATCACGCCATCATCAAGAAAGAAGAGTTGTTTCTTGAAGAGAGATTTGGCGATCGATGGCGCGAATACAAAGCGCGGGTGCCGCGCTACGTTGGTTCATTTTGAGGGAATTGAAAGGCGTTCCTTTGTTGTTCATCACTGTGACATCTATGCTTCACGTTTCGTCTCGTCACTACGTGACGATTGGGTGACCGGGCTACTGCGCAGACCATAAATGGTCTGCCTAATATCATGCCGTC
>JACRFA010000250.1 GCA_016218065.1 Ignavibacteriota bacterium | reverse complement strand
GCTCATTGAGTTCAAGGGAAAGAGTGAAGAGAGGGTGAAGACGGAGGCCGACCGGTTTGCGCGGCATCTTCATTCGCTGCTCGGAACGTTCACGATTCTCGGCCCGTCGCCCGCAGTCATCAGCAAGATTCGCAATCAGTATCGATGGCATATCATCGTCAAGAATCTGAAGAGCAAAGATCCGGCGGGCGTTGACCTGCGCTACGCCGTGCGCAAAACATTGGCCGACTTCGGTAAAAGGCAATCGACCGTTCGCATCATTGTCGATGTCGATCCGGTGGGGTTGATGTAACGACCGCAATCTACCGACACCCGACCGCCGTTCGCCTAATATTCTCAATCGTTTCTCTCTGCCTAACGTATATTTGTGCAGATTATTGGAGGAGAAACACAAATGGATTTAACTGTACGTCGTTCGGCAAGCGGCAGGTGGATCATCGGCGGATCGCTGATAGTCGTCGGAGTAGTTTTTCTGCTCATAAATGTCGGCGTCGTCGATCGATTTCCGATCTGGAGATTCTGGCCCGTCGTTCTGATCGTTCTCGGCATCAACAAGTTCATGCAGCCGTTTCACCGCGCCGACGGCTTTTGGCTAACGGCTCTCGGTGCGTTGTTGCTGGCGTGGTTTCTGCGCGTGTGGGGTTTTGGATTCCCCGAAGTGATTCCGACATTCCTGATCACCATCGGAATTTTCTGGATGTGGGAGTCGATGGAGAAAGAAGCGCGCAAGAAGAACGCGGCTGACCAGCACCATAATGCATATCCGACTTCCGCGATAACCTCAGACGAACTTCGATAGGGTATTTCTATGGAACAGGAACACAAAAAATCATTTCGCATTGCGCCTCAATTTGTATTGGGGCTTCTCATCATCATCGTCGGCGTGTTGATGGTGTTGGACAATCTCGACATCATTTATGTGCGAGACTTCTGGGATTACTGGCCTGCACTGTTGATCGTGTATGGTATTGTCAAGTTGACTCAACCCGAGTCGCAGAGCGGACGGTTCTGGGGAATCGCATTTGTCCTCGTTGGAACAGCATTGTTGCTGGATCGACTCTATCTTTTTAATTTCCGGTTGTGGGATTTCTGGCCCCTGCTGTTGGTTGCGCTCGGCGCGTCGATGATTTGGAGGAAGAGTGCATGGCGGATGAACATCTCCGTGAGCAGCGGAACGCCTTCGCCCCGTCGTGAGCCTGGCAGCGACTACGAGTCGTTCATCAGCACGTCGGCAATTCTCGGCGGCTCGCGTCGCGTTGTGCACACACTCGATTTCAGAGGCGGCGATCTTACTGCAGTGATGGGCGGATGCGACATTGATTTGCGTAACGCCGCAATCACGAATAGTCCGGCAGTGCTCGAAGTCTTCGCAATGTGGGGCGGCATCGAAATCAAAGTGCCGATCAACTGGACCGTGACGTTCGAAGGAACTCCGATTCTTGGCGGCTACGACGACAAGACGTTTCACGAAAAAGCCGATGTGAACCAACGATTGATCGTTCGCGGAACTGTGATTATGGGCGGAGTCGAAGTCAGAAATTAGCATGCACCCGATATTCGCACATCGAGATCGATTCATGCTGTACATGGCAGCCTGGCTGATGATCGCCGGGCTGTTGTGTGTGTTGATGGTCGCGACGAGTGATTACGGCTGGATCGAGGCCGTCAGTGTCATCGTGCCGATGGCGGCGCTTTACGCGTTCATGTGCCTCGCGTCGCTCTACGTGTGCCGATCGTTTCCCTTGCAGTCCACCGCGTTTCTCAACGTGGTTTTTGCCGTGATGGTCTCGTCGGCGTTGTCGTCGGCCATCTGGTTCGCCGCGGGAACCGGCCTCACGCTCGCGCTTGATCGCGGCGAAGTATTTCCCGGACTTCAGCACCGATACACAACAAGCGGCCCGCTCATGTTCGGCATCGGCATGCTGCTGTATATTTTGGGCATCGTCATTCACTACCTCCTGATCGCGTTCGACTTGGCGCGGACAGCCGAACGCAAGGCGCTTGAGTTGCAGGTGCTTGCCCGCGAAGCCGAACTCAAAGCGCTCCGCTCGCAGATTCAGCCTCACTTCCTCTTCAATAGCCTCAACTCCATCAGCGCGCTCACGGCAACCGACGCGTCCGCGGCGCGGTCAATGTCCGTGCGTCTGGCGGATTTCTTTCGCAAGACACTGAAGCTCGGGCACGAGCAGTTCATCCCGCTCGCCGATGAATTTGCGCTCGCGGAAAATTTTCTCTCCATCGAAAAAGTCCGGTTCGGCGAACGACTCGCATACGAGAAGCATCTGAGCAATGAGTGCGAGAGCATTCTTGTTCCCTCACTCATTCTCCAGCCGATGATTGAGAACGCTGTGAACCATGGCCTCGCTCATCTCATCAGCGGAGGAACGATCAGAATTGCGGCGCAGAAATTCGGCAACGTCGTCCAGATTCGCGTCACGAACCCCACAGACCCCGACAGGCCGAGCAGCAAAAGTACAGGCCTCGGACTCGCCAACGTGAAACGCAGAATTGAGACCCTGTACGGAAATGACGCGAGCTTTCAGATTACCAACGGCACAGACGAATATAGCGTCGAGATGCGACTTCCGGTCACGACCAAACAATCATGACATCAGAAGAAACAATCAGCGCTGTCGTTGTTGATGATGAGCCGCTCGCGCGGCAGATCGTTCGCGAGTACCTCTCCCATCATCACGACATCATCGTTGCGGCGGAGTGCGGCAATGGCTTCGACGCGGTGAAAGTCATTGCGGAGACGAAACCGCAGCTTCTGTTTCTCGACATTCAGATGCCGAAGCTGAACGGCTTTGAAGTGTTGGAACTGATTGAACACGATGTGGTCGTCATCTTCACAACAGCATACGACGAGTTCGCGCTGAAGGCGTTTGAAGTTCACGCGGCAGACTACCTCCTCAAGCCATTCAGTCAGGAGCGCTTCGATGAAGCGCTCGCGCAGGCGCGGGCGAAACTCGGCAGCCAGTCAGCCGACACGCTCGACGCGCTCGTGCGTGAGCGACATGTCTCCAACAAACCCGCCGAGCGCGTATTGATCCGTGATGGAGCGAAGGTACACATCATCCCGGTCGGGAAGATCGATTACGTTGAAGCCGAAGATGATTACGTGGCGGTATGCAGCGAAGGGAAGCGCTATCTGAAGCAGATGCGGTTGTCCGCGCTTGAAGCAGAGTTGGATCCGCACAAGTTCGTACGCATCCACCGGTCGTACATTCTCAATCTCGATCGGCTGGCAAAGATCGAGTTGTACGCGAAGGATAGTCGCGTCGCCATCTTACGCGACGGAACGAAACTTCAGGTCAGCAGAACCGGTTATGCGAAGTTGAAACAATTTTTATGACTCACTTCGATGCACGAAAATCGGTAGCATCCCTGATTGCAATCGCGTAGATTGGCGCCATGAGATTGTCGCAACACGAAATGATCGAAGCGATGCAGAACGACGATGCCGCATACGACGGCAAGTTCTTCGTCTGCGTCAAGACCACAAAGATCTACTGCCTGCCATCGTGCAAAGCAAGGCTGCCCAAGGTGCAGAACGTTATCTTCATGCGGACTCGGGAAGAAGCAATTGCTTCCGGTTTCCGCGGGTGCAAGCGATGTCGATCGGAATTCTATCCCAACACGCAGCCGGTCTGGCTTGATGCGGTCATCGAGGTCATCAAAAGGGCGGATGACAAAAAGCTGGACGAGGAATCGCTGGCTGGCATTGCAGGCGTTGATATCTCGACCATTCGCCGCTACTTCAAGCTCTACAAGAACACAACGCCATTGGCATTGCATCGCAAAGTCCGCCTCGAGCACGCACACAGACTGATGAAGCGGGGCGCCGACTATTTGACTGCTGCGTATGAGACCGGCTTCGAGTCGGCGAGCGGCTTTCGCGATGCGTTCATCAAACAGTACGGGTACCCTCCGTCATTGCGCAGATTGAGAAATGTCGCATCAGAAGAAGCAATCCCATAACGATGGTTTCCATCCATATCTTAGAGAAGTAACGAGGCATGAGCGCACACAATTTGCAGGAATACGCACTCGGTACGCATGACGCGGAAATTGTGCGGCTCGGTGTACAGCATAAACTCTGGAGTTCTTCTCGAGATTATTGCCGTGAAGCAATGAAGTACGGGAAAGTGTTGAGGTTACGTTTTCACCAGCAACGTTGGAGAGAATTCACATGAAAGCTCATGAGATTGCGTTCAAGATCGTCGATTCGCCGATCGGTGGATTCATTGCGGGGGCGAAAGCGGATGCATGTTGTCTGTTCGAGTTTAACGATCGTGGAGGCGTCGAGAGAATTCGCGCCCGCATGATGAAGCGGTACAAACTCGAAATGAAAGAAGGCAACAACGCTCTTCTCAAGGAAATCGAAAAACAAGCAAACGAATATTTCAGCGGCAAGCGGAGAGCATTTGACCTTCCTCTCGATCAACACGGAACGTCGTTCGAGAAGAATGTTTGGAACGCGTTAACGACAATTCCCTACGGCGAAACTCGTTCGTATGGCGAGATGGCGGCGCAACTCGGCAAACCCGGCGCAGCGCGCGCAGTGGGTCGGGCGAACGGAATGAACTACATCGCGGTCATTATTCCGTGTCACCGGGTCATTGATGCAAACGGCGAGTTGCATGGTTATGGCGGCGGATTATGGCGCAAGAAGTGGCTGCTGGAACACGAGGGCGCAATTCCAAAGCCGATGTTTGCGTAAGAACTTATTCCATATCCATTCTCTCGAACGCCAGCGCCAAGCTCTCAATTAAGACTTCCTTTCCTTCGGCGTGCAATGGCGAGAAAGAATATTTTGCAGGCCACGCCCGTCTGAACTTCCATGTCAGTACAATAGTTGTTCGGTCTTCGCTCTGCAGTTGAACGGTCACGTTGCGGAAAGCCGATCGGTCGCCGTTGCGGACTTGATCGATCCATTGGTACAAATCGAGCGCGGCAATCACGCCGCGACGAAGGATGAGATTGCCGTAGTGTGTTCGTCCCGGCAATTTTCTTGCGCCTGCCTCGGGTTCGTTACCGCTCCTATACTCGATAATGTCGATCGACGTTTCCGGAAGAAGAATCTCTGAAAACCCTGCCTGAACAGAACCGGGATCACCCGATCCAAGATCAACAAGATAGTTGTAGTTGGTGTATGGTTCATCTCGTTGAACTGCCATCGCTATTGCCCTCCTTTGTTGTTTTGCCATGCTTCATTCTCTCCAGGCGTGAACGGATCAGTCGGCTTATTGGCTGCCGTCAACAAATCTTTGAATACACGCAGATCATATACGATTGTGGATGAGTACTTGAAACCCTCGCGATCAATCCAACGAAGAGTCGCCGTAATGAGATGTGGTTGCTTGCGAGCAAAGTATGACTGTCTTGTATCGATGAATGTCTGAAGGCCGCGCGACGGTGAAAGAAAACTGATCTGGCGGAACATGGCAAGCGTTGTTATGTCAAGCTCACCATTGATCCCCGTGAATCGAGAGTCGAATTTTGTTTTGATGTTGAGGGCAGGAGTTGGCCCAATGTTCTTGACTTCGACGAAAAGTAATTCACCTTCGCAGAAGAAATCGAGTATCACGTCGGGCGAACCGGCGCGAACGCGACGATCACAATGTTCAACGCGAGTGAGCTTCTTCACGATTACAGAACGGCAGATTCCAACAAACGAATCGTTCCACTCTCGGCATCAATCTCTGCTTCAATGCCCACGGGAACCGTGAATTTGTTTTCAATGTGGCCGATCATCGCGCCGTACAAGGCGGGAATGCCGAGCGGCTTGATATGATCGATGAACACTTCTTCCAGCGTGAGGGAGGCGTACCCTTCAGCGGGTTCGCAACTCGTGCATTTGCCGAACACGAATCCTGCGAGTTTGTCCAGCACGCCTGCGAGTTTCAGCTGCGTCACCATCCGATCGACGCGGTAGATGTTCTCGCCTGTTTCTTCGAGAAAGAGAATGTGGTTCGACCAGTCTGGCAGATACCGAGAGCCAATCATCGCGGTGAGGACGGAAAGATTGCCGCCGACAAGTCGTCCTCGCGCTTTTCCTTTCGTGATTGCTTGAATCCGATCCTTCGTCTGCGCAAGATTGTCGCCCGCGCCTTTCGGATTCACCATCGTTACCTGTTCGCCGTCAAACAGAACACGCTTGAAGTAATCGAGCGAGAATTTGTTCCATGTCGATGTTCCGACCGGACCGTGAAACGTGACGAGGCCGGTGCGAGCGTAGAGCGCGACAAGCAGCGACGTGATGTCGCTGTAGCCACAAATAATCTTCGGATGCTTGCGGATCATTTCGTAGTCAAGAAGATGAAGAATGCGGTTGCAGCCCCATCCGCCGCGAATCGTAATGATCGCATCGACGCCGTCGTCCTCGAACATTGCGTTCACATCCTCTGCACGTGCAGCGTCCGAGCCGGCGAGATATCCGTAGCGGTCGAGCGCGTGCTTGCCGACTTTCGAGCGAAGTCCGAGCGCCGCAAGCGATTCCTTGACAACAAGGATGTCGTCCGCTTCGAATGTCGGCCCGGCAGGATTGATCAAGCCAATCGTGTCTCCGGCCTTGATGCGTTTGGGTTTGATGATGGATGTTTGATCGGGCGGGGTGGACGTCCGATGCGGCATGGCGGCGATTGCAGCGCCAACTCCGAGTTGCTTTAGGAACGTCCTGCGTGGTGACGACATGAGATCCCTCGTTGAATGCATTTGTCATGCTGAACGAGTCGTCGCGACCCGTCGTTCACTACTCTACGAGCGGATAAACTCGTGGAGGGTCTTCAACCTGAGCAGCGCACCTCAGTGAAAAACCAGGCTCGAGATTCTTCTCCTCTGGGAGACGAGCCTGCTGCTATTGACATAATCCTTCATGCGTGTGTCAACTACTCGTTCCGTCGCTACGCGACGGGCTGTAGTCCTGTGTATCAATCTAACCCGACCTTGTCCGAAGGACGCCTTCGGGGAAAGGTCGGGCTAATTTCGTTTTGCCACTACGTGGCAAGCTTCCATGCAGGTCGTCCCGCAGGGACGGCATGATATTAGGCAGACCATTCATGGTCTGCGCAATAGCTCGCTCAACACCCACTCGTCACGTAGTGACGAGACGAACCGTGAGGCACAGATGTCACGATGGTGAACAACAAAGGCAACGCCTTTCAAATTCCCTCATGACACCCAGAAAACGTTATTCACGTCCTTCTGTGCACAAGGTTGACCGTTGCCTGATCAGTCGGCGTCAGTGTCAGCTCGCCGATGTTCACGTGCGGCGGGCGCGTGGCGCAAAAGACGACTGCCTGCGCAACGTCGTGCGGCGTCAAGGGCGTCAACCCGGCATAGGCTTTCGACGCACGCTCGGTGTCGCCATGAAAGCGCACCTGGCTGAACTCTGTTTCCACAAGTCCCGGATCGACGCTGCTCACGCGTACGGCTGTCCCGAGCAAATCCATCTTCAGACCTCGCGTAATCCCGACGACGGCAAACTTTGTCGCACAGTACACATTTCCCATCGGGTATGTTTGATGCCCGGCGATGGAGCCGATGTTGATCACGTGTCCGCGGTTGCGCTCCACCATCGAAGGGAGTACGGCGCGGCTGACATAGAGCAGTCCCTTCACGTTCGTGTCGATCATCTCCTCCCAATCGTTCACGTTACCCTCGTGCAGCTTCGCAAGGCCGCGCGCTAGTCCGGCATTGTTCACCAGAATGTCGATTGCCTGCCACTCTTCGGGAAGCCAATGGAAAAACTGCTCGACCTCCTTCTGCTTGCGGACGTCGAGCTGTGCAGTGAATGTCTTGATACCGTGCGCTGTCGCGAGTCGCTGCGCCGTGTTTTCGATCCGCTCACGCCGACGGGCGAGCAACATAAGATGGCAGCCGAGTTTGGCAAATTCTTCCGCGCAGGCAGCGCCGATGCCGGACGATGCCCCCGTGATGCAGACGATCTTCTCTTTCAGTGATTGCATGAGTGTTGACTAATGTTCGTGGATTAGTTCGCAGCTTCAGCAAGAGGAAACGCCGGCGCAATATCGACCGGGATCGCACTTAGCTTGTCCAGCACTGCCTGCATCTCGGGACGTACAACGCCGTACGTATCGAGCATTGCTTTCGCGCGCTCGTAGCTTCCTAACGCCTGAATCGTCATGATCTCGGCTGTGAGCTTTGTGACAGCAGGCTTGATCTTTTCGAAGTTGACGCCGAATGTTCCTTTCTGCGCGTCGAAGACAAAAGCCCCTTCGTCAGTCAGGTAGTTGAATTGCAGCGCGATACCTTTGCCGTGCGCCTCGTTGAGTCCGAACCGAACGGAACGAAACGCGCTCGCGAGAAACGTCACGTACATTTGTCGCTCGAATGCTTTTTCGACGACGCCCTTGTCGATGAGATACTGCAGCGCCCAGAGTCCGCTGATGTCGGCTTTCGCTTCCTCGAACGCGGACGACAGCTCGCGCATCGCTTGTCTGACGGTCGTCTGCTTTCCGCCGACCGTGATCGTGTGCGGTCCGAGGCCGTGCATCAGCTCATGAGCGAGAATGTGTGTGAAGAAAGGTTCGAACGCAATCTGGTTCTGCTCCGCCGGCGCGATGGCGACTTTGGAAATCGGAACAAGAATGTTTCGGAACTTTGCCTCTTGCACATTCTTCAACATGACGCGCTTGCTTCCCTTTTCGCGTGTCACGCGCTCATCGTTGGGTAGATTGAACGCGGCAGTCTGCACGCCCTTGGTCGCTTCACCTCCAACAACAACTTCGTCCACCACGCGAATCGGGGCGAGCGCTCCGAGCTTCGGATTCCGATATTTTTTCTCGATGGGCAAGTTGTTTTCAATCTCCTGCAGTTGATCGGAGAACTTCGCGAGCTTCTTGGTCTCCTCGTCGTTGCGCAGCGTGATGAACGCTTCGAACGCCGCTTTGTAGTTGAACAACTCGTCCATGTACACTTCGTACGGCCCGATCGTCGGCTCGATGGGAGAGTCGAGGTCCATCCAGGCAACATCGCTCTCATAGTAATCGTTGCTCAGGAACGCGTCGGCGCGTGTGGTG
>JACRFA010000249.1 GCA_016218065.1 Ignavibacteriota bacterium | reverse complement strand
AAGTGAACTTCATGTCGGAATTCCTTTCGCTGTTTCAGTCGCTCACAAGATAAAAGAAATTCCGCGAATGTGAAGTAAAGAATATGTGAAGAATCACCGCCCGGCTATTTCGCCAGAACGAACTTCTTCACGCTTGCCATCCCACCACTTTGTAAGCGGTAAAAGTACACGCCGCTCGCTAACCCGCTCGCGTCAAAAACTCTCTGATGGCTCCCCACCTTCAACTCTCCTTCCACCAACGTCGCGACTTCCCGACCATGCATGTCGAAAACCTTCAGTGACACCCTCACCCCCGTCCGGGTGAGTGAGAATCGAATCGTTGTCATAGGATTGAACGGATTCGGATAGTTCTGCATCAACTCAAAATCCGTTGGCGTTGATGGCGCAGGCTCAACTGCTGTAATCACCAATCCAATCGACTCGCCGTTTCTGATAACGATCTTGTTCGGCGGAGTGAAGCGCGCAACCATCGGCAGACTGAATGTGTCTGGCGGCGGCATGGTGTGCATCGGAATGTTGAACGACGCATTGATCGTGCTGGCAGCCTGCGTCGCCTCTTCCGGAGTCATCGTGAAGATGCCGTCAATCGGAAGCATGCAAAACGTGAGATGTCGAGCAGTCAGGTCAGCCATCTCGGGAATGTTTCCCGTGTCGCCGGCGTGATACAGCTTGATGCCGTTGAACTCGACGACAAATCCAACGCATTGCGCGCGCTGATGATTCACGTTGTAGGCCGGAACCGCAGTCACCTTAATGCTGCCGATGGTGAAGGTTCGGTAGCTTGTATCGGGATGCGCTTCGGCGTTGGAGATTACGACGCACGTCGATTTGCGTCTCACCAGATTCAACTGGTTATGATCACTGTGTTGATGCGTGATGAGAACAATGTCCGCCGAATCGGAGTAGTTGCCCGGTTGAAACGGATCGATGTAGATTACTTTGCCGTCGGCGGTTTTGATCTTTGCCGTTGCATGTCCGAGTATCGTCAGCGAATCAACGGCAGTCGTCCGCGCCGGAAGATTGTTCGGACCCAGAGTAACGAGAAAGAAAAGCAGAAGCGAGAGCAGAGCAAACATGGCAGTTTTCATAGGCCGCCTCGTGTGTTAGTTTGGCTGGGAAGGATTTCTGACGCAGGGAAATTACGGAAGAAAAGCGTCACATGCACGACGTAATGGGGATTGGGGGATTTCTGATCAGGGAGCGATAGATTGGCTGTCGCCCCAAAAGAAAACCGCGGCGCCGCAGAGACGAAGGCTGACTCCTTCTGTCTCGCGACCTCGCGGTGTTTTCTACACGATCAGATACTTTTATCGCCTTCCCTTCTTCACGCGAGTTTGGGTGCGTGTCGTTTTCACTTTCGTCGTGCCGTGCTTTGTCTTGATCGTCGCGCTGCGAGTCGTCCGGTACCTGGTGACTGAAGCGCTGTGCCGCGTTCTGACTGTCACCGAACTCACACGAACAGGCGTGTACACTCTGTGTGCCCGTACAACTCTATGCGTATGTACAACTGCAAAGCCCGCATGATATCGCGCTCTAAACGGATGAAACACACGCCATGCAAATGGCCGCCAAGGTCGCCACCACACCGGATAGGCTCGCCAACGCCAGGGCGAGACCCACACGCGATAGCCGGGCGCATAGACGTATCGTACGCTCGGCCAGACCCACACATTGACAACAATGCGCGGCGCAACAGTGCTCATGTAGTTCGTGGGCGCGAACGGCCCGTTACCTCCCTCGCCTTCTTCCTCGCTATCGTCTCCTCCACCATCAGGCTCAACAATCGTCTGTTCGCCATAAATATCTTCGTCACCAACAATCTGCACGGTGGCGTTATCATCACCGGTTTTTTCCAACTCGACGACTGCAATGTCCTGGTTCTCGGTTTCCGAGACTGGCACTTGTAACACGAACGCGTGAACATCCTTATCCATTTTGTCGATCACGCGGACATAGTCGATATCGCCATCGCCATTCAGATCGAGATTGTTGACGTGGTTGTCTTGGGTGTTCAGCAGTTTCTCAAATTCTTCCGGGGAACCCGCCTTCTTGAACATCTCCAGCGCTCCCTGCAGACTAAAATTGTCGCCGGGCAATCCTGTTGAGTCCCGATCTTGACTGTACGAGCTTGCGGCCGCGATGAAGATCAGCGTCAAGCAGAGCAAAACAGTTTTCATGACCATTGCATCCTTTCGTTTGTGTGTGAATGATTGTTCGTTTGAAAGCACTG
This sequence comes from Ignavibacteriota bacterium, assembly GCA_016218065.1. Classification (GTDB taxonomy): domain Bacteria; phylum Bacteroidota; class Ignavibacteria; order UBA10030; family UBA6906; genus CAADGV01. Next base: position 6,803 of record JACRFA010000249.1, on the reverse strand, counting down.
ATCCGCTCAAGAGCTGTCGAGAGACATCATTTTCCTCCAAGTGATAGAACAACAGCGCCGCGATGCATCAATTGGCGCGGTTCCATTCTAACAGCCTGTTGAAAAAGAAAGAAATGGTCCACGAAGAACACGAATGCGCACGAAGGTTCTTTTGATACAAACCAAAAATCATTTCTTCGTGTTCCTTCGTGACCTTCGTGGAAAAGGGAGAAGGAGTTTTTCAACAGCCTGCTCAACAACAAACTCTACTGATTTCTTCAGATGTATAACGTTCTCATTCGAGGAACTTCTGCAGGTCTTCATTCGTCCTCGTCGCGAGGAATCACTCTCACGAACTCGGCAAGCGGGAACAATGTACGCGTTGGATTGGCGCAGGGCAAGCAAAAAATCGTTGTCCCAAGAGATGTTGTGCCGAAGATTCTCATTGCAGGCACAAACCCTTCGACTTCGCTCAGGGTAAACTCAGCAAAGCGAAGTGAAGAATGACAAATGGGAGCACACGTCATTGCCTCACATAGCCACGCCACCGCTTGGCGTGGTCATTGAACTCAGAATGACAATCAAGAAACTATCAACATGTTTTCTCGGCGTTTTCGGGAATCTCTATGATGGAAGCTCTGCTGATGTTGATGTTGTCTGAGAAGATGTGAGGAGAGAGTGGCGCATCACTGCCGTCCAAAATAATCTCAGGGAGAAATGAAAGATTCAGGATGATCTGAGTACGCAGTAAACAACATGGGGCGAAGAGTGATCTCCGCATTCATCATCAGACTGATGTTACGCAACTGATATGTTTTCTTGTCGATTGATACCCTCACCCTTTCCGAAGGAATCCCTTCGGGAAAATCCCTCTCCCGCAGGGAGAGGGACTTTATTGAATCTGCGCTCTCCGAAGGAATCTCCAAGGGAGTCCTTCGGACCTTCGGACAAACCTTCGGTTGGGAATAAGCAGGAAACTTCCAGCTTTGCGTAACATCAGTTATCGACTCAACGAAGAAGCATCAAGCGCCGAGCGTCAATCTTTGTCGCAGTCTTAAGACGGTACACATAAACGCCGCTGGCAAGACCTCCCCCGTCGAGACGAGTAGTGTAGGAGCGGCCGGGGTCCGCAATACCGTCGAACAATGTCTTCACTTCCTTTCCGAGCAGATCGTAGATTTTGAGAGAGGCCCACTCGCGTCGGTCAACAGAGAATCTGATTGTTGTTGTGGGGTTGAATGGATTAGGGTAATTTTGATCGAGACGAAATACCTCTGGCGCGGAGATTTCGTTGGCACTTGTCACCGCAGAGTCCGACTCGCCGCTCGGCACTTGCGACGCTTTGTTGAGATTGGCGAACACCATATTCGCATCTGCAGCAGTGACGACGCCGCTCAGGTTGATGTCGCGGGCATTGTAGCCTGTTGCATTGAGCTGTTCAAAGATGAGATTCGCATCCGAAGCAGTGACGATTCTCGATTCGTTTGCATCGCCCGAATAGAGTCCGAACCGACTGCCGATGACTTGCATCGCATTTGTTCCCCATGCTGAGCTTTGCGAGAGTGTGAAGTCGTACGATGCCGCGGGCGCGGAGTAGCTCACTGCCTCTGTCAACGAGGTCATGACCGGAAGATGGTTGCGATGGCGCATGACGAGATAGTAATTGCCGCTGAGGGTATCGAACTCGACGTACGATTTCGTCGTATCGTAGAAATCTCTGATCGTTCCATCGTTGATGAGCCACGCCGGGCGAAACTTCCGCACCGTTGAGCCGGTGACTGCCGACGTGCTTCGCATCTCAATATTCACACTATCGACTGCAAGTGCAGGAACCGACACGCTTGGGAAGTGCGTCGCAAGATATCCGCCGATCTTCAAAGCAGTGCCCATGAGATTTGTCGTCGCATTGAATGGGCCTGCGAGAAACCCTTTCACGCTTGCCTTGATTTGCTCGGCTTGAAATGACGCGGTCGGCGTGCTCTCGTTACCGTGAACGTCAACCGTTGCTACACGATACCAGTAATTCGTTCCGCTTGCTCGGCTGTTGTCTGAAAACAATGTATCGTTCGCCGTGCCGATGAAGTTCGACTGATTGATTGCGAAGTTCGGCGTTGTGCCACGATAGACCTTGTAGTTGCCGACGTCGGGGTCAACGATGTTCGGATTCCAATGAGTGTTGGCGCTCGTACATGACACAACTCTTCCCATCGGGGCATTCGGTGCGCTGGGCGGGAGATTGTCCACCGAATAGCCGCTGTCGGGATTCGAATCCCAGACGAGCAACGATGATGCGCCACGCGCACGCACCATGAAGTAGTACCATGCATTCCCCTGCGGCCCCGAGTCAGAGGGAGTTGTTGCAAGGAGTGAATACCCCTGCAGCCATTCTGCAGGAACCGTTCCGACCAACTCCCAGTAGATTGAGTTGTTGGTTTCATTTGCATCGTCTAATTTCATGTATGTGTCTGCCGGACCAACATTGGTTTCCATTTTGGCGTACTCGGACTCGTTCAGCACGCCAAACGCAGGGTTCGATGCCGATTCACTCACGCCCCGGTAAATGCGATAATTCTGGATGGTCGTCTGCGGCCACACGTCAAGGTAGGAGGGATCCCACAACACGTTGACCTGTCCTCCCTGGTCATTGATCACATCCTGTACTTGCACAACGGATGGCGCTACATTTCCCAGAATTCCATGTCGGTCAACCTTCTGCGCGTAGATGTCATAGCTCGTGCCGTTGCGGAAATCACTCCACGTGATAATCGCACCACTTGAACCATCTGAGGTGATCGTTGGATAATCTTGATTGTTGGCCGCGGTCGCGATGGCGAGGCCGTCTGCAGTCCACTGCCCAACGCCTGCACTATTGATCCGCTGCGCGTAGATGTCATGGTTGCCGCTACGATAATCCTCCCAGGTTACAATCGCACCACCCCATCCGTCTGAGGTGATCCCTTGATAATCTTGCGTGCTCGCTGCAGATGAAATGGCAACGCCGTTGGCTGTCCACTGCACCACCCCTGCACTATTGATCCGCTGCGCGTAGATGTCAAAGTTCGAGCTGCGGAGATCCTCCCATGTGACAATCGCCCCACCTGAACCATCTGTGGCAATCATTGGATTGGTTTGAGCGCTCGCTGCAGTTGAAATGGCAACGCCATCGGCTGTCCACTGCACAACGCCTGCACTATTGATCCGCTGCGCGTAGATGTCATAGTTGCCACCACGGAAATCCTCCCATGTGATAATCGCGCCCCCTGAACCATCTGAGGCGATCATTTGAGACAATTGATCGTTCGCCGCAGTGGCGATGGCAACGCCATTGGCTGTCCACTGCACAACGCCTGCACTATTGATCCGCTGCGCATAGATGTCACGGCCGCCGGCACTACCATCATGCCACGTGACAATCGCACCACCTGAGCCATCTGAGGCGATCTTTGGCGAGCCTTGAGCGACTGACGTAGTCGAGATGGCAACGCCGTTGGCTGTCCACTGCACAACGCCTGCACTATTGATCCGCTGCGCGTAGATGTCAAAGTTCGTGCCGCTGCGGTAATCCTCCCATGTGATAATCGCCCCACCTGAACCATCTGCGTCAATCATTGGATGGCCTTGAGTGTTCGCTGCAGTTGAAATGGCAACGCCATTGGCTGTCCATTGCACCACGCCTGCACTATTGATCCTCTGCGCGTAGATCTCAACGTTGCTACGGTCATCCTCCCATGTGATAATCGCGCCACCCGCGCCATCTGACGTGATCATTGGGAAGTCTTGAGAGTTCGCTGCGGTTGAAATGGGAACCCCGTTTGTTGTCCACTGCGCAACGCCTGCACTACTGATCCGCTGCGCGTAGATGTCATAGTTGCCGGCACGGTAGTCATACCATGTGATAATCGCGCCTCCTGAGCCATCAGAAGTGACTGTAGGAGAATATTGATTGCTGGTTGCGGCGGAGATGATGTTGTTCGCAGTCGCATCATGTGACCATTGCGCTGTTGCGCGAGACGTAGTCCAAAGAATGATGCCCACGAGTAACACAAGAGGAAATGCTTTCATGACATACTCCTTTGCGTTGATATGATTGTCGGTGCTGCTGAATTGTGTGCGGTAGAGAGGCGAGCATTACGCGCCAACACTCAAACATCAACAAGAAGTAGTGTTGCCACGGTACCGCGAAGACCAAGAACAGAAACAGGTGTGTCGATGCAGAAGAAGGGTAGCTGGAATTCACACCAATCGATTGTAGCCAGTATTTGACATAATGTCAAGAGAAATCTCGTAGAGATTCCCCATCGAAACTGCCCCACCATTGTCATTCTGAGCCTCGCATCCCAGAGGCGCCGTGCCTGCCGGCAGGCAGGAAGAATCCAGAAACCCAGTCGTGCTCTGATCTGGTGGAAGACTCGTCTACGACCCGTAGGGACTCGTCGAGCCAAAGGAGAAATGCAATCGGGACTCGTTCAGAATGACAAATCTTCTCGGGCGAAATGTCACTGAGATACGAACCAAAAAACAAAAACCCCAGTCCCGATTTCTCGAAACTGGGGTGTGATGAAACATGGTAGAGACGTTGCAGACAACGACTCTACGCGGTTTCTTAGTACATGTCGCCCATGCCGCCGCCAGGAGGCATTGCTGGCATAGCTTTCTTCTCTTCGGGCTTCTCGACGATTGTTGCTTCCGTCGTCAAGAGCAATGCTGCGACCGAAGCTGCGTTCTCGAGTGCAGTGCGGCTCACTTTGGTCGGATCAATAACGCCTGACTTGATGAGGTTCTCGTACTGCTCGTTGTATGCATTGAAGCCGTAGTCGTCTTTGCCTTCCTTCACCTTGTTCACGATGACGGACGCTTCGAGACCTGCATTCGCGACAATCTGGCGAATCGGCTCTTCGAGGGCGCGGCGCACGATCTCAACGCCGGTCGTCTGATCTTCATTCTCAGTCTTGACATTGTTGAGCTTTGTTGCTGCGCGAAGATACGCGACACCGCCGCCCGGAACAATACCTTCTTCAACTGCCGCACGCGTCGCATGAAGTGCATCCTCAACACGAGCCTTCTTCTCTTTCATTTCAACTTCTGTCGCTGCACCGATCTTCAGCACGGCAACACCGCCGCTGAGTTTTGCAAGACGTTCCTGCAACTTCTCACGATCGTAGTCTGATGTTGTCTTCTCGATCTGCGCTTTGATTTCGTTGATACGCTTCTTGATGTCTTCCTTTTTGCCTGCGCCTTCGACAATGGTCGTGTTGTCTTTGTCGATGGAGACCTTCTTCGCTTTGCCCATGTAGCTGATGGTCGCGTTCTCAAGCTTGTAGCCCTGCTCTTCGCTGATCACTGTACCACCAGTCAGGATTGCAATGTCTTCGAGCATTGCCTTGCGGCGATCGCCAAAGCCGGGAGCCTTCACTGCTGCAACACGAAGAGTTCCACGCAGCTTGTTGACAACAAGCGTAGCGAGTGCTTCGCCTTCGACATCTTCCGAGATGACGAGAATCGGGGAGCCGGTCTGAGCAACCTTCTCGAGAATCGGAAGAAGATCCTTCATCGATGAGATCTTCTTGTCATGAATCAGGATCATCGGGTTCTCAAGAACCGCTTCCATTGTCTCTGCATCAGTCACGAAGTATGGCGAGAGATAGCCGCGGTCGAACTGCATGCCTTCCACAACATCGATCTGCGTGTCGGTACCTTTTGCTTCTTCGACAGTGATAACGCCGTCGGTTCCGACTTTCATCATTGCATCGGCAATGAGATCGCCGATCAAGGTATCGTTGTTCGCGGAGATTGCGCCGACCTGAGCGATTTCCTTCTTGCTGGTCTTGTCAACCGGCTTGCTGAGTTCCTTCAGGCCTTCGACAACCTTTGTTACTGCGAGTTCGATTCCGCGCTTCAAATCCATCGGGTTTGCGCCCGCGGCAACGTTCTTCATTCCTTCGCGAACAATTGCTTGCGCGAGGACTGTTGCTGTTGTTGTTCCGTCGCCGGCAACGTCGGAGGTCTTTGAAGCAACTTCACGCACCATCTGCGCGCCCATGTTCTCCAGAGGATTCTCCAACTCGATTTCCTTTGCGACCGTAACGCCATCTTTCGTGACAGTCGGTGCGCCGAATTTTTTGTCGATCACGACATTGCGACCCTTGGGGCCGAGGGTAACTTTCACAGCGTCCGCAAGTTGATCCACGCCTCTTTTGAGCGAGGCGCGAGCATCAGAGCTGTATTGAATATTCTTTGCTGCCATGCTTACATCTCCTTTGGTTGTTTTTCTGAATTCGATTACACAATTGCGAAGATGTCTGCTTCGCGCATGATGAGGTACTCTTCGCCTTCGACCGTCACTTCTGTTCCTGAGTACTTGCCGTACAGGACCTTGTCTCCCACTTTCACTTCGAGGAGAATCTTCTTCCCATCATCGGCCACTTTGCCCGGCCCGACTGCAACAACTTCTCCGATCACCGGCTTCTCTTTTGCGGTGTCGGGAAGTATGATTCCGCCTTTAGTTTTCTCTTCTGCTGGCGATGGCTTCACGATAACTCGGTCTGCCAATGGCTTCATCTTCATGGAACCTCCTTTGTTTTTGACTGTGATTTGAGATAGTTTACAGCTGGATTGCCTTTGTTTTCAGCGATATGCAGACGTTAGCACTCTCGGAGTGCGAGTGCCAATATAGTGAGATGACGGTAGGTTGTCAAGAGAGGCAAGATTAAGAAGCGTTAAAGATCCAGCGCGGTCAGCGGTAGTGTAGCACGAGGTATCTATCGAACCGCGCGCACATCAAAGACGTGCATCCCATATCCCGGCAGATCGAAATACATTCCCTT
>JACRFA010000251.1 GCA_016218065.1 Ignavibacteriota bacterium | reverse complement strand
TAATCACGAGAAATAAAAGTTACATTACCGGTAGTGTTTATGTTTAGGTTTGTGAATGTATTATTGGAAATCGTCATTACATCACTGGCGGCAGTGCCTGCGGTAGTAGTGATATATTTGTGTAAACCTGACCCCGCCACGGAATACACAATACCCTGGAAATCGTTGGTTTGAATCGAATGAGAAGTTGCAGAGGTTGACCCAGTGAGGCTGATACCAGTTAAGGTACCTGAGTTGGCAAAAGCATACCTTATCCATCCAAGACCAGAAGTGCCTAATGCATTACTGTTAATTGTAACTGATGATGAATTCGCTCCTGAACTTGTTATACCGGTCATAGCGGTTACTGTACCCGAAACAGCCCACCCACGAAAGGTGTTGGAGTTGATACTCAGCGTTGTCCCGGTGGCTGTGCTTCGTATGCCGACTATTGCACCGGTCGCACCCGTTGTCGAAGTAAGTGTGCCAGCATTTGACAAGTTACCAGCTGATAGCGTATACCCTGTTCTTATATTATCAGCTGTTGAATTCCCGATAGTATTGCTGTTGATAGAAAAGACACCGGCTGCTCCTGCAACATCAATGCCAGTAAAACCACCCGATAAAGTTGCCGTAGTACCTACCGCGTCAACTCCGCCAATCGTATTATTCTGAATACTTACTGTATTGATGCTTGTCGCGTAGATGCCAACTACGGTCCCTCCGGTTGTCGTAGTAGCAGCATAGAATGAGCCTGTTCCGGATGTTGCCCCAATTGTATTACCTGTAGTAGTACCAATATTTGCATTACCACTCGTTACGTTAATACCGCACAAAACCCCATTGGTCGTACTCGCGCCGCTTGAAGTATATAATGCAATACCGGCAACCGTATTATTCTGAATGGATGACACCGCCCCGCCCGCAGTAAAAGCTAAATTCATGCCGATAAATCGGGTGGCGTTCGCAGTACCCGCTGTGGTATAGGAACTTGGGAAAGTCCCGGTAAGGGCAACGGTGTTTCCCACAATGTTTGTGGTTCCTGTCCCACTTGTATTAGCAAAGCCGATTACATTTCCAGTTATGGTGTAACCTGCCCCGGTGGCTATACGAATTCCCGAATGAGTATTTGACGCCGTAAATATTCTGGTGGCAGTTTGAAAGAGTTTGTTATTTGTTATTGTCCAGGCAGAACTGGCTATGCTTACGTTTATGCCAACTGAAACAGCGGCTGCATTGAAATAGTCAGAGATATTATTTCCCGTAATTGTGATCCCACTGTTGTTGATAGTTAGGTCTGTACCAATTGAGAGAATTGCATTAGTAGCAAAGTTCGCACCGGATGAGGTGATTGTATTATTAGAAATGACGTTTCCGGTGTTACCGGTAGCAGTTCCGGTTGAAAAGAAAATAGTCCCAAATGTAGCAACAGTAGTTGCTCCTTTTATTGTACAATTTGTTATTGTATTGTTTGTTGCGTCGGCAATAAACCGGATAGTAGTAGATGTTGCACCGGACGTTGTATTTTCTATATTAAGAGCATTGCCCCCACTATTCAAGCCATCAATGGTCACGTTGTCAGCACCATTTAGGTCAATCAAGTGGCCCGCGATTGCGCCCGAAATGGTTCTTGCCGCGCCACCGGTTGGTTGAATAGAAAGCGTGGTGTAGCTTGCCGCCCCGCCACTCGCATTCAACACCGCTGAAGCGGTCTCAGTCGTGTTTGCGGAAATGGCAATCGCGATTGTTCCTGTATGCGTTCCCGCGTTAATCGCATCGAACGCGCCCTTCAGCGTGCTGTAACTTGCCGCCGGCGTACCTCCAGTGGCTGTCACATCGACCTGTGCAAACGCACTCGCCGCCATCAAGAAGGTCAACGCCAGCGTGAGCACTATTGTTGTAGAAAATCGTTTCTCGACACGTCGAGTTGTTAACATAACTCCTCCAAAAAGGAAGTTGAAGTGTGATTGAATTGTATGTTTTTAGAAATCTGAACTCTCGATTTGAAACAGCGGCGCGTTGGCGCACTGCGGCGAAGGCGTCGCGTGAGTATAGTGTTTGGTATTTCAGAAAGAACTCTTGAAGCGTGTATCGCGGATGAAACTTACCCTGCACCGATGATCTTCACGGTAGGCCCTTATCGGTGCACTCTCAAAAAACTCCCAACCTCAGTCTGTTACAGCATCGACAAAAAACTCCCTTGCCTGTGGCTCACGAGTAAACGCCGCCGGCATTGAGTGGAAGTCCGATGTCTGCCTTGGAGAATCAAAAGACGAATTTAGAGAACTGATGGGGGGAAAGGACAAGCTTTGATTTAAGCTACTATACTCTCATACGAAAAGCAAGAACGTCGTGATGTATTTTTGGGTGCGAGTGAATTCTTCAACAATAGCTCCACACTTCCGAACCCGATGCTCTTAGGCGGGGTGAGCACCGAAGGCCTGCCTGCCTTCATAGTACAATGGGGCAGGCATGGCATTCCTTCGGAAGAATCTGATCCAAAAAGAGAGAGATAGCACCATGCTCAGAGAGTTGTGAGGTGGGCAGCCTGCCTCTGCTGTTCATTATGATGACATGCGCCCTCATTGTTATTCTGAACGTAGTCCCGATCGCTTCACAGATCGTGACGAAGTGAATGCCGCTTCGCAGGCATCCCTTTGGGAGAATCTAACTAGATTCCGGCGCGAGGGACGAAATCCGCCGTAGCGCGCGTCTCTCTACGAGTCATAGACCAGTCTCGTGATTTTGTGTGTGAGCGAGGTTTGTTGCTTTAAAGCCTCGGCTTTCGGAACTGGCGTTCCACGCTACGAACTGCTGAGTAGCACGAGACTCTCTACGAGTCATAGACCAGTCTCGTGCTTTTGTGTGTGAGCGAGGTTTGTTGCTTCAAAGCCGCAGTTTTGCGGAACTGGAGTTCCGCGCTGCTGCTATGTAGCCCGAGACTCTCTACGAGTCATAGACCAGTCTCGTGCTTTTGTGTGTGAGCGAGGTTTGTTGCTTCAAAGCCACAGTTTTGCGGAACTGGAGTTCCGCGCTAAGGTCTGAGTAGCACGAGACTCCAGTCTCGTGCTTTTGCCCGGCCGAAATCGAAAAGACCGCACTGCGCGTGAAGGGAAACGTCTCTGCAACCGTGACGCGCTCGCAATCGAGTTTCCGCAGCGACTCTCGCATCGATTGCACCGCGAACGCGTTGGTGTTGCATTGCTGACTCACGTGAGCAAGCGCGATCGTCTGCGGCACGTGCGAAGAACGATCGATGGCACGCAGAACGATATCGGCGCTCTCATCGTTCGAGAGATGTCCCCGCTCGCGAATTCTCTTCTTGAGCCAGACTGGCCTGCCGGAATTTTCCAGCATCTCAAGATCATGATTGGATTCGATGACAACAATATCCGATTCTGCAACTGCATCAATGATCGATTCGGTGGCGAATGCAATATCCGTGGCAACAGTGACCTTCTTCATGCCAAGTGGCGATTCAGAAAAAATGCTGTAGCCAAAACATCCTCCCGCCGAATCATGAGGAACAGGAAACGTCCGAACAAGACAGTTGCCAACTTCTGTACAGTCATTCATGATGGGCCTAAGCACACCTCGATGAGATGCGCGTGCCATCCATGTGTACTGCGTCTGCAAGTGGAGTTCAATATCAGTCGGACAAAAAATTGGAATTCGGAGTTCCAATGCACGCCGCACGAACATCTGATTCACATGATCGCCATGTGTGTGAGTGATGAAGACGGCCGTGAGATCCGAAAGCTTCAGACCAACATCCGCCATTTGCCCGTTGATGTACTCCGGCGGGAAACCGCAATCGATGAGGATGGACGTCGCACCGCTGCGAACCAATGTCCCGTTCCCTGCACTCGAGCTGCCGAGAACTGTAACACGTGGACAGCGCGCGCTGAGAGCTTCTTGCTGACTGCTCATTCCGTTTCCGGCGTGAACGCGTACGGACGGACTTTGCATTTCCCGTCCGTCATTGTCTGTTGAAACATAACAGCGACATCGTGTGTCTGAAATATGGCTATCGGTTTTTGCTTCCCCTCCACAAAGACGCCCCAGTACTGCAAAACCGGATTCTCTCGCGGCTTCGATCCCCCGTATGGCGCATGAAACATTGCAATGATTTCCTTCAGGCTGCTCGTTGCTTAATCGGAGAAAGTTTTGCGAGATCTCCGTTCATCATCTGCATCAACTCCAGGAGGCCGTGATGCAACCTCGCTTCCTCCTGATCACGGAAATAGCAGTAGAGTTGCTTCTTCTCCGTTACACATCTGCGCACTGTCTCCACAATTCCCAGCCGCCACAACGTTGCATCTTGCATCTCCGACACGACCAGCAGAGAATCCGCCGTAAATAGAAACGGCGAGAGAATCTGATCGAGCAAGGAAGGCATGCCGTTGCTGTCCGTCATGACAAGCGCAACGTTGCGCGCTGAGAGAGTGTCGAACAATGCAGGAATGAGCAACTCAGGGTTGCTCAGTTGAACCGCATAGTCATACGATCCCGGCAGCGAGTCGAGAAACGCTTCGAGTCGAGCGAGCAGATCGTAGCTGCTCACACCTTCAGTCCTGGAGATTTTGGGGATTGGAAAGAGAACATGCCGCGGCGTGACAAGTTGATTATTCAGTACGGCAAAGATGTGTTCTCTGAGAAGAAGTCTGGAGTTCAGAAAATTCGGATTCAGTCTCCCGCGCTTCGCACGGTCGGTATAGCTGTGCGGAAATCGATAATGCAAACACTCACTGACGACGTTCAGACTGAGAGCGGGCAGATGCTCCTCCGCCCGCCAGCCGGCATCGAGCGAACAACAAGCAGCGGGGAATATTCTTCCGAGCCTCTTGATCTGACTCCTCCCCGACTCAATGCCAAAGAAGATACCGTGACGCTTCCACGAACGACAATATGCAGCGAGATTCTCTTCACACTCCGGGTAACGCATGACTCATTCCTGGCAGGATATTGAAAAAGAAAGAAACGATCCACGAAGAACACGCCTGCCTGCCCGCCGCTTAGCTCCGGCAGGCGGGCGTGCCGAAACGACGCACTTCGGCCGCCGCACGCACAACGTGCTTGCGGAAGGCGGGCGTGCAGGCACGAAGGTGCACGAAGGTTCTTCTGATGCTAGAAAAAATCACTTTTTAGTGTCCCTTCGTGGATAAGAAAATAGGGGTTTTCAACAACCTGCTAAACGGCAATTCATGATACGACATATTTGTCGGCCAGTCAAGGTTGATCCCCTGAGGGCGAGGCGACCTCGCCCCTACGATGAAGCCAACGTGGACATGCCGGTCTACGACTCATAGAGAGGCATGTCCCTACAGAATTTTTGTACGGGTATGGCTAACAAACAAAAAGACCCACGCGAGTCTATCACGTGGGTCAATCAGGTTGAGGTCGAATCAGAGTTCAGGGTCCGACGTCAGACGTCTGATTTCTGATGTTACACGGGTTCTTCAGTTGCCAGACCTTGATGTCGTAGCTCCTCCAGCTCTTTCCGCAGCGGTTTCCAATATGCTCTATCATTCTCGACTTCGATCGCTCGTTCTTCTTCGAGCGCCTCTCCAAGAGCGCGAGCATTCTTTGACAGTGCATGAGACAGCAAAAGTCTTTGATGCACGAGAGCATCGGCTTCTTTGGGGAAGGACTCGGCAAGTTCCACCAGCATTTCGGCCGTCCGCGATTCTGTAAGCCAAAACCGGATCTTATCAGAACTTGGATCTGCCTGAGCGAGATAATCTGCTTCGATCAACCGACGGATCATCGGCCAATCCTTTTCACACTGCGTCTTCTTTGCTTTCACAAGGTCGGGCAATGAGATTACCGCGAATGATTCTCCTTGTTCACTGCTCTCAACTGTTGTTCGCCGATCCCAGAGTTGTTCGAACGGATCAACTCCTCTCATCGCAGACATAATATCGATCCGCATCCCTGATGCGTCGGGATGATGACTGCGGAAGTGTACTGCATGACCTCGGTTGAGATATTGCTCTTGGAATGGAGGCAAGGCAATTCGTCTCGCGTCAACAGATCGCAACGCAAGACGAAGAGATTCTATGTTTTCGCGCGACGCGAGAAATGCAAGATCGGTATCCCGACTGAATTCAGCAGCGCCGTACAATACGCATGCCTGCCCCCCCATGAGGAGGTAGCGCACGTTGTGTGTAGAGAGAGTCGAAAGGACTTTCTGAATCGGGCTCCGGATCGAGGGAACCTCCTATCGATAAGTAAAACGCCCAGAGTTTCTGGCTTTCACGCCAGCGTTCCGCAGGACTAAGTTTGTACCAGTCCAGCCACTCGTCATCATCCATCCATGAAGCGTGCATGCGTCAATATACCAAAATGCAATCCTCAGCACAAACCACGTCGAAACAGCGAGGGATTTGAGGTTCAAGGTCCGACATCAGACGTTTGATTTCTGATCTCTCATGTCAAGACGAGGTGACCTCGCCACTACGGTGGGCATTCGTCGGGCGAGGCGAACTCGCTCCTACGATGAGGCAATTCGTCTGGCTGGCGAGGTAAACGTCGCCGCTACGATGGAGCCAACATGGACATGCCGGCATAGAGAGGCATGTCCCTACGGAGGCTTTTTGTAGGGTATGGCTAACAAACAAGAAACCCACGCGAGCCTATCACGTGGGTCATTCAGGTCTGAGGTTCAAGGTCCGACATCAGACGTTTGATTTCTGATCTCTCATGTCAAGGCGAGGTGACCTCGCCACTCCGATGGGCATTCGTCGGGCGAGGTGACCTCGCCACTACGGTGGGCATTCGTCGGGCGGGGCGACCTCGCCCCTATAATGGG
>JACRFA010000248.1 GCA_016218065.1 Ignavibacteriota bacterium | reverse complement strand
CGATGAAGTTCAGACGGATCTTCTCGAACGTCTCCATAAACTTGTTTTGCGCCGTCGTGTTGATCTCTTCGATGGTCGCGAGCAGCGTCTTTTCGGCTTCGATCAGATCGTTGCGCTGCGTCGTCAGAAACTCGTGCCGCTGCTTCTCTTCCGAATACTCTTCGAACGCCGCGAAGTTGATGTTGCCGAGCGACTTGATCTTGTCGCGGAAGTGCTGAATCTCGTCGCGCAGCGCGGCGAAATCCACAAACTCATCGTCGGGATACTGTTTCAGTTCAAGTTGCAGCTCGAACTCGGTGAAGGCGCGTTCTTTCAGATGTTCGACTTTGTTCTTGAGATCGACGATCTTCAGCTCAAGCTCGTGAACGTGCTTCAGCGTATCGTCGTGCGTGCGCCGCTCGTCCTTGATCTTCATCTGAATCCGGTGCATCTCCTCGCGCACGTGGAGATTTTCCTGCTCGACGGCGGCACGACGCGACTCCAACACGCCCAGCTCTTCGGTCAGCGTCGCAAGGGCTTCTGCATTCTCATCGACTGTGGAACGCGCAACATCAATCTCTTCGCGGGCGGCGCGAACATCGACGTCGCGTTTGTCGAGTGTTGTAATGATGGTGGAAATGGATTCGTTGCTGCGCTGAAGTTCGTTCTCCGTGTTCTGCAACTCCCCATGCAGCTGCACGGCGCGAATCTCAACTTCCTTGACGCGAGTCGAACATTCATTGTACGCAACTTCAATCGACTCCAGTTCTTGCGTTGCAGCGCCGAGCGAACGCTCGATTGCAGACTTTTCTTCTCTGAGCTGATCAAGCTCGGGCGATGCTGCTTCAATCGATGCCTCAAGCTCCTGCAGTTCCTGCAAGAGCGAGGTAATTTCTTCTTTGTTCTTTTCGATGACGTCGTTGGCGCGCTTGCGCTCGAACTCCAGCTGCGCCATCCGCATCTCGATGCTGTTCATCTCTTTTTCGAGAGACTTCACGTCATCGGAGAATTCCTTCAGCAATATGGCGTCATGCTGTCCCGACACCTCCAGCCGTTGCGCTTTGAGCGACTCAAACGTATTCTCGAAATCCGCAGCCTCGCGCTCCAGATTCTCGATCTGATTCTGCTTGCCGATGATGCCGCCTTCATCAACGCGCTTGCTTCCGCCGCGGACCACTCCGATGCTCGTCGAAACCTCGCCGTCTATCGACACGCACCGGATGCCCGTGCATTGCGATGCAACTGACTTTGCAGCAACTGTATCCTCGACAACCAGCACGCGGTCGAACAGGAATCTGAAGAGCGGCTCGTACTTCGATTCAAATTGCGCGAGATCAATCGCCCAGCCGACTACGCCGTGAATCCGCGGCGCGGCATAGTTCGATTGCACCACCGGCACGGAGTCCATGCTGACAAACGTTGCCTTCCCTTTCTGCTCCTCTTTGAGCAGCGCGATGCCATGCTCGGCATCTTCACGCGACTCGACGATCATCAAGCTGGCAAACTCACCCAGCGCGGCTTCGATTGCAGCGCTGTAGCGTTCCTCGGCGTGAATCGCATCGGCAACAGTCAGATGGCGCGAGGCAATTTTCCATTTCTGCGTCGAAGCGAGAAACCGTACGCTCTCGGAAAATCCTTCGCGGCTTTCGATCAGTCCCTTAAGAAAGTCGATACGGGATTTGCGGCGCTGAATCTCGCCCAGAATATCCATTTCTTCACGCTGTAATACTTCGACACGCTGAAGCAAATCCTTCTTTTGCTTTTCGGCGTCGTAGTATTTCATTTCTGCTTCAGCGAACTCGCGGCGCAGCTTCTTATCCTGAACCGAATACTCGTCGATTTCCTGCGCGAGACGGAGCAACTCTTCTTCGTACGACGTGATTTCCTCCTGCGCCCGCGACTGGCGGCCGTGAAGGTTTTCCGCTCGTCCTCTCAGCTTATCCTGCTGCGATTGCTTTTCTGCAACCACTTGAACGAGTTGTAAGTTCTTTTCGTTCAGTGCAGCAAGCTCCGCCTTCTTCGCGTCGAGTTGCGTGGTCGCATTCTGCAAATCACCACGTGCGGTAACCCGCTCTGCCTCAATCTTCTCCCGCTCTTCACGAAGCGAGGCAATCTGCCGATCGAGCATCACGATAAGCTCGCCCAGCCGGATTTGTTCGAGCGTCAGTTCTTTCTTCTCTTGCTCGTAGCGCCCAATGTTGTTGGTGAGTGATTTGATGCGCTCGTCCGCGACAAGATTCTTCTGCTCGATCCGATTAACTTTTTCCATGTGCTGACTGACGTCGCGCTGCGCCTCGGCAAGGCGCTTCTCCACGTCGTTCATCGACGAGCGCAACTCCTCAAATCGCGACTCCTCTTGCGCGAGATCGATGTCGATCTTGTCGCGACTCGAAGTCATCTGCGCCAGATTCTCCTCCATCGGTGCGATGCGCCCGACGAGCTGCGCATACTCGCGCTCCATCAAATCCATCTCGAACGCACGCAGCTTAACTTTTAGCTCGTTGTACTGCTCGGCTTTCCGTGCCTGCCGTTCCAACGAGTTCACAGCCTTCTGCACTTCGGCAACGATGTCGTTCACACGCACAAGATCAGCCTGCACGGCTTCGAGTTTGCGGTACGCGGCTTTCCGGCGGTGCTTGTACTTCGTCACGCCGGCTGCCTCTTCAAACAATCGCCGGCGCTCGTCCGTCTTGTCGCTCAGAATCGTCTCGATCATCTTCAACTCAATCACCGAATACGCATCGGCGCCCATTCCCGTGTCCATGAAGAGATCGAGAATGTCTTTCAGGCGGCATGGGACTTTGTTCAGCAGGTACTCGCTCTCACCGGACCGGTAGACGCGTCTACCGACGGTGACTTGCGTGTATTCGGAAGGAAGAATGCCTTTGTTGTTCTCGATGATCAGCGACGCTTCGGCCATACCGAGCGGCTTGCGGTTCTTCGTCCCGTTGAAGATCACGTCTTCCATTTTTTCGGATCGCAGAGCGCTGTACCGTTGCTCGCCCAACACCCACCTGATCGCATCGACGATGTTGGTCTTGCCGCAGCCGTTGGGCCCGACGATCGCGGAAATGCCCGAGTCGAACGCGAGGTTCACTTTCTGGGCGAACGATTTGAACCCGATTATTTCCAACTTCGATAAATACATCTACTGAACCTGGCTCACAAGATCTCGATACAGAAAATTCACATACACCGACGCGGACTGCGTATAGTCGAGATAGAGAAAAATTCCGACAAACAATCCGATCACACACACAAATCCCAATGCATACACCTTCAGAGGATAGCTGTCCAGAATAATTGCCACGCCTTTGAGCCAGCGGATGAACACCCACAACAGCAACACGAGAATTAAAACTATTGATGGAAGAACATACACGGGACTATCCAGTATGCGAAAGAAGATCATACCCAGCGGAACGAGAATGAGCAACGGCGGAGTTGACCACATGGTCACCGCATACGCATGGAACGGGTAGATGCGTGTTCGAAAAACCGGCGCGATAAGCCAGAGCAGTATGCTCAGCGCCAGCAGTTTCAGAAACAACACGCCGGTGAACACCGGAATGAACAGCTTCGGATTGAGCGCAAGCTCGACAACAATCTCTTTCAACCGATCCGTCACCAGGATGTACGACAACAAGTTGTCGAGTGCAATGCTATGCCGGAAGTGAAACAGGAAGCTCGACGTGACGATTGCCGCGCCGGCGGAGACGGCGAGTCCGAGAATGGTGCTGTGAAATATCGTGACGATGCGCTGATCGCGAACATCCGCGAAGAAGTTGTATGAGTTGACGAGCGAGCGATTGAGACCTTCGCGAAACCGCCGGCTTGCGTTGTACAGGTACGCCAGTCCTATCAGAATCACGAGGCCGGTCAGCACGTACACAATCGGCGTCGATGACGGCCTGCTGCCGATGGGGAGAGCGACGAACTTATCCGCGTTGAATGCAGATCGCACCGCGCCGTAGGCCAAACGTTTCTCGCGATCGTATGTGACGATGCCGAGCGTGTGCATCCACGGATCGCCGGAGTTTACCGTGAGCGCAGGTCTGTCGCCTTTCCAATCGTTGAACGACCAGATGAACGCTCCGTCGCAATCCGTCGAGCGAACGATATCAAAATGCTGGAGAATGAATCGCGCCTGCGCTTCGTACGAGAGCGGATCGCTGTAGCCGTTTCTGTTGTTGGTCTGAACTTCGCTTCCCATCTTCGCGATGATCAGCGGCCTGTCGGCGTGAGCCGATCTGAGTTGCTCAAGCTGCTTGCGGAATTCTTTGATGTCCCGCGTCGACAGCGACAATGCCGTCAGGTCCACAAGGTCGGCGCACATGTCGCCGGTACGCAGCCGCGTGCCGTAGTACAGCGGCCGGTCATCGAGTGTTCGCGCAAGCTTCGCGAGCGGCTCAACATACGAGCGCGCGTCGGCAGTCCACGTCTCGAATTCATCGCCGAGTCCCCATGCGAGCACGGAGGGATGATTGCGGTCGCGCGTGACCATCTCGCGCAGCGTGATGCTCGCCAGCTCAAGATAATTTTCGTGAGTGAGAATTGAAGCCGGAACGTCCTTAACAGGAATTTCTTCCAGCGCAAACAGCCCGTACTGATCGCACAGACTCAGCATGTACGGATGTGGGGGATGATGACTGAAGCGGATCGCGTTCGTCCCGACGGCTTTCATCAGCGCGACGTCTTTTTCCATTTGCTGGTATGTCAGCGCGCTTCCGTATGCCGGATGATCTTCCATCCAGATCATTCCCTTCAACAGAACCCGTTTGCCGTTGAGCAGAATTCTTCCCTGCGAAATATCAACCCGACGCACCCCGAAGATTTCATCAAACTCATCGAATCGCTGACCGGTCGCTGCATCGATCAGATGTACTTTGAGCACATACAGATCCGGACTTTCAGGACTCCAGAGCCGCGGTGAGTTGATGGACAATTCCGTTCTGACTGTGTCCCACTCCTTCGCGCGACGAGCAATCGAGACAGGTGAACTTGTCGCGACGAGCGTGCCAGAGAGTTTCTCAAACACTTCGATCTGCGCCTGCATGCTTGTGCGAATCGAATCGGGTGTTGCAGATGCCTCTTCGCCAATGGCTGCCGTGACGAAAACTTTCGCAAGCGAGAGCGCCTCATTCACCGACGTCGAGATGACGACATCTGAAACATACGTCTTCGGGGTTGCTAACAGAAACACGTCACGGAGAATTCCACCATAATTCCTCCATCCCCAAACTTGCGAGCGGAGTGGAACCGTTTTCGTCGCATCGAGCCGGTTTTCGATCGAGACCTGAATGATATTTTCTTTGCCCACCTGCAGAACATTCGTCGGTACCGGGATGGTGAAGCTGGTATATCCGCCAACATGATTCCCGACGAAGTCATCGTTGACCCTGACGTTACAGTTGTAGTTCGTCCCGAACATCACCAACTGGAACTGATACTTCCCCAAATCCGACGCCTCGATCTCGAACTGGCGACGGAATGTCACCGCTCCAACGAAATCATACGCGCTCGGGATTCTGACCGAACCTGCATTGCCACCCTCTATCGTGTAGGTCCACAGCCCGGCCAGGTCAATTCTCTTTCGCGTGGGTGAATCCAGAAACATCCCATAGTCAGCACCCTTCTGTGGACTGGTACCGTTCTCAAGGAATTGGTACTGACTGTTGGCTCTTTGAGGTAGAGGTTGAATGAGGAGAACAGTGAGGAGAATCAGGCTAAAGCTAAATTTCGGGGGTTCTTTCGACAACAGACTTTACCGGAATACAATAATTTGGGCAATTTTGGGTAGAAATATAACCAAAAGCGAAGGGGAAAGCAATTGGAATCAAGGCTTTCCCCTTTGGATTGCGCTAGCGAGAAGGAGAAGCGGAGATGATAGACGCGAATGAATCGGCTTTGAGGCAGGCGCCGCCAACCAACGCACCGTCTATGTCATCTTGAGCCAGCAATTCAGCCGCATTGTCAGGCTTGACGCTTCCGCCATACTGAATCACTAGCCCTTCAGCCACATTCCAAGAATACAGTTGAGCAACAAGCTTCCGAATATGCTGATGGACTTCTTCGGCCTGCAAGGGCGAGGCAGTTTTTCCAGTCCCGATCGCCCAAACCGGCTCGTAGGCGATGATCACTTTCTTCAAGTCGTCGGAAGAGATGCCGCCGAGAACACCTTTGATCTGAGTGGAGATAATCTGTTCCGTCACTCCCTTCTCGCGCTCGTCAAGTTTTTCTCCAACACAGATGATCGGCCTTAGTCCATTTGCGAGCGCTTTCTTTGCTTTGAGGTTGATCAGCTCATTCGTCTCGCCGAAATACTGACGACGCTCCGAGTGACCGAGTATGACGTACTCACATCCGGCTGACTTCAACATCTTCCACGAGACCTCGCCCGTGTAGGCGCCTTCATCCTGCTCACTCATGTTCTGCGCGCCAAGCTTGACGTTCGATCCCTTCAGAAGATTGGCGACAATTGCCAGCGACGTGAACGGCGGACATACAATGACATCGACATTAGGTTTGAGGTTTGAGGTTAATGGTTTGAGCGCAGTGACAAGCTCAACGGACTCATCAACAGTCTTAAACATCTTCCAGTTTCCAGCAATGACAGTTCTTCGCATGGGATGTGGTTTCCTTATTGATTGAAGTTCGATTACGTTCGTTTGGCTTCGAGTCTTGTTTTGAGAATTTCGTTCACCAGTTTCGGATTCGCTTTCCCTTTCATTCTCTTCATCGTCTCGCCGACAAGGAAGCCGAAGACTTTCTGACTGCCGCCGAGATATGTCGCGACTTGGGATTGATTCGCTTGCAGGACTTCCTCGATCTCACGCTCGATCGCCGACGTATCAGATATCTGGACCCAGCCATACTTCTCGACGATTACTTTCGGCTCAGCCGGGTTCTTCAGCATCTCATCAAACAGATCCTTCGCGATCTTCCCGCTGATCGTTCCGTCCATGATCAACGCAATCATGGAAGCGAGCCGGTGCGGTTGCACGGGAAAATCCTGGAGACTGATCTTCTGCTCGCTCACGACTCGCAAAACGTCCGTCATCACCCAGTTGCTTGCGAGCTTTGCGCTTTCAGATTTCATCTCGGCGCGCTGCGAAAGCAACTTCAGTGTCTCCTCAAAGTAGTCGGCGATTTCCTTTTCCGCAGTCAGTACGTCGGCGTCGTAGAGCGGAAGTCCAAGTGCATCGACGAATCTCTCGCGTCGTGTTGTGGGATGCTCGGGCAGCGTGCGGTGAATTTCTTCTTTCCATTTCTCATCAACCAACACCGGAACCAAATCGGGATCTGGGAAGTAGCGGTAGTCGTGCGCCTCTTCTTTGCCGCGCATTGAATGGGTCACGCCGCGGTCGGCATCCCACAAGAGAGTCTCTTGTATGACAGCGCCGCCGTCGTTCAGCAGCGCGAGCTGCCGGCTGATTTCGTATTCCAACGCTCGCTCGACGTTGCGCACGGAGTTCATGTTCTTCACTTCCGTCTTCGTCCCGAATTGTGTTTCCCCCACTCGCCGCAGAGAAACATTCGCGTCGCAACGAAGACTTCCCTCCTCCATGTTGCCATCGCAGACGCCGAGGTACTTCACCAGCTGACGGATCTTCCAGACATAGTGATATGCCTCGCGCGGCGAGCGAATGTCAGGCTCGCTCACAATCTCTATCAGCGGCACGCCGCAGCGATTCACGTCCACCAGCGTCTCGACTCCGACATCATGAATCGACTTGCCCGCGTCTTCCTCCATGTGAATGCGCGTGATGCCGATGCGTTTGCGACTGCCGCCGTTCACCTCAATCTCAACAAAACCATCCGAGCAGATCGGCTCTTCGTACTGGGAGATCTGATATCCTTTCGGCAAATCGGGGTAGAAGTAATTCTTGCGGGCAAAAATCGAGTGAGGGGCAATCGTGCAGTTCGTCGCGAGTCCCATACGGATCGCAAACTCAACTACTTTTCGATTCAAGACGGGAAGACATCCCGGCAGTCCGAGGCACACCGGACAGACATTCGTGTTCGGATCGCTGCCAAACGTTGTCGGGCACGAACAGAATGCTTTCGATAGCGTCAGGAGTTGTGCGTGAACTTCAAGGCCGATGATGGGTTCGAACGCGCTATTTGGTTTGCTCAGCCCCATCATAGAAACTTGGGAGCACTTGGGTCGTCATTCCCATCTCCCCTTATGATGTCCCTGATTGCTCTAATCTGCTTCAGGTGGTTAATGTCGTGTCCGGCAAGCATTGTCGCCATGCGCTCGACGGTCTCCTTCCCGCGCTCAGCGTGCATGCCGAACCGATCCCACTCATCGTCTGACAATCGGGAAAGCACGGAGATGTTCGCGCGCCGCAGCGTCGTAAACAGTTCGAGACTGTCATCGGCGTCGATGGTTTCGTACTTCATATTGTTCGCCCATGCATCCTGATCGTACGCGGCGACGGGCGCACCGGAGTTCGCAAGCACGGAACGAAAACGCCACGACAGCGCAACTTCAGCATCGGCGAGATGCGCGACAATCTGCGTTATCGACCATTTGCCCGGCGCTGGCTCGTATCGCCGCTGCTTCTTCTTCAGTCCCTTGATCAGCTTCCTCAGCCGTTTCGGAGTTCGGCGCAAGACTTTCATCGGATCGAGATCGATGACATTCGTCAGCAGTCGCTTGACGTACGGATTCTCGATGCCGTCAACGCTGGTTACGATGGATGGCTTCATCAACATTCCCTTTCTCTCAAACTACTTGGATGGCTTCCGCTTTGTTGCGTATCGGCGCGCCTTCTCTCGGATCACACCCGTCAATGTCTGGTTTGCAGCATTGTACTGCACGCCCTTGAGTTCAAGCTTCTGTCCAGATTCGATTCCCCTAATGTCCGCAACCATCTTGATCAATTCATTTTGTCCAATCTCAAGACGCTCCACGCGTTTCTCCAGACGGCTGACCCGCTTCTCGATATTCTTAAGCAGCGTCGAATGAAGAGAAACTATTCGAATCACGGTTGCCAGGGAATCGTGCAGCGATAATATGGACTGACCCTGAGCCTCACCTTTCTCTTGAAGAAAGTCGAGAGGTTTCTCAATAGCCTCGAAACGTTTATCGATTGCCTCAAACCGTTTATCGATTGCCTCAAACCGTTTGTCGATTGCCTCAAAGTTGACGTCGAGGCGTTTGTTGAGGGCATCGAAGTACTTCTTGAATTCACCATTTGTGTCCACGGCGTTTCCTTTCGATGGAGATGGTTAGTTCCTTATCGCCTGCGTCACTTTCTCAGCAGCTTCTTTCAGTGTTTTCGCAACAAGAAAATTCATGCCTGAGTTTGCGAGAATCTCTCCCGCAAGCTCTGCGTTTGTTCCGGCCAGACGGACGACAACCGGAATGCTCACATGCACTTTGTTCGCCGCTTCGACGACGCCGGTGGCGACACGATCGCAACGGACAATCCCGCCAAAAATATTAATGAGTATGGCCCTCACATGCTTGTCCGCGAGAATGATTTTGAATCCTTCCTCAACGGTCTGCGCGCTTGCACCGCCCCCGACATCAAGAAAGTTCGCCGGTTCGCCTCCCGCCAACTTGATGATATCCATCGTTCCCATCGCCAGTCCGGCGCCGTTCACCATGCAGCCGACGTTGCCGTCAAGCTTGATGTAGTTGAGATTGGATTTGGACGCCTCGACCTCCAGCGGATCTTCTTCGTCGAGATCGCGGAGCGACTCAAGCTCAGGGTGGCGGTAGAGCGCGTTGTCATCGAAGTTCATCTTTGCATCAAGCGCGATAATGTTTCCCTCTGTCGTCACGACGAGCGGATTGATTTCAGCGAGCGAGCAATCCATCGCCTCATACGCGTTGTACAACGCGGTGAGGAACTTCACGCCATTCTTGAACGCGTCGCCGGTGAGTCCGAGACCGAACGCGAGGTTGCGCGCCTGAAACGGCTGGAACCCGACGGAAGGATCGATGAACTCTTTGAGAATCTTCTCGGGCGTTTCTGCAGCCACTTTCTCAATCTCAACGCCGCCTTCCGTCGATGCCATCACCACGTTGCGCGACGACGCGCGATCGAGCGTGACTCCGACGTACAGCTCCCGTGCGATGCTCACGCCCTGCTCGATCAAGAGTCGCTTCACCAGTCTTCCTTCCGGGCCGGTCTGATGCGTCACGAGCGTCATGCCGAGAATCTGAGACGCAAACATCCGAACCTCATCGAGACTTTTCGCGACTTTCACTCCGCCGCCTTTGCCGCGGCCGCCGGCATGAATCTGCGCCTTCACCACCCATACGCTGCTGTCGATCTCCTGCGCGGCCTCAACTGCCTCGTCGACGGAAAACGCGGGCTTCCCTTTCGGAGTCGCGACGCCAAACTTTTTGAGAATTTCTTTTCCCTGATATTCATGAACTTTCATTGTATCTCCGTAATGAGGTTGTTTAGTTTAGCGATTCGAATTCCGTCTTGCCGCTCCGCCACTCATCCAACACTTCTTTCGCTTTCAAGTACTGATCAATCGGCACAAAGATTTTTGCCGGACTGTTGAGATTGCTGCGCGACTGCGGATTGTCGCCCCCGCCATCCCACGCATATCCGATGGAGCCGAAGTTCTGCGTTTCGATGTAGAGCTTCGCATCCTGCAACAATGATTTGGCAAGCTCGGCTTCGTGAACATCGGTGGAGCGAAACGCTTCCGCCCAATCGCCATCGACTATCACATCAAGATGATCGAGACAAAACACGCGGCGATCGTTCTCTTCGCTGCAGATGTCGCAGACGAGCTTACGACAAATGATGCACACGCCTCCGGCTTCCTTCTCCGGGTGCGTGTCGCAGTTCAGCGTTGCGTCGGTCAACAAGTAACCGCAATGCGGACAGTAGTCACTGTCTTGCGTGACTTCGCCTTCGCAGTTGGAACATGTAATGAGATCGGGCATAAACTCTCAGGTTTTAGTCGTCAGGCTGCTTCCGCTAATGCGCGTACGATTTGGTCGGGCAACGCGATAGGGAGGAAATACTTCTGGGAGAAGAGATAGTCTTCTCCCGACTCATCAACTACCCTGAGGAGGCCGTGGTCATCACCAAAAGTGTCAGGTAAAACCCGATAGACCTTTCCCCTCTCCAGTGACACAGGATAGTCCTTGTTGTTGATGCAAATCGCGAACCGCGCTCCCTTCACTCTACGGGCGCCGTTTGATTTTGATTTCCTTCCTGCCGATGCCATGCGCTTCACAAATCTCCTCAATCTCACCCAGAATTTCAAACCGGGGGTTCATTGACTGACTGATGTTACGCAAAACGGATATGTCACCCCTTCAGGGTTCGGGTTCGTTTGGTTGTCTGTGCGTCGGGGCATTGCCCCGACCTATAGTATCAGACGCTTTCAGCGTCAACCAGCGCAAATCGCCGTCCCTGAAAGGGACAAATACTATAGCCGAGGGCAACGCCCTCGGGAATAAAACAAACCAACACCTGTAAACCCTGAAAGGGTTTCATACATTCGTGCGAAAAATTGACTGTGCGTAACATCATTTGCTGGCTACCTTTTCATCTTCTCCGCAATAGACTTCCCCTGTAGAAACAGCAACAAATAATCTCGCCCGCCTGCTTTGGAATCGGTGCCGCTCATGTTGAAGCCGCCGAACGGATGCACGCCAACAAGCGCGCCGGTGCATTTGCGATTAAGGTACAGATTCCCGACGAAGAATTCCTTCTCTGCTTTTGCCAGTCGCTTCTTGTTCTTCGTATAGACTGCTCCGGTCAATCCGAACTCGGTATTGTTCGCGATCTTCAGCGCGTCGTCAAAGTCCTTCGCCTTGATCACCGCGAGCACGGGACCGAAAATCTCTTCCTGCGCGATCGTTGCCTTCGGATCAACGTCGGCAATCACTGTCGGACGAATGAAGTAGCCATCGTCTCCGGCTTTCTTGCCGCCGGCAACAACTCTGCCGCCTTCAGCAATTCCCTTTTCGATGTAGGCGAGAATGCTTTCTTGCGAGCCTTTGTTGATCACCGGGCCCATGTAGTTCGTCTGCACCGCCGAATCTCCAATCGTGATCGACTCAGCTTTCTTCGCGAGCAGATCGACGAACTTGTCATATACTTTTTGGTGGACGATGACGCGCGAACACGCAGAGCATTTCTGTCCCTGGAATCCAAACGCCGACACGGTGACGCCTGCGGCTGCATCATCAAGATCCACACCCTCATCCACAACGATGGAATCTTTTCCGCCCATCTCGGCAACGACGCGCTTCAGCCAGATTTGGCCGGGCTGGACTTTCGCGGCGACTTCGTTTATGTGAATGCCGACCTCCTTCGAGCCGGTGAACGAAATGAATCGCGTCTTCGGATGCAGCACGAGCGTATCGCCCACCGCGCCGCCGGGTCCGCTCATGAAGTTGAGCACGCCCGCCGGCAATCCGACTTCTTCCATGATCTCGAAGTACTTCCAGCCGGTGAGCGGCGAATCGCTCGATGGCTTGAGCACAACAGTGTTGCCGGTGACGATCGCTGCCGAAGCCATGCCGGAGAGAATCGCGAGCGCGAAGTTCCACGGCGGCACAACAACGCCAACACCGAGCGGCAGATACACCAGCTTTCCCATTTCGCCTTTGTTCGGAACAACAGGCTGGTCGCCGCCATAGCGCAGCATCTCGCGGGCATAGAACTCCAGAAAATCTATCGCCTCTGCCGTGTCAGCATCGGCTTCGGGCCAGGTCTTGCCGACCTCGACGACCATTGTCGCGTTCAAGTCGAAGCGCCGCTTCTTCATGAGCTTCGCTGCTTTGAACAGATAGTCTGCGCGCTTCTTGTAGTCAACGGTCTTCCATTCTTCGAACTTCGCCACTGCAACGTCCATCGCTTTGTTCGCGAGTTCAGATGTTCCTTTCTGGAAGACGCCGACAACTTCCGACGACTTTGACGGATTGTACGAATTGAATTTTGATTCCGTGAAGATTCTCTCGCCGCCGATGACAATCGGGTATTCTTTGCCAAGCTCAGCGCGAATCGCTGCTATCGCTGCTTCTTGTGCTTTCCGATTCTTCGGCTTCGAGAAGTCCGCGAGTGGTTCGTTTTTGAATTTTGGGATGGACATTTGTTCCTCTTGAGAGAATAGTTTTAGTTCTGCTTTTTCTTAGGTATTAAATCTATGATGGTTCTAGCATTCTCCAACGCCAAACTCACTTGCCCTGGAGTGAGCGCCACCGCATGTGCCAAATCATTCCTTATTGGAGTAAGATTTTCTTTTGCGGCTATAATGAATTGCTTTCTTTCAAAAACAGCGCTGAAATGAGACCAATATTCGTCGGTAATCAGCGTCAGTAATTGTGGAAGTGTTAGATAATCGAGAGTATCTTCTCGATGATTTCCTTGGATTGTCATGGGACGAGATGTGGGCTTGTTGAAAATCGTCTTCGTCTTGTCGACACGCTTGAATGCGTTCTGCACTTTCACGTCCAACTTTCTCTCAGATGCTGCCTCGTTGAATTGCCTAGCAGCAGCAAGCACTGATATCTTAAGCGGAGCAAGTCCCTTGTCGTTGTCGACGAACTCAGTTGTAGCATTACTGTTCTCCATGAAGCTTTCTGGAAAGAGAGTGAGAATTCTGGCATCGAAATCGATTTCATTGTTGCTTAGTATTCGTCGGACGTACTTTCGCAATTGTGACTCGAACCTAACTATCAGCCGAGAGTAGACAAGAACTTGTTTCTGTTCAATCGGATTGAGTTCTATGAGTTCAGCAAGTAACCCATCATCGATTTTGTAGCGTGAACAAATCGCTTCCCGAACTTTAGCAGGACGATGTGTAATTCTTTCGTATTCGAGAGCTTTTTGCAATTCCCCCTTCTCTTCATATATCTCTGCAACGATGGGCGGGATCTCTTTCCTGATCATATCCTCACGAATGTACGGGCCATCCAAAAACATATCTGTCAACGATAAGATTCGCTTCCCTATCTTTTCATGATACTCTTTGAAACTACGGTCTCTAAATTGTTTCTCATAGAAATCAACCAAAGTGAGATACCGAAGGAGTCCAGCCCATTCGCGAGACAAATCATTTCCCCAACCATCGTAGGTCAGCCATTCATTTTTATCTACGGAGAACGGAAATGCGTCTTCTGAAACTTCCATTATCTCATCGAAAAACCCTCCACTCCGATGTGGTCGAAAAATGTAGTCAACTCCATCAGTCTCTACGTAGGTGCAGGCCTCTTCAAACTTGTCTTCCTTCACCAGCGAATCAAATACGAACTGATTGAGATTACGCTTGATTTCCCGATACCAACCGCTATCAGCTCTGTCCGAATTGCGATTTTCCTCAGTCGGAATAATAGCTGCACAAACCGAATCAAAGAAACTTTTTGTGTTTTCGAGCGACCTTGAATTTGTATTTTTCTTGATCAACTGGAACAACATGGGAACAATGAGTGCTTCGAGCACCTCTTCGCCCATGAAAATCCACTTTGCGAATTCCTCGGGCGCTATAGATTCAAAGAATCCAAGGCTCTCACCAACCCTGCACGTTGAGTAAGGTGACTTGTTATCGCTGAACCAGTTTTTCCCAAGCCAGTCATTTACATCCGCAGGTGGAGATGATTCTCCCGACAGGAATCTTACTAACTCAAAAGTAAATTGTTGCGCTTTCTCAGAAGGATCAAAACTGATTTGACCCCGCTTTACTATATCTTTTGCAGGATTTGGTTTCTTAACACAGCAGTAGCAACATGCTTCAAGTGTCAAGAATGTCGGTTTGAGGTGAGCGACGGATGCGTCCTTTGGGAAATTACGAACCTGTTCAACTACATACTCCCAAGCTTTTGTTCTGAGCCCATGCAGGATGATTGCAAAACGGACCGTATTATCCCGTTCGAGTTTGTCACATCTTGAGACAGATTTTAGATTCTCAACAGAGTTCGCACTCGCAAACAGACTCAAGACCTCGTCCCTATGCTTTCTGCATTCATCAACCTCATACGAACAATCAACACATTTAAGTTTTCGATGAACCACTTGCGATACTTCCGGCTTAGGATCTATACGAGTCCATTCATGCTCATCGAGGCATGCGAGTTTATCTTCTCCGCAACTCGGACATTTCAAATACGTTTCACTCATACATCAATAAGATTTTTGAACAATTTCTTCTCTGATTTCTCTGCACTTTGCGTAGAATTCAACGCAGTGCTTCAATCACCGCGTCCGCAACTGCCGGACGGATCTTGAAGATCTTCGTGTTCGCACGCATTGGGTGAACGCGGTTCGTGACTAAGATGACGGCGAGATTTCTCTCGGGATCAACCCAGATGCTCGTACCGGTGAATCCTGTATGTCCAAAGGAATTCGGCGAGAAGAGATTTCCGGCGGACGCCCCCTTCGCCGATTTCGTGTCCCACCCAAGCGCTCGCGTGCTGCGCTCCGACTGACGCTTCGTGAACATCGTGACGGTTGAAGATTCAAGATAACTCCGCCCGTCGTAGTCGCCGCCGTTGAGAAGCATCTGCATGAAGATCGCCACATCGCTTGCGGTGGAAAAAAGTCCTGCATGACCCGACACGCCGCCGAGGAAATCTGCATTCTCGTCGTGTACGATGCCCTGCACCAGATGCTTGCGCCAAAGAGAATCAAACTCCGTCGGGGCGCACTGATCTTTGAAGTCGAACGGCAAGAACATCGTGCGCGTCATGCCGAGGGGCTGGAAGAAATTTCGGCTGACATATTCATTCAGCCTCATGCCCGAAACATTCTCGATGATTTTGCCGAGCGTGATGAATCCGAGATCGCTGTAGATGGTCGTGTCGCCGGGATTCGCAACGAGGCTTGTCGCATAGACGGAGTCGATGGCATCCTTGGCTTCAGGGACAAACTTCCAGAGCTGGCGGAACGGAGGCAGTCCGCTGTTGTGTAGCATCAGGTGGCGGATGGTGATGTTGGATTTTGTTCCTTTCGCGAACGCGGGAACAAACTTGCTCACCTTGTCGTCGAGCGAGAGCTTCTTCTCATCACACAATTTCATGACAGCCGACGTCGTCGCAACGACCTTGGTGAGCGACGCCATGTCGAACATCGTTTGCAAGTTCGTCTGCGGCGCGTTGACGTCGTAGGTGTAGCGCCCAAATGCTTTGTTGTAAACGATGAAGTTGTCTTTGATGACACAGAGTTGCGCGGCGGGGAATGTCGAGTCGGCGAGTGCGTTGTGCATGATTGAATCGAGTCGCGCAAGGCGCGCTGCGTTGAAGCCAACAGACTCCGGCGCGCCGTAGGCGAGCGGCTTGCTGCTCTCCAGCGCGGCGCCGCACGACAGAAGAAGTAGCGAGCCGCCAAGAACGATCACAGAAAGAAATAGTCTCATTGTTTCCTCGCGTTTGCCAATGCCATCAACACAGCGCCCTCGGCGGGTGATTTCTCAGCCTTCTTCACCTCAGCCGCGGGAATGACTTCTTCCACCCTTGCCTTCATGATTCGTGAGTACACGTTGTCAAGTTCAATCAATCCGCCAAAGAACGCAACGCCGATTCTGTCCAGCTGCTGCAAGCGCTCGACAACGACGCGTGCCTGATCAGCCAATTCATTCGCGCCCGCGTGCAGTATCGCGAGGGCGACCGCATCATTCTGCTCTGCGGCCTTGAGCACGAGCGGCGCGAGCGTAGAGAATTCGAATTTTTCCTGATACGCGGCGGCGATGACGCGAGAGCGAGAGTCTAGGCCGAATTGCCCGGCGATCATGTTTGCCAGCAGAGGCGAACCGCCGCGACCGTCGTAGTAGAGCCGCAACGACTTGAGCGCCTCAAGTCCGAGAAAGAATCCGCTTCCTTCATCGCCAAATGCGCGGCCCCAGCCGCCGATCATCACTGTTTCGTCTGACGATTTTTTGCCGATGACGACGGAGCCTGTTCCGGCAATGATCAGCACGCCCGGCGCGCCGTTGAACGCGCCCTCCAGCCCGATGCGCGCATCGGTTTCGATCGTGATGGGCAACTCGCAGCCGGCGAGCGTCGCGATTCTTGTGCGCAACTCCTGTCGCGCTTCGTCGCGCCCGGCGCCGGCCAGACCGAAGACAATCGAGCGCAGCTCATTGGGTGAGCACTGCGCATCGAGGCAGCAATCTCTCAACAACTCAAACAGATTTCGCGACGCGTTCTCGAAACCAACAACATTCGGATTGCCCGCGCCGACTGTGCGTCGGGCAAGAATGTTGGCGTCCTGATCTGAGATGAGGCCGAGCGTCTTTGTGCCGCCGCCATCGGCCCCGAAAACAAGAAAGCGCATGAGTTGTTACGAAGTGAGTAGCGAACTTTTGCCGATGAAAGTTACGGAAAAGGCGGGAGAGAGCAAAGAGCGGAGGTGGGCGACCGTGTTTGACGCGAGGTAGAGTGATCCGCTTCGCGCCATGCAACTCAGTCTTGACGAGGAACACCCGCCGGTGGCCCAAAAATAGAATGAGAAGTTGCCGGCTAGAAGATGTTGACTCATCAAAGTGTTCGAGTACGTCAGTGGCGTTCTTTCGAGCGCCACTGCGAGAGTTCATCAGTCAATTTGCGGGATGACTATACGGCCGCTGCTGCGATAACAGGCGTTGCGCTGACCTGCGGAGCCTTGAACAACTTCGTCGTGATCAGCTCAATCAACACTCCGTACACCGCGCCAATCACGATCGTCATAATGAACATGCTCGTCTTGCTGTACTCGGGATTGTCTGGCGCCATCAGTCCGCTGAACGCAAGCGGAATGCTGATCAAAAATCCCATCAGCAATCCATGCACCGACCAATGCCCTATCTTGAGCGCGCTAATGCCGATCGCAAACCCGATCAGCGTTCGCTCAGCGATGATCTGATAGGCGACCGGCAACGGCAGATTGCCTCCGCTCGACGCCAATCCAAAACACACAAAGCCAAACAGAAGACCCGACGCCGTAGCAATAAGAACTCTCTTTGCATTAACCATGGTTGTCTCCTTATATGATGATTATGAAATGCAGGTACGCGTCACGTCGTGCGACGCGCATGCCTGTAAAGTCTAGTCGCTAAACAATCTCGCGAAACCCGGATACGCCGCGAGCGAAATGATTTCAAAATCAATGAGTCCCTCGCAAACGAGCGGCAGCGTTGCGAGAATTTCCTTCGCCTCATCGCCATCTGCACACTCGAGAATCAGCACGGCCAAGCTCTTGTCCGCACGAAAGTACAACTCGCGAATCACACCGGCTTGATGAAGCTCCCAGGCTCGGCGAGCCTCTCGTGAGCAGCTCGTCTGAAAACTTGTCGTCGGAAACTCCGGGCATATCCTTTTCGAGTGCAAGTATTTTCATGATCGTCCGTCGCCGTCGGCAGGTCGCGCAAGCAGCGCGCTTCTACTCAACGCGACACGCACACTCCCCTTCTGCACGAAGCCCACCGACGTTGCAAGCCGGACAGTTTCGCGGAACTCGGCTGCGTTGACATGTCCCTTCGGTTCCACCAGCAAGAACTTCCCCGAAGGTTTCATCAACGAAAAAAGTTCGCAGAGAAACTGCCTCTGATCGGGAACCTCGTGCACCATCCAGAACGCCGAGGCAAAATCAAACTTCTCACTCACGCCAAGTGAATTCTCTTTGCACTGCACCATCCGAACCCGCGAGAGAACGCCGGCGCGAGCTGCGCGTCGCCTGACGGCGGCGAGCATTTCTTTTTGCAGATCGACGGCAAACACCGCCCCCTGTTCGCCGACCATGCGCGCGAGCGGAATCGTGAAGTAGCCCATGCCGCATCCGACATCCAGCACCCTCGCTCCGCGACGAACAAGTCCGCTAAAGATCTTCGACGGGTTGTGTACGAGCTTTCGAATCGGGTTGTCGAATGTGTAGGTAAGCCACCACGGACAGACATGGAACGGCATAATACTCCTTTATGATGGGGAACAAGCTGCGCATCTAATCAACTGAAAAGCAATGCCGGCCATAGAGCCGCGAGATTGCAAAGTAACTCACGGCCTATCGGCCCATCCTGAAATTTTCTGGGTAAATGTGAGACGAAAGAAAGGAACAGTCGCGCAGCGAAGTTGATGAGCGGAGACTGGACTTGCCTCTGCTTTCAACCGTGCGTAAGTTAACGTGCAAGAGAGAGAGAGTCAAGAGTTGGGCAGTGGGAATGTCTGTTGCAAATGTGAGATGAGTTTGGTATGATGGTGTAGAAACTGTTCCTTCCAGTTGATGACCAAATCCTCCCTTCTGATCACATCAGAAATGAACTTCTCAAGGCTCGCATTTGGTCACCGCTGATCGAATCAGGTAGACGACTGCTCATCCTGCTACCTTCAAGGAGCTACTTATGAAAAGTCATTTATTTGTAGACTGCACTATACTCCTCCTTCTTCTCACTCATATCCAAATGACACATGCGCAACAGGGTTGGTTCTGGCAGAATCCATTGCCGCAAGGAAACGATCTCTTTTGCGTGGCCTTCATCAACACTAACACAGGAACTGCGGTAGGACAATCCGGCACAGTGCTCCACACTACTAATGGCGGTATGAGTTGGACCAACCAGTCAAGTGGAACGACGAACCAACTCCACGGTGTTTCGTTGACCGACGCGATCACAGGAACTGCAGTGGGAGACGCTGGCACGATTCTTCGCACTACCAATGCCGGGGAAACTTGGACGACCCAATCAAGTGGAACAACAAACTATCTCCTATCCGTCTGCTTCATCGACGCTAACAAGGGTTGGGCAGTGGGAGCCACTGGCACTATCCTTCACACAACCAACGCCGGAACAACTTGGACGATCCAGTCAAGCGGAACTGCGTATGATCTCTATGGAGTCTTCTTCACCGATGCCAACAGAGGATGGGCCGTTGGATTAGCCGGCACCATTCTTCGCACCACGAATGGCGGGATAAACTGGACCAGTCAATCAAGCGGGATTGCAAACATACTCCTTAAGGTGTTTTTCATCGACGCAAACACTGGCACAGCAGTGGGAGAATTCGGCACAATTTTGCGCTCTACTAATGGTGGTGTAGATTGGATGAACCAGTCAAGCGGAACAACGAACTATCTTCTGAACGTGTCCTTCTCCGATGCAAACAATGGAACAGTGGTCGGAGCCAGTGGCACAGTTCTTCGTACGACTAATGGAGGCGCAAACTGGACGAGCCAATCAAGTGGAACGACGGCCTGGCTCTATGGTATCTGCTCGACTGATGTGAACACACAAACGGCGGTCGGAATTTTTGGAACCATCATTCGTACCACAAATGCGGGCACGACTTGGTCGCGCAACTCAACCGGAACAACGAGTAATCTGAAAGGTGTCTGTTTCACAAGTGCGAATTTGGGAACGGTCGTGGGAGCCAACGGCACAATACTTCGAACTGCCGATGGCGGGACAACTTGGACCAGCCAGTCAGGCGGAACAACGAATGGGATCAATAGCGTCTCCTTCATCGATGCTAACATCGGAACGGCGGTAGGGTCTCTCGGCATGATTCTTCGGACTACCGATGGTGGAACAAGCTGGACTAATCAGCCAAGCGGAACAACGCGACATCTCTTTTTCGTTTCCTTCGCCGATACAAATGTTGGAGCAGTTGTGGGTTCTTCCGGTACGATACTCCGTACAACCAACGGAGGCGCAACGTGGCTGAGCCAGTCAAGTGGAACGACCACCGATCTCACGAGCATCTCGCTCACTGATGCCACAACTGGAACGGCGGTAGGAGGAAATGGCATCATTCTTCGCACAACCAACGGCGGTGTAAACTGGACGAGCCAGACAAGTGGAACAACGAATGGTCTCCATTGCATCTACTTCACCGATAGTAACAACGCGACAGCCGTGGGATGGAATGGGACAATTCTTCGCACAACCAACGGCGGTTCGATTTGGATGAGTCAGTCAAGTGGAACAATGAATGGTCTCAATAGTGTCTACTTCGCCAATGGCAGCGTAGGCACGGTTGTGGGTTTCTATGGAACGATCCTGCACTCAACAGACGGAGGTGCAAGTTGGACGAACCAGCCAAGCGGGACCACAAATACTCTCTATGGCGTCACTTTCACAAATGCTGACTGTGGAACGGCTGTCGGCCTGAATGGAAACATTCTTCGAACCAACACCGGAGGGGTCATGGCAGTCGAAGAGCATGTGAATGCCGGCGTACCCTCGGGTTCTTCCCTAAAGCAAAACTATCCCAACCCGTTCAATCCAACGACAACAATACATTTCGTTGTAGGGACGTACGGTCGTACGTCCGTACGGATGTACGATGTGCTGGGCCGCGAAGTCGCGACGCTGGTGGACAAGGAGATGTCGGCGGGAACACACGAGGTAACCTGGAACGCATCGGGCTTTCCCAGCGGCGTGTACCTCTATCGACTACAAGCAGGACGCTATGTCGAAAGCAGGAAGCTCGTGTTGATCAAGTGAGGCCGGGTGAATCCCACCGATTCCGCAAGAAACTTTGACAGGATGAAAGGATGCAGCTTTCAGCGCCGCAATCACATTCATCCTGTCATTTCGTTCAAGCTATCCTTTACTCCGTCGCCGCTTCGAAATCAATTTCCTCCAGCGGCATCACGGGCATCGGTTGACCGTTGTGTTCTAATCGAAGCTTCAGATGCTCGATCACCGGATCGGTTGCGATTGCCTGCTCAACGCCGAACAACTTCGGCATGAAGCGCGAAAAGTCGATGAAGCCCGGCCTCGGTAACTCAACGATCGTCACGTCATCGTCCGGACGAATGCCGGCTTTGGTTCGCGCGATGCGAATTGCATCCGCCAGTCCGCCAAGCTCATCAACCAAGCCAACCTTCTTCCCTTCTGTGCCGGAATAAATTCTTCCCTGCGCGAGCGGCTCGATCTTCTCGGGAGTCGTTCGTCGTCCAACCGCAACCTTCGCGACGAACTCGGAATAGAACGACTTGATTGCGCGTTCCGCTTTTGCACGTTCAACGTCCGTGAGGTCGCGGTCGGGTATTCCCGCGCCAATCAACGGCAGCCGGAATCCGAAGCCAAGATCAGCGTGCTCGCCCGCCTTCACGAGATCCGTGGAAAAGCCGAGCTTCTCCTTCAGCTCTTTGTTGTACATCCATCCGCCGATCACCCCGATGGAGCCGGTGATGGTACTCGGCGCAGCGACAACTGTGTCGGCGTACATCGAAAGCCAGTACCCTCCCGACGCCGCGACGTACCCTTGCGACACGATCACGGGCTTGTTCTTCTTCGCTTTCTTCAATGCTTCGGCAACGATGTCGGATGCCATGCCGTCGCCGCCGGGCGAATCGACTCGCAGAACGATTGCCTTCACGCGCGTATCGTTTGCGACTGCCTCAACATCCTTCACGAGCGAACGCGCCTTGATGCCCTCATCCATTGCACAAGCACCAAGCGCATAGATCACCGCGATGCGCGGACGCTCTCCCCATTGGTTGTCATAGGGAAGATTGAACTGCGCAAGCGAACCAAATCCCGTCGTCGCTTTCTTCTCGCCTTCAAGCCGTTCAATCATCGTCTTCACCTCTTCCCATCTGCCGAGCGTATCGACGAGGCCCTTCGCCAACGCATCCTGCGGAAGAAACATCACGTCCTGATTCACGAGCGTGTCAAACTGGGCGGCAGTGAGTTTTCTTCCCTCACAGATTTCCGCTTTCGCTTGCGCGTACAAGTCATCGACAAGCTTCTGATTCTGCTCTCTATCGGCGTCGGACATCTTGTCGCGCGCATAGGATTCTGCCGCCGACTTGTATTTGAAGTAGCGGAGTTCGGTGAACCCAATACCCAGCTTGTCGAGCGTGCCCTTCACGTACATTCGGCCCACGAGAAAGCCCGGCAGCATGAGCGCGCCCGCGGGATCGAGCACGATCTTATCGGCAATGGTTGCAAACTGATATTCCACCATCGTCGGCCTGTCGATGAACACGACAACTTTCTTTCCGGCCGCCTTGAGTTGCCTGAGTTGCTCGCGCAACTCCCAGAGCATTTCTCGATTGATGTCCATGCCCGACGTGTTGATGGCAATGCCCGCGACTGTTTCATCCGCTTTCGCTGCGGCAATTGCGTCGAGCGTCGATCTCAGCGTGCGCGCATTGTCGAACAAGATGAAGCGCTGGTACTTCATCCCGCCAAGCAGATCCATCTCCACATAACGGGAGTTCTTCATGAGTTTCGTCAACACAGTCCGATCGAACGCGCCGAGACGAATCGCGTACGTGTTGAAGGCATGCTTCGAGTTGTTGTCCCACGTGGATTGCGTTGACACGCCCGCGTTGCCCAGACTCAGGGAAAGCCCGACGGAGAAGGCGTGCGTGTTGAAGTAGCGTCCCGTAACGCGAATGCCGGGCAACGCTTCGATCGCCGCGCCGTAGCTCCATGCCCCTTGTTTGAGTTGTTGATGATTTTGAATGCCGTAGTCGGCGAAGATCGTGAGCATCTCGCTACCCAACGGACGCACGCCGAGATCAACAACGCCCTCCGTCCTTCCACCGGATGTCGTTGTACTGCCGACCAACCCGACAGAGACATAACGATTGGGACGGACGAGCGTACCGAGGGTGAACGAGTTCCGTCTGTCGAACGCAGCTTTGTCGCCGCCGGTGAAACTGTACGCGAACCCGAAGCCGAGTGTCTTGTCGCCGCCGGCGAGCGCAATTCTGTAGTCGGTGATTGAGATCGGCCCAAGCTTCGTCTTCACGAGACCGAATCCAAAATTCGGAGACGCAGTGAATAGGCCCCACCGGTTGAAGTCATTCCATTTGCCGCTCGCATCAGTCCAGACGAATTCCAAATCCGAGTGACGCACGTACGTGAGCAGCGCCGGGTTGTCAAAACCGTACAGCCCGAACCTCAACGCTCCCGGAGACGCAAGCGCAAGATCGGCCGCCGAATAGTAAGATGGAAATGTTTGACCGAATGCGAGGGTTGCAAATGAAATCAAGAATGCAAGAAAGTATTTCATGATTACTCCATTTCGAAGATGAATGAACTGCTTCACAGAGAGGCACGAGTCTCTAAGAAATGAACCTCCTATTGACCTGATCCTTCAGGCGTGTGCCAACTATTCGTTCCGTCGCTACGCGACGGACGGGTCGTGTACATCAATCTGACCCGACCTTGAAAGGTCGGGCTAATTTCGTTTTTGCCACTACGTGGCAAGCTTGCATGCACGGCCGTCCTGTAGGGACGGCATGATATTAGGCAGACCATTCATGGTCTGCGCAATAGCCCGGTCACCCAATCGTCACGTAGTGACGAGACGAAACGTGAAGCACAGATGTCACGGTGATGAACAACAAAGGCAACGCCTTTCAATTCCCTCAGAATGACAAATTCATGCACGTCATTGGCAGGCTCGCTTTCTAGAGCGGCCGTGGCTGCCGGCAGGAAAAATCCATATCCCGGACTACATTGAGCTGCGCTGTTGAGAGTGTCGCGGCCGTTGTGTATCTTCCCCCGTCGCACAATCACGAATTCAGTTTCATCCTCACCGCACAAGGAGACTTGCATGCCAGATACACTGACGATCATCGACAACCGAACGGGAAAGAAATACGAAATCCCAATCACCGACGAGACGATCAAAGCGGTCGATCTTCGGCAGATCAAAGTGAAGGATGACGATTTTGGCTTGATGACGTACGATCCTGCCTTCATGAACACCGCCTCGTGCCGAAGCAAAATCACATTCATCGACGGCGACAAGGGCATTCTCCGCTATCGCGGCTACCCGATTGAGCAACTTGCCGAAAAGAGCAACTTCCTCGAAACTGCCTACCTGATTCTCTACGGTGAGCTGCCGACCAAACAGCACTACGAGCAGTGGGTTCACGACATTACGTTCCACACAATGCTGCACGAGAACATCAAGAAGCTGATGGATGGCTTTCACTACGACGCGCATCCGATGGGCATGCTCATCAGTACAATCGGTGCGCTCTCGACGTTCTATCGCGACGGACTTCGCATTCACGATCCGCAAGCGAGGCAGAAGCAAGTGTTTCGACTGATTGCGAAGATGCCGACCATTGCAGCGTTCGCGTACCGGCACAGCGTCGGTCGAAAGTATGTCTATCCGGACAACGATCTGAGCTACATCGCGAATTTTATGAGCATGCTCTGGAGGATGACGGAGCCAAAGTATCAAGCGCATCCGGCGCTGGTCAAAGCATTGGACGTGCTGTTTATTTTGCATGCCGATCATGAACAGAACTGTAGCGCGAATGCGATGCGCGGCATTGGCAGCTCGCAAGTCGATCCCTACTCGGCAATGGCGGGTGCGGCGGCGGCGTTATACGGTCCACTGCACGGCGGCGCGAACGAAGCGGTGCTTCGCATGCTCGACGAGATTGGATCGAAAGACAAAGTTGGCGCGTTTATTCAGAGCGTCAAAGCCGGAAGCGGACGACTCATGGGATTCGGCCATCGAGTGTACAAGAACTACGATCCGCGGGCGAAGGTGATCAAGCGGCTGGCCGATGAAGTCTTTGAAGTGACCGGACGAAATCCAAAGCTGGAAATCGCGCTAGAGCTGGAACGCATCGCGCTTGAAGACGAGTACTTTGTGAAGCGCAAGCTCTATCCCAACGTTGATTTCTATTCTGGACTCATCTATCAAGCGATGGGATTTCCGGTGGAGATGTTTCCTGTGCTGTTTTCAATTCCTCGAACCGTCGGCTGGCTAGCTCAGTGGGAAGAAATGCTGAACGATCCTGAACAAAAGATCGCGCGTCCAAGACAAATTTTTCTCGGATACGGGCAGCGCGACTATGTCGCGATGAGCAAGCGGGCCGGCAGCTAGCTGGTGCCCCCTCCAACGGCGAGCGATTTTTGGCCGTTAGGAGTTCTTTTCTCCCGAAATTTTGATATTTTTCCACCAGTTCATTCACAAGTCCATTTTCTATCCAAAAAGAGAATGGACTTTTGTTTTTTCCCCCCTCACAATACGGAGTCATGATGGAAGATACGTTGAACCACGTACTGGATCATAGAGAATTGTATCGCATGCCATGGACCTTGCCCGACAATGCCATCAACTGGCTTGAGCCAACGAGCGCGTGCAATCTCTATTGCGACGGCTGCTATCGAAAGAACGATTCGAACGCACACAAGTCGCTTGATCAAGTCCGTCACGAACTCGATGTCTTCAACCGCTTGCGTAAGACGGATGGCGTTTCGATCGCAGGCGGAGATCCGCTGATGCATCCGCAAATAGAGAAGATCGTCGAGATGGTGGCGAACGATGGTCAAAAGCCGATCATCAACACGAATGGACTCGCACTCACGATGGACAAGCTTCGTGCACTGAAGAACGCGGGAGTGGAGGGATTCACATTCCACATCGATAGCGGTCAGCAGCGGCCGCACATGAAAGGTAAGACCGAGCTTGAGCTGAACGATCTACGATTGAAGTATGCACAGATGCTAGCCGAGGTCGGCGGCATTTCCTGCGCGTTCAACGCGACTGTTTACGAACACACGCTGAAGTATGTGCCGGAGATCGTCGAGTGGGGACAGAAGCACATCGACATCGTGAACATTCTTGTCTTCATCGCCTATCGTGCTGCGCCGGTGCACAAAGGCTACGAGTATCTTGTCGGTGGGAAAAAAGTTGATATGACTCCGATTATGTATGCGATCGACAAAGACCGGGCGATCTCGATCATGTCCACCGATATCGTAAAGGAAATTCGAAAGAAGTATCCCGATTTCCAGCCGAGCGCGTACCTGAACGGAACCGAACGCCCTGATCATTTCAAGTGGCTGCTCACGCTGCGCATCGGGACGAAGGACAAGATTTATGGCTACACCGGGCCGAAGTTCATGGAGCTTTCGCAATCGCTTCATCATTTCACCAAGGGAACATACCTTGCGTACACAAAGCCACAAGTGCTCGGCAGAGCAAAATCGATGCTGGCGTTGTCTCCGCTCGATAAAGGTTTGTCGAAGACATTGTCGGCATTTCTGCATGACGTAAAATGGAAACCGCATCTGCTCTTCAAGAAGCTGCACATGCAATCGGTCATGATCATCCAGCCGGCAGACTTCATGCCGGGAGGGGCGCTCAGCATGTGCGATGGTTGTCCCGACATCACCGTCTATGACGACAAGCTTGTCTGGTCGTGCAGGATGGAGGAGTTGATTAATTTTGGCGATTGGGTGAGGGCTGTACCCGAAACCGATCGGACGTAGTTCCCCATGACGTGCCCGCAGAGACTATTTGCGGGCACTGCTGTTTTTGTTTGATGAACGATGAATCTCGCTGCCGAGACGTTGACTCTCTCTCCCGAAATATGAATCTTGAAAACAGTCTGCTGAGAATTCTTTCCTCCACCGAAAGGCGACCATGGTAACGATCTTCCAGTATCTCAATAGTGAAATCAAGCGCCTGAGCATCAAGGAGTTTGCCCAAGCTGCCCATCAGCCCGATGGCGTGATTTGGATCGATCTGGAGAACCCGTCGGAGGCGGAGGAAGAAACGCTGCTGCTCTCAATACTCGACTACCATCCGCTTGCAATTGAAGATACCCAACGCGGAACGGACGAGGACGGGCACTTGCCGAAGGTGGAAGATTTCGCGGATTATCTTTTCGTGATCTTCAATCCTGTCGAAGGATCGTTCAGCGGAAGCGCAGGCGACTTTGCCAGCGGCATCGAAATCACGACAACTCAGCTCAGCGCCTTCCTGTCAAAGCGCATATTGGTGACGCATCATTACAAGCCGTTGCGCTCAACAAGCTACGTCACTCAACTCTGCACGAAGAATCCGATGATGCTGGGTCGGGGACCCGATTATCTCTTTCATCTCATCATCGACGACATCGTCGATAACTACAATCCTCTGCTCGACGCGCTGGACAGCGCAATCGAGAGCATGGAAGACGAAGTGTTCGGCGACCCGACGCAGCGGACGATGCACCGGATACTTTTTCTGAAGAAGAACATCATGACGATCAGGCGCATCGCCACGTACCAGCGGGAAATGTTGAGCCGGCTTTCTCGCGGCGAGTTCCGACTCATTACGCAGGAAGAGATGATCTACTATCGCAACGTGTACGATCATCTGGTGCGCATGGCGGATGTCGCGGATAGCTATCGCGATGTTGTTTCGGGGTTGCTTGATGCCTACCTCTCGGTGACGTCAAACAGGCTGTCGCAAGTCATGAAAGTTCTCACGATCATCTCAACGATCTTTCTTCCGTTGAGCGTGATTACCGGATTCTTCGGGATGAACTTTGAATTTATGCCGGGGCTGCACTGGCAGCACGGTCACACGGCGGCAACAGTCATCATGATTGTCGTTGCTGTCGGAATGCTCTGGTGGTTTCGTTCGAAGAAGTGGATTTGACGTTCACCTGCGTTTGCGGAGAACGGCGATCTTCTGCAAGCTCGGGGACTCGGCGACATCGCCCGGAGTCATGAACCTGTCGCTTGTCTCTTTCTTCAGATCCTTCCCGATTGCGTTGTATGCTTGCGCGACGTAGTAAGAACAGAAGAGCTGTCGTTCTCTCCGCAGTTTGTCGCGCTTCTCGCGGTCTTTTTGGAAAAGAATCTTCAGTCCCAGCCGAATCGCCTTCCATGTGCCATACTCTTTCCCAAGCTCTTCCTGTGCGAACATCACGAGCCGGAGCCGATCCTCGTCCGATATGTTTTCCCGCGAAGCGAAGAGTGTCACTCTTCCATCGTAATGATCGACGCTGCGCGACAGCGGCTGAACGATCACTCCTTTGCCGACCGCCTCCATCGTCATGAGCCGGCTATTCCACCAAATGGCCAATCCGGCGTGAGAGTAGCGCGATCGTGTTGCGAACATGATGATGCGCGACGCAAGCGACCTTCCTTTGTACATCAGCACATCG
The DNA here is from genome assembly GCA_016218065.1 of Ignavibacteriota bacterium. Taxonomy (GTDB): domain Bacteria; phylum Bacteroidota; class Ignavibacteria; order UBA10030; family UBA6906; genus CAADGV01. The sequence goes on along the minus strand of JACRFA010000248.1, from coordinate 12,167 downwards.
CCGTTGCGAATTTGACTGCGAACCTCGTCATAGGATCGCGAATTTTTCGTTTCCGGTCCGGTGAACGTTGAGGGTTGGTTCATACAGAGAATGATGATGTGAATGTGATCAATCGTAAAGAACGCGTTGTTGAGTTTGAATGCAAGCGTACCGTGATTGAGCTTGCAAAATTTTCTCGCGTATGCGACGTTCTCTTTCAAAAAATTTCTGTGCGATTTCTTGACACTTATTTTCCACACGCGTATATTTAGCACCGTTGCAAAGTGATATCCCACTGGTTGTTTCACTCGCGCCCACCCGCGAAGAATCCAGTAGCGCAACTCTGTTCATTGATAATCGGCGTTCGCCTGATACTATATTCTGAATTTCGCATACCCGAAAGGATCCGATAGTTCATGGCCCAGATTTTTCACCCAAGCATGAGAGTTATCTCTCGGGCCAGCATCATTGTTGTTTTTCTTCTTGTGGGATTTGTTGGATGGGTGAGTTGGGATATGTATCGGTCGGGATACTTCACCGACGTGAATGTTCCGAAAGAACAGCCGATTCCCTTCAGTCATGAGCACCACGTCAACGGCCTCGGCATCAGCTGCGGCTATTGCCACACCAGCGTAGAAAAATCCGCGTTCGCGGGAATTCCACCGACACATACCTGCATGACCTGTCACTCGCAGATCTGGACAGGCGCCCCGATGCTTGAGCCTGTTCGGGCCAGCTACCGAACACAACGCCCGCTCGAATGGAACCGCGTTCACGATCTTCCTGATTTTGCGTACTTCAACCACAGCATTCATGTCAAGAAAGGCATGTCGTGCCAGGTCTGCCACGGCAACGTCAACATGATGCCGCTCGTCTGGAAGCAGAGCACGTTGCAGATGGCGTGGTGTCTCGATTGCCATCGTCAGCCGGAAAAATTCATTCGACCGGTAGAAGAGATTTACAATTTCGAATACAGACCTCCACAAGATCAGATTGCGTTCGGCAAAGAGTTGGTGAAGAAGTACGACGTCAAAACGAAACAACTTACGGATTGTTCCATTTGCCATCGATGATACCCGACAGATCATGAGCGACAAAAAGACACTGAACATCGACGAATTGAGAAAGCGTCTCTCCCGCGGTACTGGACGGGAGTACTGGAAAAGTCTGAACGCTCTTGCAGAGACGGAAGAATTTCGTGAATTGATCGAGAACGAATTTCCGCGTGAAGCATCAACGTGGGGCGATGGATATAGCCGAAGGGATTTCTTGAAGGTGATGGGCGCATCACTTTCTCTTGCAGGATTGACGTCGTGCGTCAAACAGCCGGAAGAGAAGATTGTTCCGTATGTGAAGTCGCCTGAGCAGATCGTTCCGGGAAAGCCTTTGTATTACGCGACGGCATTTGTTCACGGCGGCTACGCGACCGGAGTTCTCGCCAAGAGTCACATGGGCCGTCCGACCGGCATCGAAGGAAATCCCGATCATCCTGCGAGCCGTGGCGCTGCAGACGTTTATGCCATCGCATCGATTCTCAACCTCTACGATCCTGATCGCTCGCAGGTGGTGCTGAACAACGGCGGCGTGAGCAGCTGGGAGAAATTTGGCCGATCAGTTCAACCACTCATCGAAGTGCAGCGCTCGCTCAAAGGCGCCGGGCTTCGCATTCTAACAGAGAATATCACGTCACCGACACTCGGTCACCAGATCAACTCTGTGCTAGCGCAGTTTCCCGAAGCGAAGTGGCATCAGTATGAAGCGTGCGGACTTGACAATATTCGCGAAGGAACGAAGCTGATCTTTGGAGAGTATCTGCAACCGCGGTACAGCTTCGACAAAGCCGATATCATACTCTCGCTTGACAGCGATTTCATCGGCACGGGGCCGGGCAACATACGCTACGCACGCGACTTTGCAGACCGGCGCCGAGTAAGCGGCAACACAGCCAACATGAATCGTCTGTACGCCGCCGAGAGCACGCCAACAGTTACTGGCGGCATGGCCGATCACCGGTTCCGTATGAAAGCCAGCGATGTTGAGCAGTTTGCACGCGCTGTTGCATCTTCGATGAACGTGGAAGGCGTCGCAGGCGCGACCGATGTTGTTGATGCAAACACACTCTCTGTCTTGGTTGAGGACTTGCAGGCACATCGCGGGAAATGCCTGGTTGTTGCGGGCAATCATCAGACCGCCGTTGTGCATGCTCTTGCTCATGCTATGAATGTCGCGTTGGGCAACGTAGGCAGCACTGTTGAATACACTGATCCTGTTGAAGTCAAGCCTGTGAATCATGGCGCATCACTAAAAGAACTTGTGAGCGACATGAACAGCGGCGTTGTCGATATGCTGCTAATTCTCGGCGGCAATCCTGTGTACAACGCGCCTGCAGACTTGAAGTTCAGTGAAGCGCTCGGCAAGGTTTCCTTCGTTGCCCATCTCGGAACGTATGACGATGAAACCAGCGCCAAGAGCCACTGGCATTTGCCTGAGTCGCACTATCTCGAGAGTTGGAGCGATGCGCGAGCATTCGACGGCACAGCTACTATTTTGCAGCCGCTGATCGTTCCGCTGTATGAAACAAAGTCCGCGCATGAAGTGCTGGACATGATCTTCGGCGATTCTCGATCGGACGAAGAGATCGTGAGATCATATTGGCTCAGCAGATCAGGTGAAGCCGGCTTCGAAGCGTTCTGGCGGAAGTCGCTGAACGATGGCGTCGTCGCAGGGACAATGCTTTCTCCGAAGCAAGTTTCTGCCCAGAGCGTTGATTGGAAGTTCTCGGTGCGAAAAGGCGGAATGGAAATCATGTTCCGCCCGGATCCATCGATACACGACGGCCGGTTCGCGAACAACGGGTGGTTGCAGGAACTCCCGAAGCAGATCTCCCGCATTACATGGGAGAACGTTGCGTTGATGAGTCCACGCACGATGGAACAGCTTGGACTCAAGAACGAGAACGTTGTCTCGCTCACGATGAACGGCGCGACAATCAAGGCCCCTGCATGGATTCAGCCTGGCCATCCTGATGAGGCTGTGACGATTCATCTGGGATATGGAAGAACGCGAGCCGGGCGCGTCGGCGATGGAATCGGGGCGAACGCCTACATGCTTCGCGCGTCAACTGCGCCATGGTTCGCGACCGGCGTTGATGTGAAGACGACGGGCGAGTCGCACAACGTTGCCTCGACCCAAGACCATTGGAGCATGGAGGGACGCCCGATTGTGCGAGAGACGACTGCTGCTGAGTTTGCCGAACATCCCGAGTTCGCAAAACATTTGGCGCATCAGCCGTCGCAGAAGGAATCCTTCTATGCACCGCACGAATACGATGGCTACGCGTGGGCAATGACGATTGATCTGAACGCATGCACAGGCTGCAACGCGTGCATGATCGCATGTCAAGCCGAGAACAACATTCCCGTCGTCGGCAAGAAGCAAGTGGAGAACGGTCGTGAGATGCATTGGATACGCGTCGACCGCTACTACGTTGGCAACGATCTCGACAATCCGGAATTTGCGATGATGCCCGTGACGTGCATGCATTGCGAGAACGCTCCGTGCGAGCCGGTCTGTCCTGTTGCCGCAACAACGCACGACTCAGAAGGGCTGAACGTCATGACGTACAACCGATGCGTCGGCACGCGCTACTGCTCGAACAACTGTCCGTACAAAGTCCGTCGGTTCAACTACTTGCAATACTCCGACACGGAGACGAAGCAATTCCAGTTGATGCGCAATCCCGATGTCACGGTTCGCAACCGCGGCGTCATGGAAAAGTGCACGTATTGCGTTCAGCGAATCAGCGCGGCGCGCATCGAAGCGAAGAAAGAAGATCGGCTCATTCGTGACGGAGAAGTTGTCACTGCCTGTCAGTCCGCCTGCCCTGCGCAGGCGATTGGCTTCGGCGATCTCAACGACAAGAACAGCAAAGTCGCGAAGTTGAAAGCCGATCCGCGGGCGTACGGATTGCTCGCAGAACTCAACACGAAGCCGCGCACGTCGTATCTCGCGAAGTTGCGCAATCCGCATCCGCGACTGACTTCTCACAACGATGTTGTTTCATCTGATCATCACGGATAAGACTGTGGCTCAACACGATCATATCGCAGAGCTTGAACACCAGCCGCTCGTCGCGAAAGGCGAGAGCTACGGCTCAATCACCGAGAAGATCACGAATGATGTTCTCGAAACGAAGACGCCGCGCAGCATGTCGGTCACGTTGGCTGTTACGTCGATGTTGCTGCTGGTTTTTGTCCTCGCAATCGGCGCTGTGTTGCTGAAAGGACCCGGCGTCTGGGGAAACAACAATCCTGTCGGTTGGGCGTTTGAGATTACGAACTTCGTGTGGTGGGTCGGTATCGGACACGCGGGAACGCTGATCTCTGCCATCCTGCTTTTGCTCCATCAGCACTGGCGTAACGCGATCAACCGCTTCGCAGAAGCAATGACGCTCTTTGCCGTTATGTGTGCCGGTTTGTTCCCGGCGTTGCACACCGGACGTCAATGGCTGGACTACTGGCTGTTTCCCTATCCGAACACGATGGGCTTGTGGGTGAACTTCCGCAGTCCGCTGATCTGGGACGTGTTCGCGGTCTCGACGTATTTCACCGTCTCCGCAATGTTCTGGTTTGTCGGGCTGATCCCAGACCTCGCAGCGATGCGAGACAAGTCGAAGAAGCATTGGCAGAAAGTTGTGTACGGAGTTTTGGCGATGGGCTGGCGCGGCTCCGCGCATCATTGGCATCGATACGAAACGTCGTACTTGCTGCTTGCGGGACTCGCGACGCCGCTCGTTGTTTCTGTGCATTCGGTTGTGTCGTTCGACTTCGCCGTGAGTCTCGTGCCCGGTTGGCACGCAACGATCTTCCCGCCGTATTTCGTTGCGGGCGCGATTTACTCCGGTTTTGCAATGGTGCTGACGCTGATGATTCCGGCGCGCAGATGGTACAAGCTCGAGTCGTTCATCACTGACCGACATCTCGACTACATGGCGAAGGTCATGCTGGCGACGGGACTGATCGTTCTCTATGGCTACATGTGCGAGTTGTTCTTCGCGTACTACAGCGGCAGCTTGTACGAAATGTTCATGATGAAAAACAGAATCTTCGGTCCATACTGGTGGGCGTATGCGGCGCTCATTTTCTGTAATGGATTGACGCCGCAGTTCCTCTGGTTCAAGAGTGTGCGAACGAACGTAACGGTGCTGTTCATCATCTCACTCATCGTCAACGTCGGCATGTGGCTTGAACGGTTTGTGATTGTGGTGACGAGCCTGCATCGCGACTTCCTGCCGTCGTCGTGGGACATGTTCACGCCGACGATCTGGGATTGGGGACTGTACCTCGGCACGATCGGCTTTTTCGTTTGGCTGATCTTCGTCTTCGTGCGAGTGATGCCGATGATCTCGATTTTTGAAATCAAGCATCTGTTGCCCTGGCGCGGAAGAATTATCGACACAAGCGCGGACGCGAACTGACATGAGACTCTTTGCAAAACGTCCGGACATTTATGGTTTGATGGCTGAGTTCGACGCGCCGGAGAAGCTGCTCTACGCAGCCGAGCGTGCGAAGTCCGAAGGCTATCATGAGATGGACGCGTTCACGCCGTTTCCGATGGAGGAACTCACGGACGCGCTCGGCATTCGTCACACGAAGCTGTCGTTGTTCGTATTGTGCTGCGGACTCGCGGGCATGATCGGCGGATTCTTCTTTCAGTATTGGGCGATGGCCATCGACTATCCGTTGAACATCGGCGGGCGTCCGTTCAACAGTTGGCCGCAGTTCATTCCCGTGACATTTGAGCTGACGATTCTGCTTGCAGCCAGCGGGGCAGTGATCGGCATGATTTTCCGAAACGGATTGCCGCGACCCTTGCATCCCGTCTTCAACGTCGATCGGTTTGAGTTGGCGACGAAGGACAAATTCTTTCTCTGCATCGAAGCTATCGATCCAACATTTGAACAAGAAAAAACGAAAGCGTTTCTTGAGAGTCTTCAACCCACATACGTTACTGTTGTGGAACACGTGCGAACGAAAGATCCGTATCATCATGACGAAGACTGATCGGTTGGTAAAAGATTGTTTTAACCGTCATGCATTGCGTAGCGCGCTTGCGATGTTCATCTGCATCGGACTCATTACGGGCTGCAACGACATGTACGATTCGTCGCGGATCAAGCCATTGGAGAAGAACAGTTTCTTCACCGACGGATCTTCCGCGAGAATTGCGCCAGAAGGAACGGTTGCACGTGGTCGGGCGGTGAATGACGATCTGCTCTCAACCGGACGAGTGAACGGGCGACTTGCCGACACATTTCCGTTTACGATCACGGACAGCGTCATGGCGCGCGGCCGCGATCGATTCACCACGTTCTGCACGCCGTGTCACGGACGACTGGGCGACGGAGGAGGCATGATTGTGCAACGCGGGTTTCCCCGGCCTAACTCGTTTCACACGGATAGCTTACGAGAGCGCCCTGCGGGATATTTCTTTGATGTCATGACGAATGGATTCGGTAGGATGTACAGCTACGCGCCGAGCGTTCCCGTCGAGGATCGCTGGGCGATCGTTGCGTACATTCGCGCGCTGCAGCTCAGCCAGCGTGCAGAAGCATCAACGCTTTCGAATGAAGATCGAACCAAACTTTTTCGACTCGCTCAATGAATCATAACGAAACATTACTTCCTCAGATTGATCAGCTTCGACAGCGCTCACTCATCGTGGGCATCGGCGGGACAATCCTGCTTGTCATCGGAGCGTTCGTGTCGCAAGCCGATTTCTTTCAGTCGTATTTGTTTGGATATGTGTTCTGGATGGCGCTGACGCTCGGCTGCCTGGGGATACTCATTCTTCATCACCTCGTGTCAGGGTCCTGGGGACACGTCGTTCAGAGGTACGTTGAATCGGGAGCGAGAACACTGCCACTCATGGCGCTGCTGTTTCTTCCAATCGTGTTGGGGATGACGCAACTCTATCCGTGGACGCATCCCGAAAACATTTCTGCAACGTATGCGCACGCGGTGGAAAAGAAGCTCGGCTACCTGAACACTTCATTCTTCATCATTCGACAGATTCTCTACTTCGGAATCTGGATTTTTGGAACACTCTGGCTCACGCGAAAGTCGCGCTTGCAAGATCAGACCGGCGACGCGACGATCACTCGTAGAATGAGAATCTTCAGCGGGCCGGCAATGGTGTTGTTCATCCTCACCATGACATTGGTGTCCGTCGATTGGATGATGTCGCTCGAACCGGAATGGTATTCGACGATGTATGCTGTTGGAAGGATCGTCGGAGCAGCGCTGACAACGATTGCTTTCTGCATATTGATGGTACGCTGGCTCGGCGACAAGCAGCCGCTGGCGTCCGTGCTGACGACGCGGCACATTCATCACCTCGGAAATCTGCTGATGGCGTTCACGATCCTATGGGCGTACATCGCGTTCTCGGAATTCCTGATCATCTGGTCGGGCAACTTGCCTGAAGACAACATGTGGCATCTCCGAAGAATGGGAACGGAGTGGAGTGTCTTTGCCGTCGTGTTGATTGTCGGACATTTTGCTCTTCCGTTTGGATTGCTGCTGTCGCGCCAGCTCAAGCGCCACATTGTGCCGCTCGCAAGGATTGCTATGGGAATTCTCGTCATGCGGTTCATTGATACCTACTGGCTGATCTTTCCGGCCTTCAACAATCACGAACTGAAGCTTCACTGGCTTTCGCTTGTTGCGCCGGTTGCAATCGGCGGATTCTGGATCTGGCTTTTCCTTGGTCAACTCAAGAGCCAGCCGTTGCTTCCGTTGAACGATCCGCGGTTCCACAACGGAATGGCAAATCAACACTAACATGACGTACGAACAAGAACATAAGAAGGTCAACGACGAGTCAGTTGCACGCGGTTATGAGACATCTGATGTCAATCCGCGAAGTGTGTTCATCAGCGGACTGATTGTCTCAATTGGCTTGACGATTGTGGGATTGGCCATGGCTGCGGGAGTCTATATGTACTACAAGTCGGCTTCCGCTCATCCCGGCGCGTCGGCAAACACACTCGTCATGCCTGAGTCAACTGCATTGCCGCCGCAACCGCGGCTTCAGACTGACCCGCATGTCACGTTGGGGCCGTTCGTGAAGCAGCAAGACTCCGTGCTCGCGAGCTACGGATGGGTCAGCAAAGATGTGGGCGTCGCGAGAATTCCGATTGAGCGCGCAATGAAGTTGATTGTTGAGCGCGGGCTGCCGGTGGAGAAGAAATAAGCGGGATGGAGAAACGTATGAAGAATATTTTGATCATTGTTGCATTGCTAATGCCGTTGCCGGCGCTGACTCAGATGGTCGATCCCACAAAAGCCGCCGCAAGAGCGTTCACTGAGGTAGGGATCGATCAACGGTTGAACGAACAGATACCGCTCGATCTCGAATTCAAAGACGAACAGGGAAAAAGCGTCAAGCTCGGAAAGTATTTTCACAAGAAGCCTGTGATTATTTCGTTGGTGTACTATCAATGCCCAATGCTTTGCACGCAAGTCCTCAACGGCATGGTGCAGACGTTCCGCACACTGAAGTTCACAGCGGGCACAGAGTTCGACGTCGTCACAGTGAGCATCAATCATCGCGAGACGTCTGAGATGGCGGCGGACAAGAAAGACACGTACGTGACTGAGTACGCGAGAGCAGGCGTTGCTGAGGGATGGCATTTTCTCGTAGGCGATTCGCTTGCAATCAAAAGGCTCGCGGATGCAGTTGGGTTTAGATTCGTGTACGATCAGCCCACAAAGCAGTTCGCACATGCAAGCGGCATCATGGTCGCCACGCCGCAAGGCAAAGTTGCGCGCTATCTCTACGGAATCGAGTATGGCGCAAAGGATCTTACGTTCTCATTGATGGAGGCGGCGCAGGAGAAAATTGGTTCGCCTGTCGATAAGCTGCTGCTTCTCTGCTATTACTACGATCCGGCAACAGGGAAGTACGGCATGGTAGTAACAAATCTTCTGCGTGCAGGCGGGGCGCTCACGATTCTGATTCTCGCCGTTTACATGTTCATGAACTTCATGCGTGATCGCAGAAAGCGATTCTCAATTTCAAAAGCACAATTGAACTGATACGACAGGCAGCTAATCAATGTGGAGTTTCCCTTTACTTCCGGAAAGTGCTTCGACAATCGCTGACAAAGTGGACGCGTTATTCTACTTCCTTGTTGCCGTCAGCTTGTTCTTCAGTTTGATTATCGTTATCGGACTGGCGTTTTCAGCAGTGCGATACCGAAGAGGATCGGCCGCAACACGCAAAGGCGCGCTGGATGACCATCTGCCGCTCGAACTTGCGTGGTCGCTCATTCCGTTGGCGATCGCGCTGTTCATCTTCGGATGGTCTGCAAAGCTCTACTTTGAAATGCGCGTGCCTCCGGCGAACGCGATGGAGGTGTACGTTGTCGGCAAGCAGTGGATGTGGAAGATTCAGCACCCTGAAGGCAATCGCGAGATCAATCAACTTCACATTCCGGTCGGCACGCCCGTCAAGTTGATTATGACGTCGCAGGATGTGATTCACAGCTTTTACATCCCGGCGTTTCGCGTGAAAGCCGATGTACTCCCGGGACGATACACGACGCAATGGTTTGAGGCAAACAAGCCCGGCGAGTATCATTTGTTCTGTGCAGAGTATTGCGGAACATCTCACTCGGGCATGATTGGGAAAATTGTTGCGATGGAGCCGGCAGACTACGAACGTTGGCTCACCGGCGAAAGCCAATTGGGAGTGGCTATGTCGTCGGACGGGAAAGAAGTGTTTGAGCGATACGGATGCAGGACGTGCCATCGTCAGGATACGGGGCCGCGGGGACCTGCGCTCGACGGCCTGTGGGGAAGAAAGGTGTCGCTCGCAAATGGCGAGACCATCGTTGCCGATCAAGAGTATATCCGTGAATCGATACTCAACCCCGGAGCGAAGACTGTTGCCGGCTACTCGGCAATGCTCATGCCGACGTACAGAAATCAGCTCACGCACGAGCAGGTCAATCACCTGATCGAGTATCTCCGTTCACTTGGTTCGGCGCAGAATAGTAAGTAAGAGGAATGTTAAATGAGTCACTCAATGCATCACGGTGTTCTCGATGTCGATAACGACTATATCCATGCCGGATATGGTCTGAAGTCGTGGTTGCTCACCACCGACCATAAGCGCATTGCGATCTTGTACCTGATCTCGATCACCATATTCTTTTTCGTCGGAGGGTTCTTCGCATTCCTGCTGCGCCTCGAGCTGATGACGCCGCAAGGCGACATCGTTACCGCGGAGACGTACAACAAGCTGTTCACGATGCACGGCGTCGTGATGATTTTCTTCTTTCTCATTCCATCGATACCGGCCGTGCTCGGAAACTTCCTTGTGCCGCTGATGATTGGCGCAAAAGATCTCGCGTTTCCCAAGCTGAATCTCATGAGCTGGTACGTGTACAACATCGGCGGAATCTTCGCGCTCTACGCGCTTGTCAATGGCGGAGTCGATACCGGCTGGACATTCTACACGCCGTACAGCTCAACCTATTCGCTTTCGAACGTTGTTCCTGTCGTCATTGGCGCATTCATTCTCGGGTTCTCGTCCATTCTTACTGCGATCAATTTCATCGCGACGATACACAAAATGCGAGCCCCCGGACTCACGTGGTTTAAGCTGCCGCTCTTCATTTGGTCGCAATACGCCACGAGCGTTATCATCGTGCTCGCGACGCCTGTCATCGCCATCACGCTTGCACTGCTGCTCTTCGAGCGTGTCATGGGCGTCGGCATTTTCGATCCGGCGCTCGGCGGCGACCCGATTCTCTTTCAGCATTTGTTTTGGTTCTATTCGCATCCGGCAGTGTACATCATGATCATCCCGTCGATGGGAGTCGTGAGCGAAATCGTGAGCTGCTTTTCCCGCAAGAAGATTTTCGGCTACAAGTTCATGACGTTCGCAATCATGGCGATCGCTGTCTTCGGCTTTCTCGTCTGGGGACATCACATGTTTATCAGCGGACAGTCAGTGTACGCGGGATTTGTGTTCTCAGCATTAAGTTTTGCCGTAGCGATACCCTCAGCAATCAAAGTGTTCAACTGGACGGCAACATTGTACAAGGGGCACATCGAGTTTCGCACGCCGATTCTCTATGCGTTCGGCTTCATCGGACTGTTCACGATTGGCGGGCTGACCGGATTGTTCCTTGCCTCGCTCGCAACCGACGTTCATCTCACCGACACGTATATCGTCTACGCGCATTTCCATTACATCATGGTTGGCGGTGCGGTGATGGGATATCTCGGCGGCATTCATTTCTGGTGGCCGAAGATGACAGGCAGAATGTACAACGAGGCGTGGGCAAAGTTCTCGGCGCTCATTTTGTTTGTTGGATTCAATCTCACATTCTTCCCGCAATTTGTTCTCGGGTACGTCGGCATGCCTCGCCGGTACTACGTGTATCCTGACGAGTTCCAGGTGCTGAACGTGCTTTCGACCGCCGGCGCGACGATTCTTGGCCTGGGCTACATCATCCCGATGGTGTATCTCCTCTGGTCGCTGCGACATGAGAAAAGCGCAGGAACAAATCCCTGGAACGCAACCGGACTTGAGTGGACAACGCAATCGCCTCCGATCACGCACAACTTCGAACAAATTCCGATCGTGAGCGGCGAGCCGTACGTCTATCATGAGGAGGGAAAAGTTGTCGCATAATTCCGACATCGCATTCGGCCAGGCCGGACATTTCCCCGACATGGAGCAGCAGCGTGAGACGAGCACGCTGGGCATGTGGGCGTTTCTGATCACGGAAGTGTTGTTTTTTGGTGGAATGTTTTTGGCGTATCTCGTCTATCGAACGCGCTATCCTGAAGTATTCGCCGAAGCAAGTCAGGAGCTGAGCGTCATACTGGGCGGCGTTAATACCATTGTGCTGCTGGCAAGTAGTCTCGCCGTTGCGCTTGCGGTGCATGCAGCACAGGAGGGAAAGAAGCAATCGATACTCAAATATCTGTGGTTCACACTCGCGTGCGGCGCGACGTTTCTTGTCATCAAAGCATTTGAGTACGCAGAGAAAATCCAGCATCATCTTGTTCCCGGCAAAGACTTCCACTTCACTGGCGCCGTCGGCGACCAGGCGCAGCTCTATCTCAGCTTGTACTTCATGATGACCGGCATTCATGCCATCCACATGATCG
>JACRFA010000244.1 GCA_016218065.1 Ignavibacteriota bacterium | reverse complement strand
TGCTACTGCTTCACGGATGTTATCCTCTGCGATCGCATTACCACAGACGAACATCTCCTTTGAGGATGTCCCACAACCTAACAAGGACACGGTCTCAAGGAGAAACACGCAAGTGATCGATATGTGAAACTGAAAATGCATGCTCTCTTGTGCAAGCTAACGATGGCGGCTAAACTGTCTATGACTCGTAGAGCCGCAACGAGAACTCTCTGCCACGTACACCGCGATCGTGGATTTCCCAAAGGGATCCTTCGGGAGATTTGATTTTACTTTCTTCTGCGTGGGAATTTAATTCGCGCTCAGTCAAATCCGTCAGCTGCCGCTGTTATTTGGTCTTGAGTTTTGGTTGAAGCCAATCATTGAGCTTGCCTTCTTTGTCGAGCGTGACAAGTTCAGCGACCGCGTCGTCTTCCTCGACTGTCTTGTTCTGTTGATAAACACGAATGATAGCCTTGAGTCCGGCAAGGTGGCAAGCCGCTTTTTCAGTACTGTCGGGATTCTCTAACGCGTACTTAGTCCAGCCGCCCATGAAAGTCAAGAGGAACTCCTTGTTCTCTTTGGTAAGATCCATGACGTAGGGAAGGATCTCCACTGAGACGTGCGCCGTGCCGGTCAACCACTTCATGAAGAAGGCATTTGCTCGCTTCTGTTTGTCGAGATCGTCATCAAACGGTGCTGCTTCCAGATAGTCGATGCACTTGAGGATGTCTGGTTCGAGTTTCGTGTAATCCTCTTGAGATTCAAGCTTGTACTTTGCTGGTGTCGTGAAATCTTGGGCCGATGTACGATCCACAAAAGTCACCATGCAAATCAGAATAAGTGTTAGCTTAAGATATTTCATTGATTGCTCCTTTTAAGTGTATATGCCCACTTGCAGCGGGCTAACGATTTCTATGTTTCGTCTGCGCTGCTAAGCTGTCTATGACTCGTAGAGCGGCAACGAGAACTCTCCACATCGTACGCCGCCCCGACGCATTTTGTCGGGGGTCAGGTTTTCTTGTTGAGCGTGTTGTGCGAAATGCGCTTTTTGCATCCCGGTGGTCTGGAGCGGGACCCGATGCTTTCTATCCGGGAGCCGCTGGCTAGCTGGCGTGCGTTTCGTGTCCAACTCGTTTTCCTCTGCCCAACATCCAGGCTGCAACCGCTCCGGAAAGAGTCATTGCGGTTACACTGCAGGCATAATCAGCAAATACACTTGCTTGAGAGAAGAAGTTTGATGAAGCATACAATCCGAAGTTGACAGAACCCCAAAATAGAAGCGCTAATGTGAATCCATTCTTCAAACCAGAAACAAAGGTTGTTGCACCCGACCATTTGATTGTGGTTGTTATGAGGAAGCCCATTGCCAACGAGGTAACAAGCATTGCCCATCCTATGAGTTGGTCAGGTTGCCGGTGAAGTTGCTGCATGAATTCAACGGACACCGCGGGATGCTCTTGAAAGAAATCCTTAAGAAACAAAAAATAGGCAACGGCATTAAGCAATAGGCTGACTACTGCCGTGACAATGCCAGCTACAATGAACTTCTTGGTCATGATGGCTCTTTCTGTTCTGCGTAAACAGATTTTCCTCGGTTCATCAGCATTTTCCTGTCTGTCTGTTTTCCCGACAACGTAGAGGTGGAGGACAGATCGGCCTTCGCATAATATATTTCTATAGTCGGGCGGTAAAATAAATAGTCTCGATGAATCTTTGAATTGTTTTTTCCACCGCCAACGAAACCGACATTATTCCCGAAAGCAATATGGGAAGTACCAAGTGACTTTTCATCTTCCAGCATATTTCCCGTAATACGGGCGCCGGGGTTAACGCCAATACCAAGTTCACCTATTACTCTTGCTTCATCATCCACATCGGTAAGTTCGGCAATTCTTGTTTCTAATTCTTTGTCATTGCTTTCAACCTTTGTAATTCTTCCGTCTGTCACATAAACTTTTAACGGCTGCTTCAGCAAGCCTATATCGCCGATGCTTGCATCGAAAACGATGATGCCATTTGCTTCGGTTTCAAGCGGCGCACAGTATATTTCCCCACAGGGAATGTTGCCCATCTTTCCCGGATTGATTTCGATGTCGCCGACAAATTTTCTACCGGCAACCCCAAGTACAATGTCGGTTCCGGCGTCAGTTGTAATATGAAGTTGCACGGCGTTCGCAAGCGCTTCAATAAGCTTATCGGCTGTTGTTTTCATTCCGCCGAAATCAACATTGACGCAATGCAGCATCATCTCTTCCGTTATGCCGGGCATATGCCCCATCCTGACAAGCTTGTTCGCTTCGACTTTGTGAATCCATTTTATGCGGAATGAAATTTCTTCGGGGAACGATTTGATGATGTTAAGCACCGTAGTTTTTCCAGGTAGAAGGTTTTCCAATTCGGCGGGAATTTCTTGCAGAGGGCGTGTGTCGTTTTCTATTTTGAATAAGCTCACTGAACATCCCTTTTCCAAACCGGCTTCCTTGAATGCATCGGCTATTGCTGCAGAATACGAATCTGTTATGACAAGGATATTATCATTTGTTGTGAGTTTGAAAAGATGGTCCAATGCACCTGAGGCTGCCGCCAACATTTTATTCTGGTCGTTCATTCCTTGCCTTGATGTTTGCTATTCAAAAATTCTCCACACTCGAAAAACTCGGTGGTCAGAGGTTTGCATGTTGACTTTGAGCGAATGGTTAAGCGCGATTGCCTTTTACAATAAGTACATTCTTTGCAAGCGTCTTGAAGCGGACTCCACTTTGTTGCACTACAGTAATAGTAATCTGACCTGTCTTGCTCTTATTAATATCTCGCACTATTCCGGATTTCCCTTCGTGTGTGCCACCAACAACTTCGCAATAGTCGCCGTCTTTTACTTTCATAAGCATACTCTATTTACTGGACTCCAACTGTTGCATCGATACCTGAGATCACGCTGACGTTGCTCAGTCAGTCCCGACGCATTTTGTCGGGGTCAGCTTTTCTTGTTGAGCGTGTTGTGCGAAAATGCGCTTTTTGCATCCCGCTGGTCTGGAGCGGGACCCCGATGCTTTCATCGGGAGCCGCCGGTTAGGCGGTTATTGCTTTTTGTTTTTGTTGATAATGTCGTAAGGAATTTTTGAATCGGCATAAACTTGCCACAATTGAATCTTTCCATTCTTGATGACTGCTTTCCATGAAGCAGGCAAATGCCAAAAATTTTCCTCTCTATCACTCTTCCCTTGAAACGTACCGCCTGCAAAACCAAACGCCGCAACTGTGTCTCCACCAAGAAATATGTCTATAATTTCGATTTTGTAGTCTGGAAACAATTGAAAGTATCCAATCCAACCCGCTCGCATTTTTTCTTTTCCTTTGGCTTCATTGCCTTGGGAATCAATAAATCTATGGTCGTCAGTCATAAGCAAGCACATCTTGTCAACGTTATGTTCATTGATTGCGCTAGCAAAATCTTGGACAATCTGTCTGTTCATAGTATTCAATCCTTGAACGTTATTCTGACCATTGATTGTTGGTGCAATGAAAGCAAGACCGAACAGAATAATTTGAGTTATAGAAGCCGGTTGCAACATGTGTGACCTCCATAATTACTGTACTTCGTTTTTTTGTCAGTGCAATAACCGACTAACGGCTCGCGGCTAAGCTGTCTATGACTCGTAGAGCGGCGACGAAAACTCCTCGCACCGTACACCGCGCGAGGGCCTGCCTGCTCAACGAGTCGATCTACGATCCCGTAGGGAGTCTTCGACCGGCAGGCAGGTGGCTATGATTGATCTTTTTGTACTGGACTCCAACTCTTACATGATACATGAGATCACGCTGACGTTGCTCAGTCAGTCCCGACGCATTTTGTCGGGGTCAGCTTTTCTTGTTGAGCGCGTTGTGCGACATGCGCTTTTTGCATCCCGCTGGTCTGGAGCGGGACCCCGATGCTTTCTATCGGGGAGCCGCTGGCTAGCTGGCGCGTTTGTTCTATTGCTCGAAATCTAAGTTTGTAGCGGAGTTTGAGTATTTCTGCAAATCAATTCCATCGTCCGAACGAAATGGCCACCGGATTGTTGTTGTGGAAACTCGTTTGTCTACGATGTCTAAGCGAAGGTCATCAATCCACACCCTTCCTTTGCCGTCAAGCAGAACTCCAAAAGCCATACCCTGAGCACTGCTTGGAACGTCAAACACCGCTTCGACTCTCTTCCAATCAGAGGTTCCGCCCAACCCCGAATTTGTTCCCACATCGAAAGTTCGATTGATGTGCTTTCCCTCGACTCGTACCCATAATGCGGCACTTTTCTTTACTCGCTCCGTCTTGAGGTAACCCGAAAGTCGGATGCGTTTCCCGTGGTATTTGTCTGCCTTCACGGCCTGCATTAATGTCGCGAAACCACGTTGAACTATCATCGGGTCGAGTACATACTCAATGTATCCGCTTGCTTTGCCCCCATGATAGATACTATGATCAACGCCTGTGATGTAATCACCAGCGGCGCTGCCGCGCTGAAGCCAACCCGTAGGAACACTCTGTTGCGCTGAGATGCCGATTGTGAGTAACCCAAAACATAAAAGCGATAGCAAGAACCTCTCTAACATGGCATACTCCTTTCAGTAATTGTCCACGCCAGCTAACGCCCCGCAATTAATCTGCGGCGGTAGAATGTTTGAATGTTGTACTGCACGAACTTCGCATCGCCTGAGCAATGAGAACTCAACGTCGCTCAAATCCGTCAGCTTGATGCGCTGGTTAGGCACACAATTTATTAAGGCCAACTAAATCTTGATGAAGAAATGAAGTATGTGTTACCATTAGTAATGAAAGAATCGGCCTCTAAGTATAAATATCCCTTAAAACATTTATTTCGATTCAATTTAACGGCAAAATATCTAAAATCGTATTTGTAATTTCCTGAAGCTAAGTTACCTATGAATATGGTATCTACATTTACTTGATTTGTTGAATCTCGGATAGTCATTCTTACATTACAAGAATCTGGAAGTCCAAAATATGTCCATGTCACAGGTGAAAACGGAATCGGATAATATCGTTCTAGATAATAACCTTTTGGAACAAGTGTATCTATCTTTTCTGGTATATGTTGAGTTGCCTGTGATAATGCGATTATAGGAATTAGCATTAATAGAAGTAGTTTCATATTAATTGTGTACCTAACGCCTCGATATAAGCTGCGGAGTAGAATTTCTCCGCCATGCTCTGCAACGAGCGTTGAAATGAATGATTTATTTTCGTGCGCCTGCCCGCCGGAGTTGACTTTGAAGGTAGGCGGGTGGACATTGAGTTCATCCGCGCTCAAATCCGTCAGCTTGATGCGCTGGTTAGGCTACGCCCGTGGAGACGAACAGCTATTCTTTCATAATGAAGATGTAATGAACCCCAAAGCCAACAATATCTTTGTATCTAACGCGCTCGGTGGCTGAATGAGAATACGCAAACGATGGAACAAGGCTTCCCCTCGCACTCAGCGGGATGAAGAATGAAAGTTCAAAACCATAGGAGAAGATTGCGCCACCCACGGGAAATGTCAGTACTCCAATGACGGTCGGTTGCAAGGCAAAACCTGCATATTCAAGCATCCCTGTTCCCGGAAGTAGCCCTATCGAAAGACCGAGAGATGGCGTGTTTGCAGTGACTTTCCGGGTGACTTCCTGAGTGTTCATCGTGATGCTTTCCCACCGATAATTTGCCAGCAGTGCAGCAAACGTTGACGCGCTGTCTCTTCGGATGAAGTACCAGGCTAGGGCTGCAGATGTTTCATTCCCTCGTCGATTTGCACTGTAGTAGAGAATTCCATGTGAGAGGCTAAGGTCCAATTTCCCTCCCAAAGTTACATCAACGCCTCCCGAGAAACCAGAAACGCTTTCGTTGAACGCGTACCCGCAACCCAGGCTCACCGCGCTTTCACCATTGCCGACAAATTGTGCCTGGCAAAATAGCGTACATGGAAGCAGAACAACAGCACAGATTACAAGAATAGACAACTGCATTTATGACCTCAATTACTATATTTGTGCAGCCTAACTTGGGACCATACAGTTCCGCATAACATGCAAAACCT
Source organism: Ignavibacteriota bacterium (assembly GCA_016218065.1). Lineage (GTDB taxonomy): Bacteria > Bacteroidota > Ignavibacteria > UBA10030 > UBA6906 > CAADGV01. The sequence continues at coordinate 7,200 of JACRFA010000244.1, read as the reverse complement.
GTCAGAAACATCTCTCGCACGTTGCGAACGCAAACGCGTTTCACATCTTGAAACGCAAATCGGGAACAATCTCTTCCGCTTTGTCGCGTCCTTTGCGTCATTGCGGTTCACATCCTCCGGTGCAAAAGTATTCGTTCAACCGCGATGGCGCGATGAACGCTATGGGTTTTGTTAAGGTGAACAAATGCCTTACAACCACACCTTGAAATCCATTAGCAAGCCATGATGCACTACAATGAACCGCGTGTCTTCTCTTCCGCTTTTTCGCGTCCTTTGCGTCATTGCGGTTCAGATCCTCCGGTGCAGAGTATTCGTCCAACCGCGATAGCGCGATGTACGCTTTGGGTTATGCTGTTTGCCTTCCGCTTTGTCGCGTCCTTTGCGTCATTGCGGTTCACATCCTCCGGTGCAAAGTATTCGTCCAACCGCGATGGCGCGATGAACGCTATGGGTTTTGTTAAGGTGAACAAATGCCTTGCAACCACACCTTGAAATCGATTAGCAAGCCAAGGTGCACTGCACTGAACCCCGTGTCTTCTCTTCTGCTTTGTCGCGTCCTTTGCGTCATTGCGGTTCAGATCCTCCGGTGCAAAAATATTCGTCCAACCGCGACGGCGCGATGTACGCTATGGGTTTTGTTAAGGTGAACAAATGAGGGTCGCGCATCGCGATGTGAAAAGAACAAGTGTTCCGTGCGCCGATTGAAAGATGGCAAAGGTTTTCGTGAATGTCAATCCTTCGCAACGAAAATGTCCTCGACAATCATCTCAAACACCACCCTGTGACCTTGCGGCGAGAGGTGCATGTGATCGCCAAACATGAAGAACTCTTTCGAGGGGCGGTTCATCGATGCAAAGATTGGATAGGCATCGACAAATGAGATGTTGCGCTCACGCAAATTGCCAGAAAGGATTTGTTGGGGGAGAAGGAGTTTCGGATCGTTCTTTCGCAGCTGATATTCATACGGCAGAAGAACGACTTTGCAGTCGATTCCCTTCGCAGTGAATTTCCCGACGAGCGAGTCGAGCAGCTGCAGTATGTGCGGCAAATCGGGCGAAGGCTCTGCGTAGAAATTGAAGTCGTGTTGAAAGAAGTCATTGCTCCGATCAAACAACGTCGCCTTCAACCACACATACAGCTTCGAGTTTTCGCGGAAGAATCCTCTGAGATTCCAGAAGGGGGGCGTTGTTTGTCCGCGTGAGAGGTTCTGCTCAAAATCATTCAGTGAATAGCAGACCACCGCGCTGCGTATGGTCGAGTCGCGGGGGAGAAGATAATCGACCACCTCATGGTAATCTTCCAGCGAATAGCCGACGACGCCGGAGTTGACGACTCTGATGCGCGGGCGCGCATGCTGCAGCATGCCGGCGAACGTTGACTCGGCCTCGACGCCTACGCCGAACAACACCGAATCGCCGATGAGCAGAAGACTCGTGTCTGCGGCAGCAGGTCCGCCGAGATCGCGAAAGCCGCGGTGATCGATCTGCACGGGCGTGCTGAAGCAGACGCCGGTTGCATCGGGGGCCCAGCCATACGTTTTGCCGAACGCCGGATCGCGGATGAGCGAGCGCGTGGTGCCGTAGAGCTTGACCTCCGGCATGAACAAACGCACGAACAACTCGGCAAGCAGAAGCAGGATGACGACGAAGAGAACGGAGGAGAGGAGCAGCAGCAGTCGCGCTTTGATTTCAGAAACTCCCACGCCCACCTTCATCGGGTCACCACGACGTGCCGCTTCGAAAGAACGTCACGAAGATGATCGCCGCCAGGGTGAGAATGAACACGATGATCGCGGTACGATGTTGCTTTGTCATGTCGCTACACTTTCGCCAACTCTTCTTTCAGATAGTCGATCACTTTCACCGGCATCGGATCGACGCCGTGGAGGATCGCGAGATAGAAGCTCACCCAGTCGCCAAGATGAATGAGCGAGAACATGCGCGCCAGCATCGATCGCCCTTCGCTCCAGATGTCGGTGATGTGGTCGGTGTGCTGGTGCACAACGCCTTTGGTGATATCCATGCGCACCTGCACGCGCTTGTGATCGTCCTGGTCGCGCAGGAAGAACACCTGCATGCGACTCATTTGTTCCTTCAGCACGTTCCAACCCACAAGTTCATTGTGATTCATTTCGGGTAGCACATGTCCCCACGTGAGCGACTTGGCGTTCTCGGCCATCTGTCCGCGCCAGCGCGTGTTGATAGCATCGAGGCGTTCGGTCGCCGAGTAGATGACGCCGATGCGCCGTTCGAGTTTTGCTGCCAGATGCAGCGCCGTGTTGGTGGACGATTCCGGCGTGCAATACTCCTCTGCCTTCTGTTTCAGCAGCGCGAGCGTCTCTTTGATATCGCGGCTCTTGTCCTTGATCAGCTTCAGTTTCGTCAGCGCGATGAGCAGCGGGAAGAACGAATAGCCTAGCGCCGCCCGCGGTGAAGGCCCGCCCGGCACTTTGATGTGCGGCTGTTTCCTCTGTTTCGCGATCTTCTCAACCAGCCCGCCGGATGAAATGCACAAAATCTTCGCGCCGCGCTTGATCGCTTCCTTGTGGCAGGCGTTGGTCTCTTCCGTGTTGCCCGAGTAGCTCGAGATGATCACCAGCGTTCGTTTGCCGACAAATGCCGGGAGCGTGTAGTTCCGGTTGACGATGAACGGCGCCTTCAGCTCCGACGCAAGATAGCTCCGCAGCAAGTCGCCGCCGATCGCCGAGCCGCCGAGACCGCACAGCACGATGTTCTCGATGCGTCGCACGTCGAGCCTGATTGTTGCCGCGTTGCCGATGGCAATCGCCTCTTCAACCTGTCTCGGGAAGCCTTTGATCAATTCGTACATGCCGCTTGGATCAACGGCGTGAATATCTTGGAGCGTCATAAGTATCCTTGATGTCGTCTAACGATTAATAGTGGCTCGTGTCGAGCGCCTCCAGCGGTATGTCGGGAAGCTTCTCGCGCAGCACACTCGCGAGATAATCTTTGATCTCGACTTCCGTTTGCAGCGTCAGCACTTTGTCTGCGATGCGTTTCGCCTCTTTGAATTTGATGGAGCGAAGGATTTTTTTGATTTCGGGAAGCACGATCGGCGCAACGCTGAATTCATCGAGTCCGAGTCCGAGCAGCAGTACGGTCGCAATCGGGTTGCCCGCCATCTCGCCGCACATGCCAACCCACTTGCTCTGCCTGTGTCCGGCATCGATAATCTGCTTGAGCGTGCGGACGACCGCCGGGTTAAACTCCTGATACATCGAGCTAACGAGCGTGTTGCCGCGATCGATTGCCAACAAGTACTGAATCAGATCGTTCGTACCGATGCTGAGAAAATCCGTTTCCTTCGCGATTTCCTCTGCGAGCACAGCCGCTGCCGGGACTTCAATCATCACACCCATTTTGATATGATGATCGAACGGGACGCCGCGTGTTTTGAGATCATCTTTCGCCTGCTTCAGGTATTCTTTTGCTTTGCGGACTTCACTCACCTTGCTCACCATCGGCAGCAGGATGCGCACATTCTTTTTGGCGCTGGCGCGAAGAATCGCACGCAGATGATCGAGAAACATTTCGGGCCGGTCGAGACAGACACGAATGCCGCGCCAGCCGAGAAACGGATTGTCCTCTTGCAGCGGTTCGGGCGAAAGTTTGTCGCCGCCGATGTCGAATGAACGAATCATCACGGGATGTGGAAACATCTGTTCCGCCACGCTCGTGTACAACTCTGCCTGCTCGTCTTCGGTGGGAAATGTTTCGCGCCCGATGAGCTGGCTTTCGGTCCGGAAGAGACCGATGCCCTGCGAACCTTGCTTCAGCGCGAACTCGATCTCTTCGGCGAATTCCAGATTGGCCGAAAGCTCGCAGCGCTTGTGGTCGAGCGTTTCGGCAGGCAGCCCGGCGATGCCTTCGAGCTTCTTCTCGAATTCCTTCAGCCGCTGCTCCTTGCGCCGCAGGCCTTCGATTGTTTCTTCCGTCGGATTGATGATGAGCGCGCCCGCGTAGCCATCGATGCCGAGAATGTCTCCCGACTTGACCAACGCTGTCGCGTTACGCAGTCCGAGCACGGCGGGAATCTTCAGCGAACGCGAGAGCAACGCCGCATGCGATGTGAAGCCGCCGTGGTCTGTCGCGTACCCGAGCACCTGATTGCGGCTGAAGATCACCGTGTCGGCGGGCGTGAGCGAATGTGAGACGATGATGGATTCGCCTTCAAGACGCGAGACGAGCTTCTGATCCTGGATATTCCGCAGCACGCGATTCATCACGTCGTCAACGTCGTGTGTCCGCTCCTGAATGTACTCGTCTTCGGATTCCATCATGAGCCGCCGGTACTTGCTCACTTCATCGTACACCACGTACTCGGCGTTCTTCAATTCTGACCGGATACGCTTTTCAATAGCGCCCATCAACACAGCATCCTGCAGAATCATCACCTGCGCTTCGAGGATTTTTGCATTCGATGCGCCGAGCTTCTGTTCGGCGAACGAATGAATCTTCTGCAGTTCTCGTTCCGATCGCGCAACCGCGGCGTGCAGCCGGGCAAGCTCGTTCTCCACCTCGTCGGGCGCGAGCGCGCGTTGATGGACTTTCGGGACAGCTTTGCTGTAGAGATACGACGGACCAACGGCGATGCCCGGCGCGGCGGGGACGCCTGTCAGAATAATCTCTTTGTTCTTTTCGTCGCTCATGAGTTACGGTTCGTCAAAGCCTCGTTCAAACAAATCTACCACGGCTGCTTGCGCCGCGTCTTCGTCCTCTCCCTCAAAACGCAAAACCAGCGATGAGCCTTGCTCGGCGGCGAGCGTCATCACGCCGATGATGCTCTTGCCGTTGATCTCGATGCCGTCTTTGCAGATCGTGAATTCTGATTTGAAGCGCGCCGCCGTTTTGACCAATGACGCCGCCGGACGCGTGTGCAGTCCTGCTCGATTCCTGATCGTGACAGTCACTTCGATCATTTAGTGTTTCCGCTGCAGAAGCATATTGGACAACCAGAGCAGCGTGCCCTGCGCCCGGCTCGCGGGGAGCGACTGCAGCATCGACTCGGCGCGTGTTGTGTTTTGCCGAATCAGCGTGCGCGCCGCATCCAACGTTCCGGTGGATTCGTAAATCGCAGTCACCGATTCGATCTCGCGTTTCCGCTCGGGCATGTTCCGCAGCGGCGCTGAGGCTTTTCGGTTCATCACCCGCATCAGCGTTCGGCGGTCGCGGCCTCGTGCGCGCTCCAGCGATTGCAGGAGCAGAAAGGTTTTCTTCCCCTCGACAATGTCGCCGCCGATGGTTTTGCCGAATGCTTTTTCTTCAGCGACGACATCGAGAAGATCATCCTGCAACTGAAATGCGCGGCCGAGATAGTGTCCGAATTGCCTCAATGCCGTCACCTGGCGATCCGTTCCCTGCCCGATGATCGCGCCGAGTTCCGTCGATGTGGCGATAAGCTTGCCTGTCTTTTTCCCGATCATCTCAAAGTAATCGCGCACCGTGACATCCGATCGCCGTTCGAATTCCAGATCCAACGCCTGACCCTCGCAGACACCGATCAGCCCGTTGGTGAAGAGATTGAGTATACGCTGCAGGCGTCCGGAGTTTGTGTTCAATGCTTTCCGATATGCAAGTCCCAGAAGAACGTCGCCGGCAAGCAATGCAGTGCCGGTGTTCCATTGAGTGTGTACCGTCGGCTTGCCGCGTCGCGAGGCAGCATTGTCCATGATGTCGTCGTGGACCAACGTGAAGTTGTGCATCAATTCAATTGCCGCGCTCGCGTCGAGAGCGTCGCGTACATTGCCGCCGACGGCTTTGCACGACAACAACACCAGCACGGCCCTGACTCGCTTTCCGCCTGCAGAAAGAACATACCTGCACGCATCGGAAACATCTTTCGGCGAATTCTGTTTCACCAGCGAGTGAAGATGGTCATCGACCAGTTTCCTCAGCGACTCGTATTGCCGTTCATGAATGTTCACGTGTACCTCACAAGCGGGGCCTTCTGCAAGTCGGCAATCGTTGTGCTGCCTGTGAGGAACATGATTCCTCGAATCTCTTCAATCCATTGTGCAATCAATCTTCGTAAGCCGGCCTTACCTGCTGCCTGCAATTGCTTGATCATCGGTCGAGCGGATGCCGCGATATCCGCGCCCAGGGCGATGCATTTTGCCGCTTCGAAGCCCGATCCAATGCCGCCCGATGCAATGAGTGTGAACGCGTACGTTGACCGCAGCGCTGCCGCCTGTCGGAGCGCAACTGCAGTCGGGATTCCCCAATCCCAAAATTTTATTGCGACATCTTTTTCCGTTCGCCGCAGCGTCTCGACTCCGGCCCAACTTGTGCCGCCCGCTCCCGCGACATCGATGTGCCGAACCCCGACGTCGAGGAGGCGCTTGCACACGTCGGCGGAAAGCCCAGCGCCGATTTCTTTGACGATGACCGGAACAGAAAGCTGCCGCACCAGCAGCTCGATGCCTCGCAACACGCCCCGGAAATTCGTATTCCCCTCAGGTTGAAGAAATTCTTGCAGCGGATTCAGATGAACGGTGAACGCATCGGCGTTGATGAGATCGATCAGCTTCCGAGCAGCATCGGCCGAAGTCATTGCAGCAACTTCAGCCGCGCCGATGTTGCCGACGATCGGGATGGTCGGCGCGCCCTCGCGCACGACGCTGAATGTCTTGTGATACTGCGCGTTCTCAATCGCTTGTCGCTGGCTCCCAACTCCCATCGCGATGTTCAGATGCTCGCACGTTTCGGCAAGCTGCCGGTTAATGGTGAGCGCATCCTTGTAGCCGCCCGTCATGCAGGAGATCATCAGCGGGGCCGAGATCCGTTTGCCGAGAAAGCTGGTGGAGAGATCGACCTCCGCGAGATGTATCTCCGGCAAGGCATTGTGAACGAACTCCCACTGCTCAAGTCCCGTTGTCTTGAGCCGAAAGCCGACATCCTTCTTGAGTGTTAACGCGACGTGTTGTTGCTTGCGTGAGGGAGTAGAACGCGTTCGTCTCGGCATTGAATGTTCTTTGGGAGTTGCATCGGTTGCGAAGAAGATAACGAAAAGTGAAAGGAGAATCAATTTACGAGCAAGTAGCGCATTGACTCATTAATAATGTAACTTTGCGGAAGTGTCGCGGAAGTCGTTGCCTCATAATCGATATTACTTAGGGGATGTTGTTCCGCAGCCGAAAGGTGAGTTGCCAAATCAGTCCATTTCAGTTGCAACTGGTCATGC
>JACRFA010000247.1 GCA_016218065.1 Ignavibacteriota bacterium | reverse complement strand
CGGGAATGTCTTTCGTTCGACGGAAGTTTTGTTCGTCGCAATGAGATTCACGATGCCGCCCCACCAGGTGAGTTGACTTTGCATGCGTTGTTTCCAATCGCCGGAAAGTCGTATCGTCACTTTATTTTCGACGGGCTTCTCTGTCGAGTTCCATACTCTCACTGTGATTCGATTGTTTCTGCCGAGGAACAGCATGCTATCCCCCGGAGCCGCGACGGTCATTGCTGGATGTTCTTTTTGATCAACGACGATGTACTCTCCATCTCTTTTGTAAGAGACGTTCGCTCCGTTAATCGAAGCAGACTTTGCGTATGGCGCCCAGATGGTTACTTGAGAAAATTGTTTTGGAACGATGAGATCAACCGCGCTCCCGCTCCACGAACATTGAATTCGTTCAAGAGGGAAGGGGGAAGCCAAGAGCACTTTCGATCCGTGTCTCAGTTCCTGAAGATTGAATCCCGCGGCCAGAGACGGCGAGCCGTTCTCATCTTTCACTAACCAATATTTCGAATGATCGATATCTGCATGGATGATATCCGTTCCCTTTTCATGCTCTACTACGTACGTATCGGGCGGGCTGCCTTTGGCAAACTTCACTGTTGACGGTTTGTTGTCGTACGCTTCAATCAAACTTGCGAAGCGCGTTGCTTGTGCCTCGCGTCGGCTCATCACCATCGGCATCGGCACTTGGTCCCGCACCATCTGCTTGTAAAATCCTCCGATGGGAGGCGTCATGGCTTGCAGCACTTCGGTTCCCGGCTCACCGATTGTCCTCATCAGCAGATGTTGTCCCTTGTCGGTGAATACGCCGCTCCACGCGCTGTCAGTTATTCCATGGTAAATGTTCGTGAGTTGGTCATAACCCGGTATGCCCGGTTTGTTCCCGAACAGATCAATGGGCTGCCGCTCCAGGTTTGCACCGCTGACCGAGACGGCGCCGAATCCATGCAATGGCATATCGTAGATTCGTTTCTCGGGAGCCTCTGCATCGAACAAATCAATGAAGTATTCACCGACCTGAATCAATGTTCGTGTGAGTTTCACGCCCGGATACGCGGTGACCGTTCCTCCGGATGCTACCTGGAACTCGGGAAGCGCGCCGAAGAAATTGCCATAACCATTGGCCCACGTTTGCGATGTATGGTCGACAACGAGAGTGTTATGCGCGACGGTTTGTCTGTACCAGAGTTGCAGGCTGGGGTACTGGTACGATTCGTTCAGCGGATCGACGATCCAGTTACGACCGTTCGCATAGTAGCCCATCTGCAAACGATCGGGGTGCCCGTGTTCGCCCCCCATGATTCCGTAATCGAGGTAAAGATATCTACGCGTTGTATCGATTCCGTTCCGCAAGATTGCAAAACCATTCCCCACCATGTTCATACTTTCTTTTGGATACACATCCGTTGTACTCTTGGGAAAGTCGGGAACGAGATTGAAAATTGTAACCGGTTCGGGCGCTCTTCCCAATGCAGAAGTTTCACCGACGAGCTGAGTTCCGCGCTGCAAGTGCGTCAGGTTAAGGAGTGCGAGATACTTCGGGTCACGATAAACAGAATACCCAACCTCATAGTAAGGGGCGTACTCCAGAATATTTCCTCCGCCGCTATCTTTGATACGGGGGAACTCATAATTGGGTTTGATGGCCATGAAAGGCGCGTCGAACATTTGCTTCATGGAGCGACCGGCAATCTTCATGTTGTACAGATCGTATCCGTTGTGCCGTCCCATCTCGGCGAGATGGATCATGCCGCGCAGCGCAACAAAATGGTACCCCGACCACTCAGGCCAGAACCCGCTTTCGGGGACGGCGGAACCAAGCTGCCACTCGAATCCATATTTTCCTTTCATCGCAAAATCAATCAGACTCTGATCATTATAGAGAAAGCCAACAGCCGCAGAAACATTGTTGTACCATAACTGTCTGTTCGATGCACTCTCCGGGAAAAGCTGCGTGATCTTTGCGAGAGGGTAGAAGAGCTTTTCCTTCAGCGCAGAGCGATCGGATTCCGTGAACCCTCGGTAGTTGTACAGCAGGTCATACCCATAGACCATGTCAACGCCCCAGAACGACTCCGAGAGTGTTCCGAAAAAAACGTGTGCAGGGCCGAGAATCGTATTCTCTGTAGGATATTTGAGATAAAGGTCTGCAAACTTCATGAGAAGTTCTTTTCCCGCCACCGCATACTTTTCATCGCCGTGTGTGTTGTACAACAGTCCCATCCATATCAGATGACTCGCGAGGATGCGATTGTACTTTCCCGCCCAGGCCATATCGTACGGGTTCCCTCTGAATACTTCCGTCGTATCGCGAGGACATCGGTGTTCGAACGGCTTGAACATTTCGAACATCAATTCACCGCCATGCTTCGGGCACGCATACATCTGGTACTGATATGTCTGCTTGAGGGGAGAAACGTAAACGGGTCCGTGAGCAATAAACGTATCGATTTCTTTCTTGTGCTCATCAAAGATATATTTGTACCAGGGGTATGTTTTTATCCACTTCTTCGCAGTGTCGATTTCTGCCTGATCGGCCATCAGGCGAGGATGGGCCCGCTCGGCCCCGAAGGAATGAGAGGCGATGAACACAAAAAGCAAAGCGAGAAGGGAGGTTCGTCCTGGAAAAATCATATTACTTTCTCCGAAGGTGTGAGAGACAATCGACGGGCATTTCGATCAGCGCACTACCACGACACTTCGATTTCCTCCAATGACCCTTTTTTTCGTTTCGGCTTTGAAGACCATGACGAAGACGACGCGTGAGAACGCCGAACATCGCATAGATGGGAAATGCGTGATTGATTGCATCGACCATCGGATCCATGGGACTCAGTATTCTCTAGACTGCCTTAAGCTCCGGAATATCCAACCAGCAGTGCTTTTCCCATGACTCAATTCCCTTCTCCGCAAGTTGAACTCCCCTTGCTCCTTCGAGAAGATTCCACGGGAACGGATCGTCTTTGATCACATGCCTGAGAAATAATTCCCACTGCACTTTGAATGCGTTATCATATTCGCCGGCAGACGGCACAGGGATCCAATTCTTGTAGAAGTCGATAGGTTGTTCAATATCAGGATTCCAGACAGGCCGCGGTGTTGCTTCGTATGGTTGAATAAGACAATTGCGCAGACCCGCGACGGCCGAGCCTTTCGTTCCATCAACCTGCAACGTGAGGAGATCGTCTCTCCGGACGCGCGTGACCCAGGAGGAGTTGAAGTGAGCAATGATGTCATTGTCGAGTTGAAACGTCGCGTATGCTGCATCGTCGGCTGTGCATTTGTATGGCAAGCCGTTTTCGTCCCAGCGTTCTTTGATGTGTGTTGCACCCAGGCATGAGACAGATCGCACTTTGCCGAACATGTTATCAAGCACGTAGCGCCAGTGGCACAGCATATCCACGATGACTCCTCCGCCATCCTCTTTCCGATAGTTCCATGATGGTCGCTGGGAAGGAACGCTATGTCCTTCGAATACCCAATATCCGAACTCGCCACGTATCGCGAGTATCTTCCCGAAGAAGCCGCTTTCATTCAACGATTGAAGTTTGATCAATCCGGGAAGCCAGAGCTTGTCCTGGACGACGCCATGCTTCACGCGTTTTTTTTCTGCCTCTACATAGAGTTCATACGCGCGTTCGGTGCTCACTGCCGTTGGCTTTTCACAGTAAACGTGTTTGCCTGCCTTGATCGCGTCCATCACATTCTCGTACCGTCGCAATGTTGTTTGCGCATCGAAGTAGATGGCGTAGGATGGATCGCCAAGCGCACTGTCAAGGTCTGTGGTCCACTTTGAGATGCCGGATGACGACGAAAGTGATTCAAGTTTTTCGCGGTTGCGTCCAACAAGAATCGGATCAGGCATGATGTGTTCGGTATTGCTTAGCTTCACGCCGCCTTGTTGGATGATTGCGACAATCGAGCGGAGAAGGTGCTGATTCATCCCCATGCGGCCGGTAACGCCGTTCATGATAATGCCAACTCTGTGTTCAGTCGAGTGTTTCACAGGGCCTCCAAGATGTGAGAGTACGAAATCAAAATACCTCTGTGCATTGCGGATGTGCTCCTTCGGGCAAGGGTGGCGCATCGATTCCGGCGCGTGGAAGTGTGCCTTCGAGTTCCTGTCGCCAGTGAGCGACATCGCCGGCCGGTCCGTAACAGTAGATCATCTGCATCGGCGTCGATCCCGTGTTCGTCAATTGATGAAACACACCGGGTGGAATGCTCACCGCCTGCCCGGACGAGAGTGTCCGGCGCTCGGCGCCCAGACACATTTCGCCTGCACCTTCCACAACGAAATAGATTTCTTCTTGTTCCTGGTTGTGCCAGGGAACTTGTCCGCCGTCGGGGTCGAGTGTTACGAAACCCATGCAAAAATTTTTCATCTGGATTGGTGAAGCACCGCCGACAAGATTTTGTGTTCGGCGTCGGGCTGGGTATCGTCGCCCTTCGATTCGTTGTAGGTCAGCAATCTGCATTGCAGTGTTCATCTCCTGAATGAATAAAGAAGCGGTGTGCTGCTGTCCGATGTTCTTTGCGCGCATTGAACGATGTGAGGCCAGAATGGAGCATGGCGGCTACCATCTCCCTAAAGATAATACTTTGTTGTGCGTGAAGTGAAAGGAATTATTTTGGATTCTCGCTTGACAATGGCAGGTCAATATAGTATAATTAATTAACAAAACAGCGTTCTATTAGTGAAACGCATCCGTTCCGACGTCCTTGCGTGGATTACACTCCTGACAATCGACGCAGGATGAATTCGATTCAACGTTCTTCTCACAAACCTCAGAGCAATACCTAAGGGCAAACACCGTAAGCACCCGGGACGCAGGCCCACTGTACAGGCCCACAATCGCATGCGACAGATGCACGGTGTGAAGCACTCTTTCTTCTTCGACAGATATGCATACGAACGGCTCACGTGCAATCGGCTTTTCTCAGAAGAGTATCATATCACTAGTGATTGTTGTAGAACCACCAGTTTTACCCATTCATAACCCATCAACATAGTAAGGAGGAACAACATGCTGCATCATTGGTACAAGTTTCTGTGGTTCCTGCTCCTCTCAGTGGTCATTTCCGTACCGCCGGTGTTTGCCGCAAATGGCAAGATCGCTGGTACGGTTCGCGACGCTGATACCAAGGAGGTCATACCGGGCGCCAACGTCGTGCTTGTTGGTACGACGCTGGGCAGCGCGGCCGACGCGCAAGGCCGCTATTACATTTTGAACGTGCCCCCCGGGACCTACACCGTGCAAGGCTCGGCGGTGGGCTTTGCCAAACTACGGATCGAGGGGGTAACGGTTACGCTCGATCAGATTCAGGAATTGAATATCAATTTGCGGAGTGAGGCGCTGCAGTTGGGCGATGTGATCATCTCCGCAGAGCGACGCGTGGTGGACAAGAATCGGACGTCGACCAAGACAACGATCACGTCGAATGAGATTGAGAAACTTCCGACAGTGAGCGTGGTCGACCTGCTGAACATGACGCCCGGCGCGTTCAAAGGGTTCGTGCGAGGCGGCCAAATCACGGAAACAAAGACTATCGTGGAAGGCGTCGACATTACCAACCAGCTTTACGAGTTTGCTGCCGACAATAGCAATCAAGCGATCATACGGTCGTCAGCGAGCGTAGTGCGCAACAACTCGAACAGCCAGTTGAGTACTAATACCAACCTGAATCTTTCCAGCGTTGAGCAGTTCTCATTGAATACTGGCGCGGCCGGCGCCGAGAACCCATCTGCGACAGCAGGCACAATCGTCTATTCGCTGAAGGAAGGAAACGGACCCCTTTCCGCGGGTCTTCAGGCCCGGGTCAGCCAGTTCGGCGGCCTTCGCTACAACGGCCCCGATGTGTACAATCTCGATTACATATACTTTGCAGATAAGAATACGACCAACACCCGTCTCGGTGGCGAGCGACGTCAGCGTGACTCGCTCGTGAATCTGGGCTTGCCTCTTCCGACGTCGCTGGTGAACGGACTGAGTGCAGACAGTATCCGATCTGGCAAATACGTCTACGCGCCGGGGAGGTACAGCAATAACAACAAGCCGTTGCTTGATATCGAAGCTTCGATTGGTGGAAACATTGCTGAGGATTGGCGCTTTTTCATGACAGGAAGATATTTTGATTCGCACGGATACTTCCCGAACGAGCGTAACCGTGAAGCGGATATCACGCTCAAAACAATCTACAATCTCACAAGTTCGATCAAGCTGACGGGCTTCGGGGTCGTCGACGACAAGGGGAAGCTGTTCGGATGGAAGAACAGTTCCTATGCCGACCAGACACGCTATTTCCTCGAGGGCACTCCGAGAAACGACGGATTAGATTGGGTCGGCAGTCTCAAGATGACACACGTCTTGAATCCCTCCACGTTCTATGAAGTGCAAGCCAGCCAGACATATCACAACTACCGCGCGGGGTACACCGACGGCAATGGTGATGGCTATTGCGCATTGAACGAGTCCGGAGATTTCATCGAAATGAGCACGCCTGAGGAAATTGCAAAGTACATCTCCAAGGCAGGAGTGGACCTCGGCAAGTTCTTCCGGATCGGAGACGAAGCAGGCCCAAGCCAAATCAATACTCCCATGAGCATCGGGAACACACAGGCGTACATCTCACGCCCGCAGTTCTACTATGAGAACTCTCGCGCGACTGCCCGTACAGTGAAGGGAGACCTGACGAGCCAGGTGGACTATAATCACCAACTGAAGGCAGGTTTTCAATTCCGATTCCATGACATCAGCAAGATGCTGCGGGTCAGCATGTTGGGATCGGACGTAACAGATACGCGAGCCAGGCTCATGCAGGATACATATCGATTCTATCCGACCGAGCTGTCTGCCTATGCCTCCGACCGCATGGAGTTTAGCGGACTCGTGATCAACCTCGGTCTGCGCGTTGAACGGTTCGATCCCAAGGCAGCGGACTACCGGAACTATTATAGCCCGGCGTTTGCCGACACGATTCTGATCGACGGACAACGGCTTCGCGCGAATGTAACGAGTCGTTCCGACCGCAACGTTTCTCCGTATTGGTTTGTGTCGCCGCGTGTCGGCGTCTCCCATCCTATCTCGGAAACCGCGGCAATGTTTTATAGCTATTCACGTCAGGCTATTCCGCCGCCGTTTTCGCGACTCTTCGCGAGTAATCGCACGGTGTTTGGCGCGATAACAAGTATCCCGGGCTTCGTCAGCTTGAGCCAGGATTTGACAAAATCGTCCAACTATGAAATTGGCGCGCAATGGGAGTTCCTCCCCAACGTGTTGGGTCTGAATTTCACTGCGTACATGCGCGATGTGGAAAACGTTTCTTACCAAGCGGTCTCGATGAACCTCCCGACCGGCCAGGTTGTGTGGTGGCTTAACTCGCAGTATGCAGATGCTCGTGGTATTGAGCTCAGTCTTCAAGCTGCCCGCAAGCGCTACTTTGAGTTCATCAATGTCAGCGGCCGTTTAACGTACGCCTACACCTACGTGAAGGGGTCGAGCTGGACGGGGAATGATCCAACACAGCCAACGCTCTTCAATGCTGCCGATTCGGCCAAGTTTGCGAACAGACTTCCGTTCGGCGACTTTGCGTACTACAACAAAGTTCAGAACGATATCATTGGTACTCAGAGTACACTCACCGGCGGATATGATCGCACTCATCGTGTTTCGTTTCTGCTGGCGGTTGAGTTTCCCGAAGACATCATCCTGAGCTCGCGTGGTACTTTCCAGAGCGGCTTCTATTACCCGATCGCCTTTCCCGAGGATGCGCGTGTAGCGGGCAGGCTCCTGGCAACAGCGCCGGCCAACAAGATGGTTGACCTGCGTCTTGAAAAGGGTCTCGAGTTTAGCGGCGTACGATGTGCCGTATTTGCAGAAGTGAAGAATCTCTTCAACTGGGTCAACATTATCGGCTACGACAACACGGTAAGCGGGGCTCAGATCTGGGAATCAACAAACGGCAATGGCACAACGCTGAAGAACCCGATCTCGGGCACAGGACCTTCTTCTGGTCCAGATCCGACAGGTACCTACAAGCGAGCGCTCGGAGCGGATGGCAGCTGGTTCTATGACATCCCGCGCGAGGTGTATTTTGGCGTCCAGATTGACCTCTAAAGAATTATGAACCCTCATTATT
>JACRFA010000239.1 GCA_016218065.1 Ignavibacteriota bacterium | reverse complement strand
GGGGCAAAGTTCAGAATCGTAAACGCCGGCGCGTCGGGCACGGCAAAGTTGAGCCGTGCAGTTTGAGTCGGTATGCTCGCGGGATCGGGATCCTGTGCGCGAAGGGCTGTCGAAGCCATCATCACTAACAGAACAGAGCAAAGTGTTTTCATGGCAGCCTCACTTCGCTCTGATTTCGACTGCGAGCAGTTCGACTGCGAGCCTGGTCGAGATTGACTTCCGGCTCAACGGGCCTTCATCAAACTCACGACCGCATTCCGCTCCATCCTGCCAGACAATCATATCAACGCGATAACGCTCGCCCGGTTTCGGATTGGGCGCAATAACTGTCGCAACACAATCCAGAATTCTGCCGATGTTACTCTTCGGCGGTTTCGGCAAATCAAACACATCGGGCGTCAGATCGGTGTTCACGCCTTCGCCCAACACTTTTCCTTGACCCGATTGATACCAGAGTTTCAGTGTGTACGCGCCGACTTGCGCGAAGCCGAACGCAATCTCAACACGAACAACTCCTCCCCCAGCTTTGATCGGAACCTTATTCAGTGCCATATATTCTCCCGTGTTGTTTGTGGTGAATGAAGAACCTATTTTGCTCCGTTGCCGCCCGTCGGCAGTTGAGCTTGCCCTGCATACTGCGCCGAGGAATTCTTTCCCGATGCACCCTTCTCTCCGCCGAGAAGTGCGGTGATGACGCGGTCGATTGTTTGAATGAAGAACCGTTCGCTGAAGCCTCCGATGAATGCGAGCACAAGCAGCGAGGTCGGATGCTTCACGTTGACATCGCCTTGAAGCGCAAAGTAGCCGGCCTGAACAATCAGCACCGCGATCACGCCCATGATCGCGCCAAGCAACGGCTTCAGCAGGTACCAGATGATGTACGAACGGTCGAACGTCATCTCGACGCCGTGCTTCACAATTCCCCACAACACAATCGTCGTTCCGCCAAGCATGCCGAGCCAGAGATAGGGAAAGTATTCAGGCGTGATGAGCATGTACGATCCATCCGGCGATCTGAACGAGAGCGTCAACGCCTGGAAACCATACAGCAGCGCAAACCAGATGAGCGGCGCGAGCGCCAGTCGCACACGCACGCGCCCGAGCGCCTGACTGGAGATCGCACGGTTGACGAGCACCGTCGCTTCTGTCAACATTTGCTGCGCGGGAATCCAGTTCTTCTCGTTCGTCGCTGTGCGCACGAGTCCGAGAAGGGCAAGCAGCCTGTTCCAGAATTCCTGATTCGACGAGAACGCCTGCGCGCGGCGCGACAACTCCTCTATCGCCTTCTCAATCTGACTTTGCTTCTCCTTATCGTCACTTGCCTTCTTGATCGACTCGACCTGCACGTAATCCGGTGAGATATCGCCGACCATGAACTCCGTGACTCGATTCGTTGCGGACATTGCGGTGTCCTTTCTATGGTGAGATAATGCGAGGTGGTCGCATGGAGATCCGCCGCGTGTCAGCGTGAATTACTGAGGACGCGCGTTCGTTTATCGTTCAGATGATGCAAGCGGCTCGCGGATTCGATCAGGCGCGCGCGCTTGTTGTCGGATCCAGAACCAAAAGGCGGTGATCATAACGCCGGCAACAAGATCGAACCCTGCCGCCAGCAAAGCGAGCGTCGAAAACATCTTCGCACGAATCGCGATCCCGACTGCACCAGCAGCCAGGATTTTTTGAATGCCAATCCACAACAACGCTACATGCTGCCAATCGGAAGTCCTCAACGCATGAATCAGCAAAGCGCCAAACGAGCCGGTGAGAACGCCCGTGACCAATAGGAAATGTCTGCTCGTGCTCGTCAACTCGGGAGAGAGCGCCTGCAACAGAAAATCAGGCACAACACATTGCGCAATCCCGCTCATCACGGTAATCACGCCTATGCTCATCAACGTCCACCAGAATCTGTCATGAATCATGCTCGGCCTGACGATTCTCCCACTTGTGTTTTCGACTGTATGGAAAAGGACTGGAATAATCGTACAGCAATCAGCAACTCATCGCTGCACGCAACAGCACAGACGCGAAGCGTCGATATCCGCTACTCAACAACTGCTACATCGACGATGTAGTACTCCGTCTCGCCAAAAAACCTCGTTGGCACTCCGATGTGTTGCTCGTACGAGAGCTTCACGCGTTTGCCGAGACTGGCGTTGATCTTTTGTGCGACTTCATCCGACCGGACTGTAAAGAAGAA
Organism: Ignavibacteriota bacterium; assembly: GCA_016218065.1. Classification (GTDB taxonomy): domain Bacteria; phylum Bacteroidota; class Ignavibacteria; order UBA10030; family UBA6906; genus CAADGV01. The sequence continues at coordinate 3,020 of JACRFA010000239.1, read as the reverse complement.
AATCTCCGGCATTGTTCCCGGCATGGAAACCATTGCCAGCTCGCCCTCCCACGTCTTCGCGATGAAACCTTTGTTCGAAAGTTTTTGGACGTAGCCTGCACGCTCACCCGTCGAGTAACTCCACGTCAACACAAACCACATGTACAACGAGAAGAGAATGATGGGCGTAATCAAAACAATAAACAGCCACAGCTTCCAACGGAATCTCTTCTTCGGTTTCTGAGTCTGCGCCGGTTGGTTTGCTATGACCGGGTCTTGAGAAGTGGGAATGTTCGTTGCCATAGTTAATCAGGAAGATGGTGAGTATGATGTGCTGAGCCAAATCTACTGAAGGAGAATGGGAGAAGCAACAAAGGAAACAGATTGATTCGCAGAGTGCCTTTGCGTATCATAGACAGCCATGCAAAGCCCGTCAGCTGAAATTCCCGTTCGTCTGTTCCGTGAGCCAGTAAGTGGGATCAGCCACGCAGTCGGCGCGCTTCTGGCTGTTGTCGGTTTGATTCTCCTCGTTCTGCTCGCCGTAGCCGAGCAGAAGCAGGTGCATGTAGCGGCGTTCTCGGTGTTTGGCGCAAGCATGATTATGCTCTACTCATCAAGCGCGCTGTACCATCTGCTGCGCGCTTCCGAAAAAACGGTAACCCTGCTGCGACGGATCGATCACGTGATGATCTACATTCTGATCGCCGGAACTTACACGCCGGTGTGTTTAGTTGGATTGCGCGGAACGTGGGGTACGACGTTGTTCATTCTCGTCTGGATGGTTGCGATCGTCGGCATCTGCTTCTCGCTCCTCTGGATCAATGCGCCGCGCTGGCTTGCGACATCATTGTATTTGTTGATGGGATGGATTGCAGTTGCGGCTATCGTTCCGCTCGTTCGCGCAATCTCGGTCGAAGGAATCGTCTGGCTTTTTCTGGGCGGCGCGTTCTACACCCTCGGCGCGATCATCTACGCGATGAAATGGCCCAATCCGTTTCCCCGCACGTTTGGCTTTCACGAGATCTGGCATCTGTTTGTCCTCGCCGGCACATTCAGTCATTTCATGATGATGCTGCACGCGATCTTGCCGATGCCGCAGTGATGCAATCGGAAACTTCTCTCCGAAATTTCAGGAGCTGCTTTTGAAACAGCATTTCTTTTTTGTTGTGATGATGATTGTTGTGAGCGTCGGATTTGCGCAGAGGCCGGAAGATCTACTGCAACAAATTCCGAATCCGCCGCAGGATGTTGCAGAAGCTGTCGTCCGATGTCCCGTTGAGATTGACACACTCCTGCGGCCCATGCTGAACCGGCTCTCCTCCCTCGCCGACAAGGATACGAACGATCGGGAGGAAATCGCGAACCTACATCGAAGTCTTCATCTGAAGTTCCTCGAGAAACTCCGTCGTGAACTGGAGAACGGAATTCAGGACGCAGGCGAAGCAATCGACAGGGCGATCAAGGAGTGCCCGACTGTCGCAGATTCGCAGGGGCGGCAGGTGTACGATCCTCATTGCGTCGAACTCGCCGAGCAACGGGGACATGAGCGGCGCGTCGCCGTCGTTGAAGACTATCTGTCGCGTGTTCATGAGGTTTGGAGCGACTACAAAAGCGCAACCGCGAAACAGCTTACTTCGCTGAAGAAGGGCAAGTGGCAACTCGTTCTGCGCTTCGCTGTTGATGCTGCTTCAATCGGCGAGATTGCCGGACAGTTTGCAAGATAAGCAACGCGACGAACTCAAAGCCGTAGTTGTCCGTCACCAAATAGAGATCGTTTTTATCTCTTTCACTAATCCACTTGCCGCATCCGATATGAAATACTTTCTTCTCCTTCTTCTCCTTGCTTCTTGCGGAGCTTTGGCGCAGCCAGAAGCACGCCCCGTTCACACATACTCCATCGTCGCACGCGATTCCGTAACGGGCGATCTCGGCGTTGGCGTTCAGTCGCATTGGTTCAGCGTCGGCTCGCTTGTCACGTGGGCGGAAGCCGGCGTTGGCGCAGTCGCCACGCAATCGTTTGTCGATCCCGCGTACGGACCGCTGGGACTCGATCTGATGCGCGCAGGAAAAACTGCGCAGCAAGCACTCGATGGTCTACTGACAACAGATCCCGGCAAGGATGTTCGTCAGGTCGCATTCATCGATGCCAACGGAAACGTCGCCGCCCACACCGGCAGCAAATGCATACAGAGCGCAGGTCACATTGTCGGTAAGAACTACTCTGTGCAAGCCAACCTCATGCTGAACGACAAAGTCTGGCCTGCGATGTCGAAAGCATTTGAACGTGCGAACGGAGATTTGGCGGAGCGAATGCTCGCCGCGCTCGATGCTGCACAGTCCGTTGGCGGCGACATTCGCGGCAAACAGTCCGCCGCCATTCTGATTGTCAAGGCAAAATCTTCCGGCAAGGCGTGGGCCGACCGCATGATGGAGTTGCGTGTAGAAGACCATGAGGAACCGCTGAAGGAACTGCGCCGACTTGTCAACGTTCATCGCGCATACGACCACATGAACGCGGGCGACCTTGCCGTCGAACACGGCGATGTTGATGGCGCCCTGCGCGAGTACAGCGCCGCGGAGATGATGTTTCCAAACAATCTCGAAATGAAGTTCTGGCATGCGACGGCGCTCGTCAACGCAGGCCGGGTGAAAGAGTCGCTTCCGATTTTCCGGGAAGTCTTCGCGAAGGATTCCAACTGGGCTACCCTCGTTCCGCGTCTGCCGGCATCCGGTACATTGAACGCCGACGAGAAGACGATACAGGAAATCCTTTCGGTCGCGCCGAAGAAGTAAGAATGAAGGCTTCACTGTCATTGCGAGCCCGCTTTCAAGGGCGAAGCAATCTCTCGGAGAATCTTGCCGACAGTGATTGAGATTGCTTCGGCAAAAAGGCGCCTCGCAATGGGAATAATGTTCAAAAGGTATTGCACTTTTACCTTGGACAAAGATGAACGAACCATCGGAAATAAGCCTCTCGCTCTTGCGGGGAGAGGCCTCGATGTTGTCGATAGCGTTGCTTCAATCGCGCAAAATATCCTTCG
>JACRFA010000246.1 GCA_016218065.1 Ignavibacteriota bacterium | reverse complement strand
TTCCGATTTCGTCATCGGTGAAAGAAGCGCGGCTCCCTCCGTTGTCTGGTTTCGGAGAACAGGCACCACGTGGACCAAGTACATCGTCGACAACGCAGCCCTTCGGATTGAAGCCGGAGGAGCATACTACGATATTGATCAGGATGGCGATGATGACATCGTCTTCGGCGGAGACTCCGGGAGCAATCAAGTTTGGTGGTGGGAGAATCCTTATCCGAACTATTCTGTGAACACACCGTGGACCCGTCGGCTCATCAAGAATACCGGCACATCCTATCATCACGACGAGATGTTTGGCGACTTTGATGGGGATGGAAAAACTGAGCTCGCGTTCTGGAACCAGAACTCCCGCTCGTTGATGCTTGCCGAGATTCCGGCGGATCCACGAGCCACGCAGCCCTGGACTTTCACGCCCATCTTCTCTCACTCCTCTGACCCGGTCACGCACGAAGGACTTGCCTCCGGCGACATCGACAATGACGGCAAGATCGATATCGTCGGAGCCGGTCGCTGGCTTAAGCACACCGGAGGGACAAGCTACGCGGTCGAGGTCATCGACAACACCCAGAAGTTCAGCCGCGCGGCGGTCGGACAACTGAAGCGAGGCGGGCGACCCGAAGTGGTGTTCTGCGCGGGAGATGTTGCGGGACCAATCACGTACCACGAGTGGAACGGCAGCGCGTGGACGCGTCGTGATCTCCTCGGCACGAATGTCGATCACGGCCACTCGTTGCAGATTGCCGATATCAATCGCGACGGCAACCTCGACATCTTCAGCGCGGAGATGCGACTGAACGGAGGCAACTCCGACGCCAAGATGCGGATCTTTTGGGGTGATGGAAACGGCGGCTTCACCTTGCAGGAGGTTGCAACAGGAATCGGCAATCACGAATCAAAACTTGGCGATTTAGATGGCGATGGCGATCTCGACATTCTCGGCAAGCCGTTCAACTGGGACGCGCCGCGGCTCGACGTGTGGATTAACAACGGCACATCACGCACTGTTCCCTATCCCCTCAACCGGTGGCAACGACGCGTCATCGACAGCAACAAGCCGTGGCGTGCAGTCTTCATAACGTCGGGCGACATGGACAATGACGGTAAGCCCGACATCATCACCGGAGGGCATTGGTACAAAAATCCCGGCGCAGCAAGCGGCACATGGACGCGGACCACGATCGGCTCACCGCTGAACAACATGGCGCTGGTTCATGACTTTGACAATAACGGAGCGCTCGATGTTCTCGGCACGAAAGGTATCGGCAGCCAAGCGAATGCTGAGTTCGTCTGGGCGAAGAACAACGGCTCCGGCGCATTCACGATTCTGACAAACATCCAGCAAGGCGATGGAGATTTTCTTCAGGGCGTCGCGTTGACGCGGTTTCTTCACGGCAACCAACGCGAGGTCGCGTTATCGTGGCATCAGGCAGGAAAAGGCATTCAGTCGCTGACTGTGCCCGCAGACCCAGTAACTGCGCAATGGACTTGGCGGAGAGTCTCAACAAGTTCACAGGACGAAGAGATCAACGTAATGGACATTGGCCGCGACGGGAAGCAGGACATCGTGCTCGGAACAAAATGGCTGCGCAATGATTCGTCGGCGTTTACATTGCTCACATTGAATTCAACCGTTGGCGACCCTGATAGAAGCAGGCTCGCCGATATCAATCGCGATGGACGAATGGATGTTGTTGTCGGATTCGAAGCGATCAGCGTTGTCGGAAAAGTTGCATGGTACGAACAGCCTGTGAATCCCAACGGAACATGGACTGAACACATCGTCTCGGCTTCGCTCACCGGTCCGATGAGCGTTGATGTCGGCGATCTCGATCATGATGGTGATATAGATATCGTCGTCGGCGAGCACAACCTGAGTGTGCCGGCAACCGCCAGGCTCGTTGTTCTCGAGAATGTCGATGGCATCGGAGGCAGCTGGAATCAGGTGGTCGTCTCTACCGGCGATGAACATCACGATGGCGCGCAGATCGTCGATATCGACAACGACGGTGACCTCGACATTATTTCGATCGGGTGGGACAACCCGCGCGTTCTCCTGTACGAGAACCTGACAAATCAGACTGCCGATGTTGAGACGAAAGGAACCGGAGAGGCGCCGGTACGATACGAGCTGAACCAGAACTATCCCAACCCTTTCAATCCCACCACAACAATTTCGTTTTCCGTGCCGAACACTGCTCAGGTGACATTGAAAGTATACGACATCCTGGGGTCTGAACTGGAACGGCCCATTTCTACCGAACTTCATGCGGGAACGTATGAAGTAACAATCGACGCACGCAATTACACCAGCGGAGTCTATTTCTACACGCTCACCGCTGGCACGTTTGCTGCGACACGAAAGATGCTGTTACTGAGATAGCGTCAAATGACCCTGGGGAAAGAACTCGATCTGAGCGGATCGAGGAGCAAACCGTGGGCTGAGTTCGAAATTTTTTTTGCACCAGGGGGAGATATGAAGAGAGGAAATGGATCTGCAAAGCCGTTGAACGTCGTTCTGACACTTCTTACGCTGTTCGTTCTCACACACACCACAAGCGCCCGATTCACTGAACCTCAACCCGGCGAGATCTATCGGGACTACTACAAGATACTGGACCCCGGGTCTTTAAAGGATTGGCGCGTCACCGATCCCAACGCGCCAAACTCGGGGGCGCGAGCATATCTGCCGAACTCAATCTTGAGCCTCAACATTGCCGATCTGCAAGGAGCGGTACGCGCAGAAGCAATTATCGATCAGTGGGGCGGCCATCCCGGAACGACGACAAAGCGCATGAGGTTCAATAACAATGCTTGGATCCCTATTCAGGAATTGGCAACCACGCCAACATCCGGAGAGTGCTACAATCAGCAATACAACCTCACGATCGACGTTCCGCTCGCGCATCTGATCCAGGGCAACAATCTCATCGAAGGAACATCCGGCGGCCAGACGTGTTTCGACTTCGGTTGGGGACAATGGGGATGGTATGGAATTCTTGTTCGCGTTTATTTCAGCCCGTCGAAGACGCATGCAACCGGACAGATTACGTCGCACACAACGGGCGGAACATTCGGCGATAACCCGACGATCGCGGCCAGCGTTCAGAGCAGCACGGGTATTAGCCGGGTAGAATTCCTCGCACACTACGAAGGCTATGATGTTGACGGAGATGGAATCTATCGCGATTGGCAACGACACTACCATCGCGGCTGGGACGCTGAAGTCAGGGCAAAAGGAATTGTCGGAACTGCCACTGCTTCGCCATGGCAAGTTGTGTGGAACACAGATTGGGTTCCCAATCAACCGACACGCGGCGTCAAACTCGTAGCTCGCATCCGCAACAACAGTGGAATATGGTTCGTTACTAACATCGTCGATAGTCTTACGTTCCTGAGAACAAACGGCTCCGTCAAACTTTACAAACCCATCGATGTCTCGGAAAGCTTCTGGGTTCGTGATAACAACACAAAATCTTGCACCATCCCAATTCCTTCCACGGACACGCTCACGTTCGCTACAGCCGCGAAGCTGCACCTCGCAACTTGGAACTGCGTTGACTGTCAGGGCAACGGCACGCACTGGAAGAGAATCAATGGGTGGAATGCCCCGATCGTCGGCGAGAATCATTATTACGCGTACAATGAGATCACTGTACCGACGACAGCTCTCGTCTCGGGCAACAACATCTTCTCATTCTTTTCGGGATCGATCCATCATGGCGTTGAAATTATGTGGCCGGGCCCCGCAATTTCTGTCCGCTATTCCCGTGTGACATCAGCATCCGAATCGGTAGTCCCATCTGAGTTCACATTGGGCCAGAACTACCCAAACCCGTTCAATCCTGCAACAACCATCAACTACTCCCTTCCAGAACAGTCAGCAGTGACGCTGAGGGTGCTTGATCTGCTCGGCCGCGAGGTGACTACTCTCACAGATGCAAACCAACAAGCTGGGTATTTTACGGCACGCTGGAATGGAACAAATACATCGGGCCAACAGATGAGCAGCGGCGTTTACATCTACCGGCTTGATGCAAAAAATTCCGCGGGAAAAGCTTATTCGCTGACAAAGCGATTATTGTTGATAAAGTAGTCACGATAGGAGTTCAGTTCATAATGTTAGGTTGCCCCGTTCTTCGAAACATCTTCTGTGTCTTGGCGGTGATTGTCTTTGCGTTCAACCTCTCCCTTGCGGGATTCACAGAGCCACAACCAGGCGAAATTTATAGGGAGTACTCACTTGCATTGAGCGGTGAAAGTTGGAGAGTGACAGATCCCGGCACAACGTATGGGCCGCCTGCGTCAGGCTTTCTTCCAAATCCGATCATTACATTCAACGGTGTTGACCTCGCCCTCGCAACAAAGGCGGAGCTTGTCATCGACAGATGGGGCGGACATCTCGGGACGCAGGACAAAATCCTGCGCTTCAACGGCCAGCTTGATTCCATCCCGGTCCCGGAGCTAGCAACAACACCCACGGCAAGTGAGTGTTACATTCAGCAGCCGAACATCACAGTTTCCATTCCGTTGAGCAACCTCGTCAGCGGGACCAACACCTTGCAAGGATCATGCGACAACCAGACCTGCTATTACTTCAATTGGGGTCAGTGGGGTTGGTACGCGATGACATTGCGAATCTACTATGACGGCAGCAAGCCTCATCCGACCGGGACAATCACGACGCCGGCGACCGGCTCAACGCTTGGCGACAACCCAAGCGTTACTGCTGCCGCGTCCGGAGCGGCGGGAATCGCCAAGGTGGAATTCCTCGGCTACTACGATGGACCGGATTTTGATGGCGACGGCGTATACAGAGAATGGCACCGCAGCTACCGCCGCGGCACAGTACTCGATATCGCGAATCACCTCGGTACCGCCACAACCTCGCCCTACACGGTCACATGGAACACGGAATGGTTGCCCGACCAAACTGCCGGCAGCGTAAAGGTGATGGCACGCGTCCAGGACAACGATGGCGTCTGGTACGTTATGCCCATCGTCGACAATCTGACATTCCAAAGAGCTTCCGGTTCGGTGCGTTTCTACAAACCATCCAATGTCCCGGAGAATTTTTGGCCACGGGCTGGGTTGACGAAGTCTTGCAACTTCAAAATCCCAGTTCAGGATAGCACCGCCGTTGCGCAGGCAGCACGAATGATGATCGCAACATGGAATGGCAACGATACTGACGGCGATGAGCATTGGTACAAAGTAAATGAGTATCAGGTTCCCGATTACATCGGAGCAGGATATCAGTATAAACTCAATGACATTTCATTGCCGGTCAGCGCGCTCAAGTTCGGCACGAACAGGTTTCAAGTGTTCGCAAGCACAACACAACATCACGGCATCGAGATGCTGTGGCCCGGACCGGGTTTCCTTGTGAAATACCAGAACGCGCTTCCACCGCCTCCTGCGCCATCGGCAACAATTACTTCCGATGAGTTCAACTCCCCATCGCTGAATGCGAGCCTCTGGGAGTTTATTGATTACGTTGGCGATGCAAGTCAGGGAATGACCGGAACGCAGCTTTCGCTTTCTGTCCCCGCGGGCGCCTCTCACGACATCTACACCAATCAGAATTTGGCGCCGCGAGCGTTGCAGTCCATTACGGACATCCAAACCTTCGAGGTCGAGGCAAAGTTCGATGCTTCGATGAACGCCGAGTACCAATTAAATGGTATTGTGGTTGAGCAAGACGCGTCGAACCTTCTTCGGTTCGACTTCTATACCAATGGTACTAGCACGTTTGTCGATGCGATCAGCATCACCGATGGCGCAGCGAGCATGCGCATCAACGGCCAAATCGGCGGCATCAACATGTCTCCGTTGTACCTTCGCGCGGCGCGCAACGGCAATTCGTGGACGCTCAAATATTCAACTGATGGTTCTGGTTGGACGACGGCGGGAACGTTCACACATGATCTTGTCGCTACAGCCATCGGGCCGTTTGCAGGAAACGCTGGCGGTGCGCCGCCGGCGTTCACCGGCTTGATCGACTACTTCCGCAATACCGGCGATGTCCCGGTTCAGCTTGGCAGCTTCACTGGCCGGGTCACCGGTACGAACCAAGTCCGACTGGATTGGATGACCGTGAGCGAGACGAACAACTTTGGCTTCGAAGTGCAAAAGTCGTTGGGCAACCAGGACAACTATCAGACGATTCCGAATAGCTTCATTGCCGGCAACGGGACGACGCTCGATCCGCACTACTACTCGTTCACGGACGCCGTCACAGCAAACGGAGCGTGGTACTATCGACTCAAGCAAATGGATCTCGACGGGACAATCAACTACAGCGAAGGAATCCTCATCAACACGCTGACGAGTGTTGGCGAGCGAGAGATGCCGACTGATTTTGCGCTGAGCCAGAATTATCCGAACCCGTTCAACCCGACGACAAAGATCGAGTATGCACTTCCGAAGGATACGCATCTGAAGATCGAAGTATTCGACATGCTCGGTCAACATGTCGCCACGCTTGTCGATGGACGAGAGTCGGCAGGCTATCACATCGCGCAGTTCAACGCAGCAAACCTCGGGAGTGGAATCTATCTCTACAAACTCACCACATCCGAAACGTCGATCACCCGAAAGATGATGGTCGTGAAGTAGATTCAATCACTCGATAAGATTTTCGCAAGAGAGTCCCGCCCCTTCAAAGGCGGGACTCTTATTGTCGGATGGGAGAATTTGATTATATTGTTGCCATTCAAACCGTAGCTCTGCGAACACCAATCAACCACAAAAGAGAACACACGTATGAACGAAACGTCCGTCGGAAACAAGTCATCGACTCTCCCCTACACGAACGACACGATGAGCTGTCCGAATTGCGGCAGCACGGGAATGCTCATCTTCTACGAGGCGACGGGCGTTCCGGTGCACAGCGTGCTGTTGATGCCAACGCGCGAGGAGGCACTCTCGTATCCGAAAGGACGGATTGAGCTTGGTTTCTGCGATACGTGCGGGTTCATCAGCAACACGGCGTTCGATGCATCGCTGCACGAGTACTCGGCGCGCTACGAAGCAACGCAAGGCTTCTCCTCCACGTTCAACAAATTTCACACGGCGCTCGCACAGCGACTGATCGACAAATACAATCTTCACGACAAGGATATCATCGAGATCGGCTGCGACAAAGGCGATTTTCTTTTGATGTTGTGTGAGATGGGGAACAACCGCGGCATTGGCGTTGATCCCGCTTACGTACCAGATCGCATCGAGAGTTCGGCAAAAGATCGCGTGCAGTTCATTGCCGATCACTATTCTGAAAAGTACACGCACCTCAAGGGCGACTTCATCGCCTGCAAGATGACGCTCGAACACATTCACCCCACGCTGGAATTTGTGAGCATGGTGCGCCGCTCGATCGGCGAGAAGATGGACGCCACGATCTTCTTCCAGATTCCCAACGTCATGTATGTCTTGCGCGATCTCGCGTTCTGGGACATCTACTACGAACATTGCTCGTACTTCAGCAAAGGCTCGCTCGCACGGCTCTTCAGAAAGAGCGGCTTCAACGTACTCGATCTCGCAACCGAATACGACGATCAGTATCTCACGATCGAAGCAAAGCCACCGAACGGAGTTCCCGCCAAGCTCCATCCGGAAGAGAACGACATGGATCAGTTGCGAAGTCTGGTTCAACACTTCATCACCAAATATCCGGAGCGCATGAAGATCTGGAGCGACATGCTGAAGAGCATCGTCGATAAGGGACAGAAGGCCGTGATCTGGGGCGCCGGATCGAAAGGCGTCGCGTTTCTTACGAAGCTGAACATCACGACTGAGATCATGCCCTACGCCGTCGATATCAATCCGTTCAAGCGCGGCACGTTTATGGCGGGAACGGGCCAGGAAATCGTCACGCCGGATTTTCTGCAGAAGTACCAACCCGACGTCGTGATCGCGATGAATCCGATCTACAAGAATGAGATTCAGAATGAACTCGACAAGATGGGCGTGAAGGCCGAATTGAAAACGATGTAGCAGGATGAAGAGGACCGACATTTCTGGGCCTGACAATCAGCGCTCGTTTAACAAAGTGCTGGTACGAAGCGCAATCGTCGTCAGTCTCGTCATTCTTGGGTTGACGCTCTTCCCATTTGACTTCACGAGGCTCGGCTTCACGCCGAGGCTCGCCGCGTTCGTTGGCCAAAGGTTTCTACCGGCGGAGAGTCTTTGGGATGACATCATCGTCAATGTAGTGCTCTTCGTTCCGTTGGGAATGATTTTTGGCGGACTCGCCCTCAGGCGCTACACTGGCGGAAAGTCGTTCGTCCTCGTCACGATGGGCGGAGCGCTCTTCTCCTGTGTCATCGAGGCACTCCAGTTGTTTCTGCCCTTCCGCTTCTCTTCGATTTTTGACATCGCCTCAAACACTGCCGGCTCATTAATCGGATTCGTGCTGATGTTCCTGGGACAAGCCCGAATTCGCGGCATGGCAGATCGCTTCGTTCGAAGTCGCGCCACCACGCGGCTTGCGACTGCATTCATCGCGTTACTCGCGTTTTTTACAATGCTGTCGTTTCCGTTGCTTCACGCAAGCCGATTCACCGGCTGGGATCGAACATCTTCGTTCACCATCGGCAACGACGCGAGCGGGAGGCGGCCATGGTTCGGAAAGATTTCAGAAGTCGCGATTTCCAGGATGGGAACAAGCCATGATGAAGTGCGAAAGACGTTTTCGCGAGACGAGCTTTTCGTCGCGGACAAAAGCAATCTCGTGTGTAAATATGAGATCCGAAATTCGTCGCCCGTGAACAGCAGCGTGTCCGGCATGCCTCAGCTTGTTACGCGGAGAGCGGTCGCGGGTGGACGCAAAGAACTTGTGAAGTGGTTGAAATCAAAATCCGCTGCCGAGCATCTTACCTCGTCCGTCGTTTCAACCGGACGGTTCTCGCTCTACTTTACCTATGCAAGCGACGTTGTCTCTTCGCATGCGCCTAGCAGCCTTATCGCCATCGCGAAGAATTCGGAGCAACTAAACCTTGCGTTGACACAGATGGGGGCCGACCTGATTATCTCTCTCCGAACAATGGCGACAGGCCTCGAAGGAAACAAACCCCAATTCGTTGTTCCCGATTTTTTTCAAGACACAAAGAAGCACAGAGCACTCATCACATGCGAAAAGTGGGTTCTCCGCGTCTATCGTGATAGCCCGGAAAACGTGCAGACGTTTGTGATTGGTCCCGGGCTGGCATTGACAAATCGATTCCTACCCTCTTATCGAACTCTCGACATCACTTCGCGGTTTGCAGACATCAACGAAGTCCTCTTTGCGTTGATCGTCACTGTTCCGCTTGGCCTCATCTCGTCACGTATGGTTTACGTGATGCGCCGCCGGCGCTTGATCTCCGCAGCGATCGCGTCTGCTGCAATTGTCCTGCCGGCATTGATGATGGGACTCGCTATTGCATTCATGACTGGCAGACCGTTCGACACTGAACACTTCTTGAGGATGGCAATACTCATGGCACTTTCCAAGAGCCTCTTCTTCCTTATGATGGTGCGAGAAGAAAGATTCTCGCTCGCCTCGCATAACGGACCAGTTTCGCCGGCCGTTACTTCAACTGTTCACGAACAATCGTACTGAGCGCACAATGAAACTCCAATGTCCTGTCTGTGCTTCATCCCGCGTCGATCTCTTTTTTGAGATGAACAGCATACCCGTCTTTTGCAACGTGCTGCACGCATCGCGCGAGGAGGCGCTCACCACAACACGCGGCGACATGCGACTCGGCTTCTGCAACGAGTGCGGACACCTTTTCAACTACGCCTTCGATCCTGTCCTCATGGAATACACGCAGACGTACGAGAACTCACTTCACTTTTCTCCGCGCTTCCAGAAGTTCGCAGAGCAATTGGCGCAGGAACTCGCTACCCGTTACGACCTGCATGGCAAAGACATCATCGAAATGGGCTGCGGCAAAGGCGACTTCCTCAAAATGATCTGCGATCTCGGCGAGAACCGTGGCGTCGGATTCGACGCGAGCTTCCAGCCCGAGTTGGTGACCAACTCTAATCATGAACGCTTCAAAGTGATTCAGGATTTCTACTCCAGCAAGTATTCGCATTACCATGCACACTTCATCGCGTGCCGCCACGTGCTTGAGCACATCGATACGCCAAACAAATTCGTCGGAGATGTGCGGATGGCTGTCGGTGACAAACATGACGCAATCATCTACTTCGAAGTCCCCAACGCGCTCTGGACATTGCGCGATCTCGGCGTGTGGGATTTGATCTACGAACATTGCTCGTACTACACGGCCAATTCACTCGCACGAGTCTTTGCGGAAGGCGGATTCGATGTTCTTCGCCTTCAAGAACAATTTGGCGGACAGTTTCTCGGCATCGAGCTGGCGCTGCGCAACAACAAACAGATCGACAATCATGCGTTCGACATCAGCATGACAGAACTTGCGTCACTGGTGAAGCGATTTGGCGAGAACTACAAATCAAAAGTCGAGATGTGGCAAGGCACATTTGACAAGCTGCATGACGAGGAAAAGCGCATCGTTACGTGGGGAGGCGGATCGAAGGGCGTCACGTTCCTCAATGTGATGAGAGAGTTTTCGAACATCGAGTACATGGTCGATATCAATCCGCGCAAGCACGGCATGTTTGTCGCCGGCGCCGGACAGAAAGTGATCGGCCCCGACTTTCTCGCCAGCTACAAACCCGACGCGGTCATCGTCATGAATCCGATCTACATCGACGAGATCCGAGCGATGCTCGGCAGTCACGGATTGCAACCCGAGTTGCTTGTTGCTTGAGGGAAAGCACGCTTGGCTATGCATCAAGCTCCAAATCTCTAATCTCAAACAAATCTCAAATATCAAAGTGAAAAACTGAGATCAATGTCATTCCCCCAAAGGGGTCCTTCGGACGAATCCCGACGCTCTTTGGCGGGTGAGTGCCGAAGGCATTCCTTCGGAAGAATCTGATTCCAAAGGGAGAGATTCCTCAGTCGCGCAGCCTGTGCTGAGCGAAGTCGAAAGAGTTTACCCTGAGCGAAGTCGAAGGGCTCCATCGGAATGACATGAGAGCCTTTTTCAACAGCCTGCTAGGTTTGGGGTTTGAGGTTTGTTTGCATTTTTGAAATTTGCATTTTGGAATCTCCTCCCTCTGTCGTATCTTAAATCAAGATCTTTGCACTAAGCCTCTGTCGCACCATCAATGCTACACGAGGCTTTTCTTTTTCCCACCAATATCAAACGAGTATCACAATGTCCGACGCACAAGTTACCGCACAACCGGAAAATATCTTTCGCAAAACAGCGTCTGAAGTCACGCAGCCATTCATTGATTTGTTTCATGCCTCCCGGGCATTGTGGGGCGTGAATCTCTCGTATGTGCTTGAGGGACTGACGTACTTCGGTGTCGTCGGGCTGCTAGCAATCTACTTCAACGACTACATCGGGCTGAACGATATCGACGCGGGCCGGATGGTAGGCTTTCAAACAGCGGGCATAACGCTCGCGATGCTCTTTCTCGGCGCAACCGTTGACATCGTCGGGCCTCGCAGGGCGTTACTCGTGGCGCTTGCTTCCATGTTGGTCGGAAGAATCCTTCTCGCTGTTGGTCCCGGTCTTACGGGCACACAAGGCCTGTGGTCATCGGCGCACGTGGTTGCCATGGTCGGCCTCCTCGGCATTGTTGCCGGCTACGGAATCTATCAGCCGGCATGCTACGCCGCGGTCAAGTTCTTCACGACGGAAAAAACATCGGCGATGGGCTATGCGATGTTGTACGCGCTGATGAACCTCGGCGGCTTCCTGCCCGGTCTCATCTCGCCTCCTGTGCGTCGCGCCGCGGGCATCACCGGCGTGTTCTGGGTATATGTTGCGCTGACCATTGTCGGCATGGCGGCTGTCGCGTTCATCCTCACCAAAAAAGCGATGCACGACGCGATGGAAAGTTCAGGCTGGACGGAAAGCAAAAAGAAGGAGGAAGTGCAACAGAAGAAACCGCTTGGCGAGCAGATCATGTACTACGTCAAACATTTTCCGATCACCGACTATCGGTTCATGTTCTTCATCTTCATACTCATTCCGGTACAAACGCTCTTCGCACACAACTGGCTCACGCTGCCGCAGTATTTCAGCCGCGCCTTCACCGGCGTCGTGAGCGAGAACTTCGAGTTCTTCGTCAACTTCAACCCGATTCTCATTTTCATTCTCACCCCGATGGTCGCGGCATTGACCATCAAGAGTGATACGTATAAGATGATGATTCTTGGAACGCTCGTGATGGCATCGCCAACGTTCATCCTCGCATTCGGACCGAGCATCTACACGGTCTTCGCATATCTCATTATCATGACAATCGGCGAAGCCATGTGGCAGCCGAGATTCTTGCAATGGGTTGCAGAGATCGCGCCCAAAGACATGACCGGCATTTATATGGGCATCGGTCAGTTTCCGTGGTTCCTCACCAAAGTCGTCACGAGCCTTTACTCTGGCTGGTTCCTCATGCACTATTGTCCGCAGGATGTTCCGCCCGAACAGATGAACACCGAGACGATGTGGCTCATCTACGGTTTCATAGCGATGCTTAGCCCGATCAGTTTGTGGTTCGCAAGGGGTTGGATGAAGAAGGGATTCAAGGTGAAGCACGAGGGGTAAGCTTGTCATGAGGAATCTCGGCGAACTCAGATGATGGATGATAATCATCCACTCAATGGCTGATTATCATCTACTCAGTGGTTGATTATCAACCACTACTTTTGAAGTTGATTTTGTGCTCGAAGCGCCCGACGGTCGCATTTGTTGGTGTCGAAGCAAAGACCTCAACAACAATCGACACGAGGGCACTCTCAGGACTCAAGGCGTTAGCCGATGTCGCTGGAAACAAATTCATCCGCGGCATCGTAATCTACCGAGGTCATGAGGTTATCCCCTTTGGGCAAAACGTCTTTGCAGTTCCGACTGAGCTTCTCTGGTCTTCGATATCAACAACTTGAAAGAGTTCGCACTTTAGGGATTTGCCTCCTCGACTTTTCCTGAGTATCATGTTTCGCAATCCTTCACAACACAAACCAACAAGGAGCTTCATCGTGAACCGATTTCGACAGTGTCTCTTCATGCTCTCGTTGCTCGCTTCGTACCTCGCTTTCGGCCAGTCCATCAAAGACTCTTCCACAGTGAAGGACGATAAGAAGGAAGACAAGTGGGATGTCGCCGCTTCGCACGGCCCGTCAAAGGAGATTGTGTTTGAAACAGACGAAGGGACATGGATTTCTGTCGATGCGAGTCCGGATGGAAAGAAGATAGTGTTCGACCTGCTCGGCGATATTTATGTTATGCCAATGGAAGGCGGTGAAGCGACACTGCTGAGCGGAGGCACACCGTATGAAGTGCTGCCGCGATTCTCGCCCGATGGAAGGAAGATTTCGTTCACCAGCGACCGCGAAGGTTGCGACAACATTTGGGTAATGAATGTGGATGGCAGCGAACGACATTCGGTGACCAAAGAAAAGGACCGCCAAACCAACGGCGCAGTGTGGACACCCGACGGACAGTATTTGATTGCCCGCAAACATTACCGCAACACTCGCTCATTGGGTTCAGGAGAAATGTGGATGTATCACGTGAGCGGCGGTGACGGCGTGCAACTCACGAAGCGACGGAACTGGCAGCAGAACGCCAGCGACCCAGCACTCTCACCCGATGGAAGATATGTGTACTACGATGAAGATGTGAGTCCGGGTAATCAGTTTGAATACAACCGCGACCCCTACGGCATTGTATACGTCATCAACCGTCTCGACAGGGAAACGGGAAAAGTCCAGCGTTACATTGGCGGCAGTGGCGGCTCCGTTCGCCCGCAACCATCACGCGATGGAAAGTACATTGCGTTCGTACGAAGAGTGAGGCTCACTTCTGTTCTCTATCTCCGTAATATTGACACGGGCGAGGAGTGGCCTGTGTGGGACAAACTCAGCAGAGACGCTCAGGAGGCGTGGGCAATATTTGGATTGTACCCGAACTTCTCGTGGACGCCGGACAACAAGTTCATTGTCATTTCGGCGAAAGGAAAAATCTGGAAGGTGAACATTGCAGCGAAGATGGCGACAGAGATTCCGTTTAAGGTGAAAGTGAAGCAGACAATCACCGATGCGCTGCGGTTCAAACAACAAGTCGCTCCCAACAGATTTGACGTGAAGATGCTGCGTTGGGTTCAAACATCCCCCGACGGAAAATCTGTGGTGTATCAAGCGCTCGGACATCTCTATATCAAACAACTTCCAGGTGGCGAGCCAAGGCGACTCACGACAGACAATCACTTCGAATTCTATCCGTCGTGGTCTCCCGATGGAAAGTGGATTGTGTACACGACGTGGCTGGACAATGACAAAGGCAAAGTGTGCAAAGTGAAATCCAGCGGCGGAGCAGGCATCGAGTTGACGAATGTGAAAGGAACATACACCGAGCCTTCATTCTCGCTGGACGGAAAGCGAATTGTGTTTGTGAAGAACGGCGGTGACTATTTACGCGGACAAACTTTCGCGAACGATCCGGGCATCTACTGGATTCCATCAGAAGGTGGAGCAGCAACACTCATCACTGATGAAGGCTCAAGTCCGAGATTCAACAAGAAGGCCGACAGAGTTTTTTTGACGGCGAACGAAGGCGAGAAAACTGCACTCATCAGCGTGAACCTGACAGGCGGCGACCGGCGAGTTCACCTCACATCGGACAACGCTCAGCAGATTGTCCCTTCACCAGATGAGAACTGGGTAGCATTCACCGAGCGGTACAATTCGTACATCGCAACACTGCCTCTGACGGGACAAGCAGTGCAGATCGGCCCGAGCACTACGGATTTTCCGGTGAAGCGAATCACCCGTGATGCCGGAATGTACCTGCATTGGTCGCCTGACAGTAAGACGGTGTACTGGTCCCTCGGGCCCGAGCTTTTCTCCCGCTCGCTCGATAACACATTCAAGTTTGTTGAGGGCGCGAAGGACAGCGTTCAGGAGAAGCCGGACACAGCGGGCTTGAACATCAGCTTCAGTACCGCGCTCGAAAGGCCGACAGGAATGATTGCACTAACCGGAGCCACTGTCATTACTGCGAAAGGAGATGAGGTGATTTCGGATGCGACGATTCTCATCGAACAAAATCGCATCAAGGCAATCGGCGCGGCAAGCGCGGTTGCAGTCCCGGCGGGAACAAAGACCGTTGATGTCGCAGGGAAATTCATCATGCCGGGCATCATCGATGCTCATGCTCACGGACCGGCGGGCAGCATCGGCATTACGCCGCAGCAGAACTGGGCGTTCTATGCAAGCGCGGCGTTTGGCGTTACAACCGAGCACGATCCATCGAACGACACGGAAGAAATCTTTGCGAGTTCCGAATTGGTGAAGGCGGGAGAAGTTGTCGGGCCGCGCATGTACTCGACCGGGACAATTCTCTACGGAGCAGAAGGAAGTTACAAAGCAATCGTCAATAACCTTGACGATGCGAAATCGCATTTACGAAGATTGAAAGCTGTCGGCGCGTTCAGCGTGAAGAGCTACAACCAACCTCGCCGCGACCAGCGTCAGCAGATTATCGAAGCTGGACGCGAGTTGCAGATGATGGTTGTGCCCGAAGGCGGTTCGACGTTCTTCTGGAACATGACAATGATTCTCGACGGACACACGGGCATTGAGCATTCGCTGCCGGTTTCCCCTCTTTACAAAGATGTCATTACACTTTTCTCGAAGAGTCAGACGTACTATACGCCAACATTGATTGTCACGTACGGCGGCATCATGGGAGAGAACTATTGGTACTCAAACACGAAGGTGTGGGAGAACCAGCGCCTGCTGACATACGTGCCACGGGCAATCATCGATGCACGCTCGCGCCGCAGGATGAAAGTTGAAGAAGACGATTGGGGACACATTGAAAACGCGAAGGCGGCAAAGGTGTTGGCTGACGCCGGCACGAAAGTGAATCTCGGCGCGCACGGACAGTTGCAAGGTCTCGGGCCGCATTGGGAATTGTGGATGCTCGTGCAGGGCGGCATGACACCGATGCAGGCGATTCGCTGCGCGACGATCAATGGCGCGCAATATCTCGGACTCGACGGCGACATCGGTTCACTCGAACCAGGCAAGCTCGCCGATCTGATTGTGATGGACAAGAATCCGCTGGAGAACATCCGCAACAGCGAATCGATCCGCTACGTGATGTTGAACGGACGATTGTATGACGCTTCGACGATGAATGAAGTTGGGGGTAAACAACGGAAGCGCGAACCGTTCTATTGGGAAGGCGGGATGGATCCGGGGGCAAGTACGATGGAGATGGATTTGGATTGAGAGCAGTAAAGTCCAGCGCGATCTAACTTCGCACGCAATTCCATCACAACCTGATCTTATCAAGCAAGTCAGCGGTTGACTTCGCACGGTCGCGGACGTGTTCGTAGCATTCCTTGAGGTTCTCTACGGCTTTTTTGTGGTTTTCTATGG
>JACRFA010000245.1 GCA_016218065.1 Ignavibacteriota bacterium | reverse complement strand
GTTACTTGGATGTGATTTCTTTTCTGTTTCAAAATAGTAAAAATGCCAGAGAGATTCCATCAGACGATTCACAGCACGGTTCAGAGGCCTGGCTGCCGGCAGGCAGGCGGTCGCCCCTGAAAAAAGACAGAAGACGAAAGACGGAGGTCGGATGTCCGATGTCAGAAATCAACGACATCCCACATCATTATGTAGCAAAGTTCCTGTAACTGCACGCGTGCACGCGGCGTATGATCACCCAAACAATTCATCACACAAAGAAAAAGGAGGAGATCATCACGAAGCGTACATTGATGACATTCGGACTCGCGGCAGTGCTTGCTCTGGTCGGATGCAGCAAGAAATCAGACAACCCCGTTACTCCCGGCACGATCAACAACGGCGGAAACGAACAGGTGAATGTGAACTTCACCATGCATCTTGAATCGGGAACGCAGGGAATGATATTCATTGCATCGCCGAGCGAAGATGTTCGACTGACGAAAGTGGAGCTTTCGTTTCCGGCGCAGAGTTTCCGCGACACAATCAACAATCCAAACCCGACTGCAGTGATTGCCAAAAACTCGAACATTCAGATCAATGAGTACACGGGAATCGAGGGAGGTCAACAGTGGGTGCTTGTCTTCTACGGCACGCTTGCATCAACTGGAAAGCCGTTCACGAAAACAATCAACTGGACAGTAGTGTAGAAAAGATCGGGTAGCGGAGATGCAGAGTCTCTTTGAGTGGGGAATTGGTTCGTGAACTGAACAATCTCCTTCTGCATCTTCCCGCCCGGACGGTACCGGGGCACAGGTTTCCGGGCGTACGTCGTTACGCAATCTCAACTGCAACAGTGCGGTCAACCGCTGCGGCAACTGCCCGCACACGCTGCATCAACTCACGAAACCGATCGGGTCTCAGCGACTGCGCACCATCGGACAGCGCGGCTTCAGGATTCGGATGCACTTCAATCATCAACCCATCGGCTCCTGCAGCAATGCCGGCGAGCGCCATCGCCGAAACGCCATCCCACATTCCAATGCCATGACTCGGATCGACAATAATCGGCAGATGCGATAGCTTCTTGATGACGGGAATGGCATTGAGGTCGAGCGTGTTTCTCGTGTACGGCTCAAACGTGCGAATGCCCCGCTCGCACAGGATGACATTCATGTTGCCGCGGGCGAGTATGTACTCCGCCGACATCAACAGCTCTTCGATCGTCGCGGAGATGCCGCGCTTGAGCATGACAGGCTTTCGCAAATCGCCGACAGCTTCGAGCAGCGAGAAGTTTTGCATGTTGCGCGCGCCGATTTGAATCACGTCGGCAACCTCGGCAACAGCCGGAAGCGTCTCCACATCCTTCGCTTCGGTGATGACCTTGAGCCCCGTTTTCAGCTTCGCTTCGCGCAGGAGAGCCAATCCTTCTTCCTTAATTCCCTGAAATGCGTACGGAGACGTTCGCGGCTTGAACGCCCCGCCGCGCAGGAATCTCGCGCCTGCATCTTTTACTACCTCGGCGGTTGCAATGAGCTGATCCCAATTCTCCACCGAACATGGCCCGGCGATTATGGCAAGCTCCTGCCCGCCAATTGTCTCGCCATCCACATCGATCTCTGAGTTTTCCGGTTTCGCAGCACGCCCGACAAGCTTGTACGGCTTGGTCACCGGAACGGCCTCCTCGACACCGTGCATCATCGAGAAGAGGTCCGGATTTACTTTCGTCTTGTTGCCGGTAATCGCGACTGCAACACGGGAGGCGCCCACAATTTCGTGAGCGATAAATCCCAGAGCCGCGATTTTGTCCTTCACGCGTTGAATGTCTTCGCGAGTGGCATCCCCCGTCATGAGTATTAGCATACAAACTCCGCCGTAGTGCAAAACACGGTAAACAATTGCCGCCCTCCGCTTTCAAATCTTCACATCATCAGTCAGAGAAAAAGCTTCGCGGATCGGCAGCCGTTTACGTTTGTTCAGAATCTTTGAAGATCGCGGCAGAAGCCGCGGCTTTCGGGCTGAAGTGTTTCCCGGAAGGCGAATTCAATATACTGCTTCACCGTGACTATTTCACCTCCAGCCAGTTGCTCATCAAACGCTCTCCCTCTTGCGTGAGAATCGATTCGGGATGAAACTGAACGCCAGCGATCGGGAGCGTTTTGTGCTGAACACCCATGATCACGCCCTCATCCGTTGTCGCCGTTATCTCCAGGCAATCAGGAAACTTATCGCGCGAGATAATGAGAGAATGATATCGTGTCGCGGTAAATGGATTCTTGACGTTCTTGAACACAGATGACGATGAATGATTGATGGTTGATGTTCGTCCGTGCATGATCGTCGGTGCGTGAACAACTTTGCCGCCGAATGCCATCCCTATCGCCTGGTGGCCAAGACAGACGCCGAGCATTGGAATTGATGTACCGAATGTTTTCACGACATCAACTGTTACACCTGCATCCTCTGGCCTTCCCGGTCCCGGCGAAAGCAAGATCCGGCCCGGCAGAATGAACGCGATCTCCTCAATGGAAATCTCGTCATTGCGCCGGACGATCACCTCGCCTTGACCGCGCAGAACTTTTCCAAGCAGCTGGACAAGATTGTATGTGAACGAATCGTAGTTGTCGATAACGAGAATCATACACTCGATCAAGTTGTAGTTGCAAGCTAAGCAAAAAACAAGAAACCCTTCTCGTTTGAAAACAGAAGGGCTTGAGAATCGTCCATCGAACCTGTGCTGGACAAAACACTATCGGGATTCAAACTCCGAATTGTCTTAGATGGTGATCCAGATGCTTCCATTGGAATACCGCCCATTCTTCCGGTGAAAATTTACCGAAGAAAGGGTGAGGATACTTAGTGCATTTTGAAGGACCGCCTTCAAAGAACTTCTTGATTGATCCTATCGTCTTCGATTTCTCCTCACCAAAATTTCGACTGTCAGTAAAGATGTAGCTCTTGTCAGTCGGGGAATTTTTGGCAAAAGGCTTTTCACCAAGAACCATTGGTTTCATGAGAGAGCCTATGATTCTGCCAATGAACAGTCGTTTGATAGAATTCACCCCCATTGCTGTTTCCAAAGATACATTACAATGGGCCAACATCTGGGCCACATTCATTTTTCCCCAATGTCTTTGAGAGCTTGGTGTCAGCTTTTCGATTCGTTCAAAAACCTCAGAAACATCTGATTGATCAAATAGGTTTTTCATTTTGCTACTGTGATATTTTGTTTTTCCATGTTTTTGGGAGTCTCTTGCCCGCAGCCAAGAAACCTCACCAGAGTAATTTTCCGAGATTCGTGGAGAGGCATGAGCGTGATCAGCATGGCCTGCCAAACGATTCCCCACTGTCTTGTAGTGGGGCGTAGTTTGGCGGAGAGGGTGAGATTCGAACTCACGATAGCCTTACGACTATACTAGTTTTCGAGACTAGCGCCTTCAACCACTCGGCCACCTCTCCGGGGATTCTGCGTACGTCTGCTGATGGAGTGTCTTTTTATTGCAAAACAATTTACGAAACTAGCTCTCCTCTCGCAATACTTCTTTTCTGAGGTTTCAAGAACGAGGAGGACTAATGTCGCGTTCTGGCAAGTGCGGTAAGAAAGCCGGTCTTCGCGGTTGGTGCATGTTCGGCGAGTTCAGTTCTGCGTATTTGGATTTCGCAGGCGAGTTGTTTGGCTTGTTCAAGATATGTGGCTATCTCAGCGGCGTTGTGTTCCGCCGACGTTCGGAGGCCGTCAACTGCCGTGCTCATGTCATCGAGCATTCCGTGCAATGTTTCGACTCTCTTGATCACAGTCTCGGCTCGCTCAAGTTTGATTTCGAGAAGCGCGGAGTATTGCTGCAAACTCGTTCGAATCTGACTCAACTCAAGAAGCGAGGCTCTCATCAGTCCGACAAGCTTCGTCGTGTCCTCGGCATCAACTTCTGTCTCCGTCCAGTTTGCCGTCGTCGCGGAACCTTCGGTCAACAACTTTGCGTCTTTGTTCCTCGTCAGCAGATGGTATGCTTCTTCAAGCGAGTGCGCAGTGTCGCGGTACATCTGCTGCAACTCGGGAGAGTCCGCCTCGCCCAGGAGTATCTCAACGCGCGCGCGCAACTGCAGGTAGCGAAACTCCGTTTCGTTTCGCGACGTCACGCCAATCAGATTCAGTATCCTGAGGGCCTCTCGCTTATTCATTCGGTAGCTCAGGTAAACACGCGGCCAACACGGTTGCCAAGTTTTTTCGCATTGAATTCGTTAGAAGGAGAGCCGGCGGGGGGAATGCGCTCTGCTCGATAGCTCTGGTTGCAGTGCCTATGAAGTGCCGGGAATTCTTCCCGGACCCAGAACAAAATACGCGTACCCCGATCGATATTTCGTGAACTGGGACAAGACAGGACATCATACACGGGTGACCCAAGGTCGTCACTCTTGGCTTTCACCTGCGAGCGAAGAACCGGTCATTCATTCACTTCAATCCTGAATGACCAGCTCGAGCCGACGCGCTCCGATATCGCCATGCTCTGAGCGCTGCATCCCTTTCAGATGTAACAGAAGCGCACGAATGAAGAGAAGCGCGCCGATGCTCTCAAGCGACTCCTCTACCACATTCACCGTCATAGGAATAAGGCTCTGCAACCCATAGTGGTCGTCACACCAGCCGGAAATCATCTCCCATCCAACGGCGCCGGCAACGTACACGGCTCCCGCGATGATAAATCTGTTTCGTGTGCTCGCGGTGAGATGGCGAAGGAATCGCAATGACCAGAGAAAGAAGCCGAAAGCGAAGAATGCTCCTGGCACGACCCACACGTATCGGAAGAACCCGGTAGTGTGAAACTGCTGCGAAAGTCGATTGCTCAATCCTTCGTGAAAGCACGCGACTTCGTCGAGTGAGAGCAGGAGAAAGATGATCGCCATCGCCCGCCAATGAAAGCAGAATGGCTGTTCGCTCGTTGAGCGGCACGCAAGCGAAAGCAAAAACGAACAGCTTAGCAACAGCATCGAATGGTACCATGTTGGAACATTCGATTCGCCTCCCAAATAGAACATGCGAATCAGGCCGTGGCTTCCAGTGTTCTGAAACTGCTCAGGCACGTAGATCGACGCGTAGAACTGCGTCGTCCATCCGAGCACGATGAACGCGGCAATGATCCACGAGAGTAATCGGACTAAACTGTGAACTGAGATCGTCATGTCATGCGCTATGTAGTGATCGATAGTAAGAACTTTTCAGGATCAAAAGTACACTGCATCATCGGGCGGTACATTGACTTGGAGCAAGCGTTCCACAGATTCACTCTCCTGTAAAATCTACAACAGACATGTACTAAGAACAGACACCTTCACAAGGCGCACTGCAATTGTCTTAGGTTGACATACACTTATGATACTCGTCTTCAAATATCCTCTGTTTTTGAGTGTTCACGCGCGCCTCACACCACGAATCGGTGACGAGTAACTCTGGCATGTCGCATGAAAGAGAAAAGGCTGTGAGCATGAAAGAGGCCGTAAGAACGCAACGACAACTCCAAAACGCTATCCCCCTACATCGACCTCTTACGATTGTCATGCAGAAATTACCGTTCACTTTTTGATAGGTGGGATATTATGATGAAAGACAACACTTCAAAAGCCACTGCTGCACATCAGGCGGATATAACGTCATCGCTGCATCCACGATTGGCGTGGATGATCTGCTACGAAGAATCCGGCAGCGCACAGGAAGTGTGTAAGCGGTTCGGTATCAGCCGCAAAACTTTCTACAAGTGGTTGAAACGCTATCGGCACTCAGGCGGCGACACAACAAGTCTCGTCGATCAATCCCGTCGCCCGCATCATTTTCCAAGTGCGACACCGGCGTCAAGCGTCGAGCTTTTGAAGCGGTTGAAAGAGCAAACGGGCTTCGGTCAACGTCGACTCAAAGCCATCTTGCAAGAGAAACACAACATCACCATTTCTGAACGCACGATCTGGAAAATTCTGAAACGACTGGAGCAACCCGGCGACGTCCGCGTCAGCCACGTCGGCCTCGACATGCACGGCATTGGACAGTCGGCAGGAATGCCCGGATAACGATTGATGTGGAGTCGTCACGCGTCGCGTGGCGGCTCCATGATTTCCCTTCATACTTCTCCATCACCTGTGTGAATTTCTTTTCGAAGGAATTCGCGCCAATCACACAAAGCGCGTTGTCTTTGCGCGGCGTTACACCTCTGCGTGGCTTAGCGTAGTATATTCATCTCAGCATTTCAGAAGATCCCTTCTGAAGTGAATTCCCCCCGACTCATTCCTTGGTTCCGCGTCCGGAACTTTTGTCTAACACACAACATCAACCAGCGAGGTCCCGTATGGGAGACTACTTCCGCAACCTGAACAATCTCGATCCGCATCTCAATGCGCTCGTCGTTACCAAGCTGAAGGAGATTCAGCGACGCGAAGGACGCCACCAGATCTCGATCAACGACTTGAATGAGAAGGACGAGCTGGAGCTGCTGCGCGAATACTGCATCAATCTCTACCGCGAATACCGCACGCTTCGAAACATGTTCCTCGAAAACATGCACGACCCAAGCCGCAAGGAACGATTGCACGACCGCAGGAATTAGATCGAACCTGTTCTTCACCTGAGCATTCTGAACCATCGCGCAAACAGCAATCTGCATGACGTTGTTATTCTCACTCTTTCTGGTTAAGTTGGACGCAGTTTTCAAGCAACCAACTAGGAGCGGCGCGCATCATACGATTTCTTTGCAGTAGAAAGAAACCGCATGGAGAAGACTCCTCGACTTCCAGATTTCTCGTAGCAGTGCTCTTTCTTATCATATCTCTCCAGGATGGAGTTCTTGGACAGAGCTACGACACGCTCACTGTCGTCTCGTACAATGTCCTGAACTATCCCGGCAGCACATCCGCTACACGCAATCCCGAATTTCGCAAAGTCATGTCCGGCGTTCAACCTGACGTTCTTGTCGTTCAAGAGATGACGAGCACGGCGGGCATGGCGGAATTTCTGAGCAGCGTGATGAACGCGTTCGCACCGAACGCTTTCACGGCCGTTCCCTTCAATGATGGCCCGGACACAGACAATGGTTTGTTCTTCCGAACAGACAAATGGATCTTTGTCTCTGCCGCGTATATCACCGGCGGAACGCGAGACATTGCCGAGTACGTGCTTCGCCCGACCAACAGCAGCGAACAGCTCCGCATCTACTCGCTTCATCTGAAAGCAAGTTCCGGAACAACCAACGAACAGACACGACTTGCTGAAGCGACGCTTCTTCGGAATCACCTGAACGCGTTGCCCGCGGGAACGCCTTTCATTGTCACGGGCGACTTCAACATCTACTCGAGCAGCGAACCGGCGTGGCAGAAGCTCACAGGAAGCGAGTCGAACAACATCGGACAATCATTCGATCCGCTGAACCTCACCGGCACTTGGAACTCTCCCGGCCTCGCGCTGCATCATACACAATCGCCTCGCATCCGCCAGTTCGGCGGCGGCTCAACAGGCGGCATGGACGATCGGTTCGACATTATTCTGACTTCTTCGTCGCTCACGGATAACATTCTCACCTCGACATACAAAGCGTACGGCAACGATGGCAACCACTACAATGATTCCATCAATCACCTCCCCAACTCAGCCGTACCGGATAGCATAGCCAATGCGTTGCACTACGCTGCCGATCATATTCCTGTCACGGCGAAGTTTGTGTTTCAGCGCTCGCAGTTGCCCGTGCAGCTTGTCTATCTGAATGCCTCATTGAATTTCCGACGCGACAGCGTTCGCATCTCGTGGCGCACTGCAAGTGAGACAAACAATTTTGGATTCGAAGTACAGTCGAGGCGAGCGGGCCTGCAAGATTTCGTGACAATTCCGAACAGCTTCGTTGCAGGAAACGGTACAACCATCACGCCGCACGATTACTCGTTCAGTATGGCTATTCCCGAATCAGGCGTGTGGCTCTACCGACTTATGCAGATTGATCTTGATGGAACGTTCCACTATTCCGATCCCGTGCAGCTCGACATTACGACTGTTGTCGCGTCGGTGACGTTGCCGTCGGAGTTCTCGCTGTCGCAGAACTTCCCCAACCCGTTCAACCCGAGTACGACAATCACATTCACTATAGGGACGGTCTACGACCTCGTAGAGGGGCATGCCCCGACCGTACTAAAGGTCATAGATCTGCTCGGTCGGGAGGTTGCAACGCTTGTCAATGAAGTCAAGTCGGATGGAACATATTCAGTGCAATGGAATGCCGCTGAGCATTCGAGCGGCGTGTATTTGTACAGATTGGAGTTCCGTGCGGCTGACGGATCGACTCGGAGCTTGACGAAGCGAATGGTTGTGATTAAGTGAGTCTAGAATGTCGAATCTGGATTCTGGAATTTGGGATTTGAGATTCCTCATTCCTCATTTTTCATTCCTCGCACCTCACTCTTCTCATTGGAAAGTCTATTCCTTTCTGCTTTCCTCCGACAGTTCCTTCGATTCGAGCGATGAGTGAATCAGCGCCGCGCAGTTGATAGGTGATGCGCTGCGGAAAATCGTGCTGCAAGTTTTCAAACACGGCTCTCTGCCCTTCCAACGATACGAGTGTGAACGACGCTCCCTCCTGCCCCGATGGTTTTGCGACATAACTGATTGAACCATCATCTTCCTCCACGAGACGAACGAATTCGAACTCAACGGTCTTTCCGTTCTTCACCGTCCGGCTCATTCCCATCATTGTTCCACCAGAGGGCTTCATCCATTGTTCAGAAATTACGCGGCCATTGGCGTTCAACGCCCAGCAACCGCCGAGCCAACTCAAAGAATCGAGCTGCTGTGACAAGGCGTTGGAAGTGGCACAGAAAAACAACATCAGCGTGAGGAGAAACCTGAGCGATGAAATAGTATCAACAAAGATTTGCTCAAGATCTTTGTGTGTTCTCTCTTTTTCACCGGCAAGCTGCTCGCGTGACCAGATTCTGCAAATCGTCCCCTTGTGCAGCATGATAATAGTTGAACAATATTTTTCAACTGAATCAACCAGATGAGATGAAAGCAGCACAGAGGATTCTTTCCTGCCTGTAATATCCTGCAAATAGTTTTTCAGATTATAGCTGCTCAAGGGATCTAACCCACTGAGCGATTCATCGAGGATAATCAAGGACGGATTCCCGATCAGTGCGCAAATTATCGACAACTTTTGTTTCATCCCCTGAGAATAGGCGCCAATATGTTCATCTATCTTCTCTTCAAGGAACAACATTGCACTGAGAGAAGCGATAGCGTCCCGGGGTTTTATGAATGGGTCTCGTGCAAGAGAAAAGGAAAAGGTGCATCCGTCCCTCTGTAGTATCCTATTGTCTTGATGTGATTCACGCTCATCACTTCCTCTGCGCCCACCACACACCCGCCATCACCATCGATCCTCCAAGAGCCGTGAGCAACGTGAACGATTCTCCAAGAAGTGGAACAGCGAGCATCGTCGTTGTCACCGGCTCAAGATAGAGAAATATTCCCGCTCTCGCTGCTCCAAGTTTCGCTACACCAATTTGCCAGAACCATTGCGCCAGCGTTCCGAGCACGCCGAGGGACAACAATGCGATGATAGGTTCAGACGGAAGTGAAGCGTAGTGTTGTATGCTCTTAGTGAGTAAAATGTAGAGCATGCAACCGACTGTCACGGGAACGAACACGAACAGCGTTACCGCAAGCGGGTTGCGCGACCGCGAAAGATTCCGCGTTGCGATCGTGTAGAGCGCCCACGTATGCGCCGAGGCAAGTATCAGCCAATCTCCCACGCTCGTGAGCCAGCCGAGCGACGAAAACTCTCCTCTGGAAATCAAGAGGATGATGCCAAACGTCGCAATGAGGATGCCCGCAATCTCCTGGCTTCCGATTCGCTCTTTCAGAATGAGAAACGAGAGACCAGCCATCGCGAGCGGGGATACTCCAATAATCCAGCCGGTGTTTGTCGCCGACGTGTAGTTCAAGGCGACGGCTTGCAACATGAAGTGGAGTCCGATGATGACCGAGCCGATTGCGAGCGAACGATACTCTGTCCTCGAAAACCCAATCTCATACTTCTTTTTCTTGATGACCAAAAACAGCAGCGGCAATCCAATAAAGAACCTGAGGCCGACTATTTCGTACGGGTCAAGGTATTCGAGGCAAATCTTTGTCGCGACAAATGTCCAGCCCCAGATGAAAACACAGATGAGAAGTAGAACCCGGATAGAAGTCAATTCGGTGGCGGCGGCTATTGTGAGACGTTTGTGTTAGCAAAGATACGAGTCTCGGGCGTAAAGACAAAAGACGACCGACGACCTTCGTGGCACTTCGTGTTCTTCGTGGACAAACTTTATTCCCGCCTCTCGTGATACTTCGTGCTCTTCGTGGACAAGAAGGCCTGGTTTATTTATCCACGAAGGTCACGAAGGGACACGAAGCTTATTGATGGAAGGCAGTCGACCTTCGTGATGCGCCGTGCCCTTCGTAGAGAAACTCTTTTCTTTCTTCCTTCGTGATACTTCGTGCTCTTCGTGGACAAAAAAAATCTGGTTTGTTTTATCCACGAAGGACACGAAGGGACACGAAGCTTATTGATGGAAGGCAGTCGACCTTCGTGATGCGCCG
>JACRFA010000243.1 GCA_016218065.1 Ignavibacteriota bacterium | reverse complement strand
TCGCGCTCGAATGGCCTCGAGATACTCTCGTTTTGCTCTGTTGCTCATAATCATTACCCCCATTACCAGGGTAACATCGATTATGAGGCAACGACTTCACCGACACTTCCGCAAAGTTACATTATTAATGAGTCAATGCGCATGCAAACCTTTTTTTTCACCCCCTTGTTTCTTCCATTCAATCTTCCTATCCTTGCCCCAAGATTTCTCCCCTGAGTTTCAGCCGACAAGCACGTTCATGCCCAACGGGCGAGCATAGTACTTTTTGAGTTTGAATTGCTGTGGTTCCTGAGAACCGAATTCTCTCGCAATTACAACATCATTCACTAACCAACAGGGGGTTCTATGATTCGCTCAGCGTTTGCTCTCGCTCTGTTCCTCGCCTGGTCGGTCGGAACACTTCAGTCTCAAACAACTCCGGATCTCCGTCCGCTGCGAGGCACACCCGAACAGTTAGGCATCCATCACCCGCCGCCTCCGATGATTTCGAGCGGGGCGCTCGGCGCGATGAAGTCTGCGAGGATTTCGCCTCTCCTTCGTCCTGATCGAACTCCACCCGCCGAACTGCACACAGATAGTCCCGTGCTTTCTACGAGCTTCACTGCCGTGGACTTCG
Organism: Ignavibacteriota bacterium; assembly: GCA_016218065.1. Taxonomy (GTDB): domain Bacteria; phylum Bacteroidota; class Ignavibacteria; order UBA10030; family UBA6906; genus CAADGV01. Next base: position 15,567 of record JACRFA010000243.1, on the reverse strand, counting down.
ATGGCGATGGAGCGTACAGCGGATTCTATCACATCCCTCCCGATCCTCATGGCGCCGCTGGTCCCGCTCATGTGGTAAATGTCGTGAACACGAATATTGAATGGTATTCAAAAGCCGGCGCACTTGTTGGAGGCAAACGTCTCGGCAAGAATTCTACAACGGCTGTGGGGAGCTTCTTTGAGTCGCTCTCGCCGGTCAACGGTCTCTTCGATCCCAAAGTTATCTACGATCAATTCGAAGGCCGTTTTGTTGTGGTCGCGTTGGAGCAAACGCTAACTGGCGCAGACAGCACCTCGCGTATTCTCGTCGCTGTTTCAACGACGAGCGATCCAAGTGGCACATGGCTTTTTCTTGCGATCGATTCTAAGATTTCAATCAGTGGAGGTTTTCGCTGGGCAGATTATCCCGGCATTGCTGTCGACGACAAAGCGGTGTACATCACGAACAACATGTTCAGCTTCACTACTGGCGCCAACTTCGGTTCGCGATTATGGATCATTCACAAGGGCGCCGTCGGAGGATTCTACGGCGGAGGCGCCGCAACAGTGACAGTGCATGACGCGGGCACATTGTCAGGCCTCGGAGCAGTGACGGGCACAATTCAACCGGCTCACAGATTCGGTGCGCCGCCGGCAACGTTTGGAACCTACATCGTCTCTTCCGGTTGGTCGGATGGTGGCGGGGCAGATTTTCTTGCCGTCATCACGGTCACCGACCCACTCGGTACACCGACCTTCGCAAGTTCGTTCACGCCTCTTGGCGGCGACATCTTTTCGACAACACTCTCCGACGCGCCACAACTCGGCACAGGAACCCTCATTGAAACGAACGACGTGCGATGTCTGCATACGGTTTGGCGATCGACAGAACTCTGGGGAACGCTAACGTGTGTACCGACCTCGGGGGCAGATGCAGGACAAACAACGGCGTTCTGGTTTCGCATTCTCACGCCCGCACTCAGTCTGCTCGACAAGGGATTTATTGGAGGGGAAGATATCGCCACAGGCACGTACACATTCTTTCCTGCCATCGCGGTAAACAGCTCTCTCGATGTTGCGATTGGTTTTGCGGCCTCGGCCTCGACCATCTATCCGGGCGCGTACTTCACCGGACGATTAGCGGCCGATGCAGCCGGCACGAATCGCGGTTCTGGCGTTCTGCATGCGGGCGATGATTACTACGTGCGCACGTTCGGCGGACCGCGTAACCGTTGGGGCGACTATAGCGGGGCGAGCATCGATCCCTCCGATGGCTCATTCTGGATTTTCAACCAGTACGCGATGGCGCGCGGAACGTTGTTCAGTGGTGAGGATGGAAGATGGAAGACTGCGTGGGGAAATCTCGCCGCCACAGCATTACCCATTCAGCTTGCGTCCTTCTCCGGCGCTGTTGTCAACGATCGCGTCAAGCTGGAGTGGACGACGATCAGCGAAGTGAACAATTTCGGATTCTTCGCGCAGAGACGGATGAACGGATCGATGGATTGGTCGGAGATTGACAACTCGTTTGTTGCCGGACACGGAACGACGAGCACACCGCAATACTACACGTTCACGGACAACATCACGTTCACAGCGGCAACGGATTATCGTCTGAAGCAAGTTGACCTTGACGGCTCGGTTCATTACACCGATCCGATTCTCGTCGATCGCCCGACGAGCGTGCGCGAATCTGCGCCGACGCATTTTTCGCTTTCTCAGAACTACCCGAATCCGTTCAACCCAACGACCAGAATCAAGTTTCAAATTCCTCCAAAGGAGTCCCCGCAAGGCGGGACGAGTTTTGAATTTGTGTCTCTAAAGATTTACGATGTGCTTGGTCGTGAAGTCGCGACGCTTGTTGATGGAGTGATGACCGCTGGTGAGCACGAAGTGCAGTTGAATGCGTCTAACTTTGCCTCAGGAGTGTACACGTATCGGCTGACTGTTGGCGACAACGTTGCCACGCGAAAGTTGATAGTCGCGAAGTGAGTATCTCAATCGTGTCTAGGCAGGTCGTTATCAAACTGAGGTCAATGTCATTCCGAACCCCGACGCCCTTTGGCGGGGTGAGTGCCGAAGGCCTGCCCGCCTTGTTTGGACAACGAGGCAGGCAGGCATTCCTTCGGGAGAATCTGACCCAAAGAGAGGGAGATTCCTCAGTCGCGGAGTTTACTCTGAGCGAAGTCGAAGGGCTCCATCGGAATGACATAACCTCTTCTATTCTTCGAGCGTCGTCAAATCGCCTTCGTCCATCCCGAGCGCGCGAGACTTCAGTACGCGTCGCATGATTTTTCCACTGCGCGTTTTGGGAAGTGATGCAACGAATTCGATTCTCTCCGGCTTCGCGATCGGACCAACTTCATGTGCAACGTGTTGCTTGAGTTGATCGACCAGCGCTTCGTTCGCTTCCACATTCGCTTTGAGAATCGCGTACGCGTAGATAGCGACGCCTTTGATTTCGTGCGGCAAGCCGATTACTGCAGCTTCCGCGACGGCAGGATGACTCACCAGCGCCGACTCCAACTCCGCAGTCCCAAGTCGGTATCCGCTCACCTTAATCACATCATCAACGCGCCCGATGATCCAAAAATATCCATCCGCATCCTTGCGGCATGAATCGCCTGCAAGATAGAGGCCCGGATACTTGCTCCAGTATGTCTTCACGAAGCGATCGGGGTCTTTGTACACAGTTCGCACCATCGCAGGCCATGGTCGTTTGAGGACGAGGAATCCTTCGTCGCCCGCCTTCGCTGGTTTGCCGTCTTCATCAACAACTTCAGCTTCAATGCCTGGCAGCGGACGCGAACCCGAGCCGGGCTTCAAACCCATGGCAGGCATCGGCGCGATCATGAACATGCCGGTCTCCGTTTGCCACCATGTGTCCATGATGGGGCAGCGTTCCTTGCCGATGTTCTTGTAGAACCACCTCCACGCTTCGGGGTTGATCGGTTCGCCGACGGAACCAAGAAGACGCAATGAAGTCAGGTCGTGACGGTTGGGCCACTGCGCGCCGAAGCGCATGAGTCCGCGTATTGCAGTTGGCGTTGTGTACATGATTGAGACGCCGTACTTCTCGATGATTGACCACCAGCGATCGGGGAAGGGAAATGTCGGCGCGCCTTCGTACATCACCGACGTTGCTCCGGCGATGAGCGGCGCGTACACGATGTACGAGTGTCCCGTAACCCAGCCCGGATCAGCAGTGCACCACCAGCGATCTTCTTCTTTGATATCGAAGACATCTTTGAATGTCGCGTAGATGCCAACCTGATATCCGCCGTGTGTGTGAAGGATTGCCTTCGGTTTACCCGTCGTCCCGGATGTGTAGAGAATGTAGAGCGGATCCTCCGAGTCCATCACCTCCGTCTCGCAACGCTGTTGTTGGCGCACAATCGGCATCGCCATCAGTTCGTGATACCAGTAGTCGCGTCCCGCCTCCATGTTGATCTGATTGCCAATGTGTTTAACGACGACAACGTTCTCCGGCGCCGCGGTGCGTTTGAGCGCCTCATCGACAATTTTTTTCAGCTCGACCACTTTGCCGTTCATGTGTCCGCCGTCGGCCGTGACGATCACTTTCGATTCACTATCCTCGATGCGGCCATGCAGCGCCTCGACGGAAAACCCTCCATACACAACCGAATGCACAGCGCCGATTTTCGCGGTGGCGAGCATAGCAATCACCGTCTCAGGAATACGCGGCATGTAGATCGTAACTCTGTCGCCTTTCGTCACGCCCATGCTCTTGAGGACATTGGAGAACTTGCACACCTCGCGCGCCAGCGCGTGATAGGAAAACGTTCGCACGTCGCCCTTCTCTCCCTCCCAAATCAACGCGAGCTTGTTCCTGCGCCACGACTTCACATGCCGATCAATGGCGTTGGCAACAATGTTGGTCTTGCCGCCGACGAACCATTTGTAAAACGGCTTGTTGGAATCGTCCAGCACTTTGTCCCACTTGGCGTACCAGTCCAATTCGCTTGCGCGCTTCGCCCAATATGCCTCGGGATTGTCGCGAGCTTCCTTTCGCAATGCCTCAGGGTCCGGGACGTTTGCTTGCGCGATGACTTCCGCCGACGGATAGTATGCTTCACCTTGCAGACCGCTCAGCGTTGAACCGAATTCTGACATCATGAAACCTCCACTGTTGTTGAGTGAGTGTGTTTGTGAAATTCTGTTTGCGTCGGGTCAGACAAAAACAATGATGTTCCGATCTGGTCTAGTCGATGAGTGTGATGGGTTGAAGGATTTCAGCGCGAGCGAAACCTGAAGTTTCAGGCTGAACATACCAAAAAGAATATCCCGAAGCAATGCAGTTGCTGCACGCGGCCGGCGCAACAGTAGGGACACGCCTCCGGCGTGTCCAGCAAGGCGCGTCAATGGGAAGCATTGAACCCAATATCAAATGGGAGTATATTGGTTCCGAAAACTTCCTCACTACTCAAGAGACTCCGATGAAAGCTTTATTTGCATTCGTTCTTCTGGCTGCCTCAGTACTGCATGCGCAAACTTCTGACGGAAAGAAGTACACGATCGACAATTGTGTGAACCAGTTCGACGCGGCGAAGATCGAATCCACCAAAGTCGGCTACCAGTACTGGTTCGCCGGCAAGGATTTTCTTGACGGTCGAACGCTGAAGTTGAGCGTCGTGAAACCGCACGAGGCAACGCATGCGCCTCACAAACATGCTGAAGATGAATTCTTTTTCGTGTTGGAAGGGAAGGCCGAGTTCTTTCTGGACGGCATGAAAAAAGTTGCCGAGCCCTATGCCAGCTTCTACTGTCCATCGAATGTCGAGCACGGCATCCGTAACGTCGGAGAGACCGAGCTGAAATATCTCGTGATCAAGAAATACGAAATGCCGGGAACAAAGTAACCGGCGCCATTGCTTCTCAGAATGTTGTCGGATATATTCACGTCAGAAATCCAACCACTCTACACTTTCATTCCATAAGGAAGGACAACCATGAGATCATCTCTGCGATTTTTGCTGATCGCAGCAATGAACGTTGTGTTCACTGCCGCAGCTCTTCCGCAAACATCTCTCTGGGACCGGGTGCCCGACGCGTTGAAAGAACGTAACGCGTTCAAGCGATTTGAGTGGTTCTATCGACAACGAGCGTACCCGTACGACACAATTCCCGTTGAGCATTTCTATCGCGAGCGAAGCAAAGAGCTGGCAAAGCAGGCAGATGCGTCGCAGCTTGCTGTGTCATGGTCGCCGATCGGGCCGCGGGGAATCAGCTCGATATGGCCGCCCGCCTGGGGCGAGCTGAGTGGTCGCGTGCGCGGCGTCGCGGTTCATCCAACCGATCCCAACATAGCGTACATCGGCGCTGCCGCGGGAGGATTATGGAAGACTACGAACGGCGGAACGTCGTGGAGTGTGTTGAGCGAAGCATTTGCCATCAATACATTCGGCGCAATCGCCATCGATCCGAACAACCCCAATGTTGTGTACGCAGGCACAGGCGAGGTGATGGCGAGTTTCAATCTGCAAAATCTCGACGGCAGAGGACTCTACAAGTCCACGAACGGCGGCGCGACCTGGACGCAGATTACCAACGGCTTCGGCGCGCAAACACACTTCGGTATGATCGCCGTAAATCCAAACAACTCCAACATCGTTATCGCATGTCTCGGCAGCGGTTACTCGTTCATCGGCAGTCTGCAGAATGAAGGAGTGTGGCGCAGCACCGACGCCGGAACGACGTGGGGAAAGGTGATCAACGTCGATAACGCATTCGATGTGGTGTTTCATCCGACGATTGCCGGCAAGGTGTACGCCGCGGCAGGCAACGGCGCAGGGGTGTTTGTCTCGACCGATCATGGCGCAACCTGGACGACGGCGAACAACGGACTCTCGCTCGCGAGTTTGAGCAGAATTCAGATTGCGATTGCGAACTCCGCGCCATCGACAATGTACGCCTACATCTTTAACGGAACGGAAACACGCGTGTACAAAACTACAGACGGCGCGGCTTCGTGGTCGCAGATCTCCGTCGGCGTTCGGCTGAGCGGCACGTACGACGGTACGAATTGGGTCGATCAGGCATGGTACGACGCGACCATCGCCGTCAAACCGAATGATCCCAACTTCGTCCTGACGGGAAATGTTGAGATTCATCGGACAACAAATGGCGCCGACTTCAGTCCGCTGCGATTGACGAGCGGCCCGTTCGGAGGAACGCGGGCGTGGGACTGCCCGACGCACACGGACATTCACCGCATCGTTTACTCGGTGTCAAACCCGAATGTCGCGTATCTCGGTTGCGATGGAGGTATTTACAAATCCACAGACGGAGGCAACACGTTTGCGTCGGTGAATGCTGCGATCTCGACGATTCAGTTCTATCGCATTGCGTCGCATCCGACGAATCGCAATTTCATCATCGGCGGCGCGCAAGACAACGGCAACTACAAAACCTCGGATGCCGGCGCGACGCCCTGGGCGCTGACAACAACAGGCGATGGAATGGAATGCTTGATCGACTATGCCTCTCCGAACGTCGTCTTCATGTCCACGCAGAACGGGAACATTCTGCGAAGCCTCTCGGGCGGCGATTACGGAACGTACTCCAACGCCCGACCTTCGTGGGAGACGACGCCCAACTGGACAACGCCGCTGATTATTCATCCCACCGATCATAACACGCTCTACACCGCGTCGCGCAGAATCTGGCGCTCAACGAATCAAGGATCGAGCTGGACCTCGCTGACGGGAACGATTGCTTCATCCGATGTCATCAACGGATTGGCGCAGGGACGCACAAATCCAAATATCATGATCGCGTCTGCGAGCGGCTACTCGAACAGCAACCCGCAGGTGCTCGTCTCGACAGATGGCGGCTTCAACTGGACGGACGTGGCCTTGAAGATTCCGGGAGGCACGCGATACGTTTCTCGCGTCGTGGTTCATCCGCTCGATCACAATACGCTCTTTGTCGTCCGGTCAGGGTTTGGATCGGGCAAACTCTACATGTCGAACGATCTCGGCCAAACGTGGACGAACATGACGGGCGATCTTGCCGACGTTCCGGCGAGCGACTTCTTTGTTGATCCGCAGCGACCGCGACATTGGTACATCGCGAACGACCTCGGCGTTTATCTCTCGACAAACCGGGGCCTGAACTGGAGCCGTCAGTCGTCGGGAATTTCAATTGTCCCCGGCCTCGACTTCGATTACTTCGCCAACGCTGGAACGCGTTTGCTCCGACTCGGCACGCACGGCCGCTCGGCGTATGAAGCACCGCTCTCGCTTGATTCTGTTCCTTCAATCTTTGCGTCGCCTTTGGCAAAGTCGTTCGCGAAGCTGGAAGCCAACGCATCAGGCGACACGACAGTCGCGACGATTTACAATTTTGGCACTCAGTCTCTTACAGTCTCATCGATAACGAAGGGGAATGCATCGTTCACGCTCGTCAACCTTCCGTCGTTGCCTGCCATTATTCCGGCTCAAGGTTCTGTGCAATTCAAGATTGTGTTCAGACCGACGGTTCATGGCGCGGTTACGGATTCTGTTCGCATTGCGAGCAACGATCCGAATTATTCTGTCACGTACATTCCACTTTCCGGCAGCGGCGTTGTCGTCGGAACGGCGAGGCCCGGCGTGATGTATGCGGTGAGCGGCACGTCTCTCTACACAATCAACACGACATCAGGCGCCGCGACGGTTGTTGGTCCGCTCGGCGTCACTCAGGTCGATGCGATCACCGTTCGCCCTTCGACTCGCGAGCTGTACGGAATCTACACCACCGGACTGAACACGCAGCTCTACCGCATCAGCGATCAACACGGCGATGCGCTGCCTCTGCGAATTGTTCCGCTCGGCAACGTTCGTTCGATTGCATTTGGCTCTGACGGAACGTGCTTTGCAGCGACATCAGCAGGATCGCTCTACAGAATCAATCTCACAACCGGCGACACAACGTTCGTCGGGTCGAGCGGATTGGCGTACGCGGGTTTGTCGTTCAGTCCTCTTGCCGGCGGACTCTGGGCAAGCGTTCGTCCTCCCTTGACCAATCGAGATCGGATCTACAAGCTGAACACGACCACGGGCGCTGCAACGCTTGTCGGCGCCACCGGTGACAACGCGGTGACTCCATCGATTGCGTTCAACCCGCTGGGCGTGCTGTATGGACTGAAGGGAACATCAAGCCAAACGAACACTCTGATTCGGATCGACACGACGACGGGTGTCGGGACAACGATCGGGTCGATGGGTGTAAGCGGGATCGTTTCGATCGCGATGCGAACCGATTCGTTGGCGACGGGAGTCGAAGAAACAGAGTCGGGCGAACCTGCGGCGTTTGCGCTCCATCAGAATTACCCGAATCCATTTAACCCGGCCACAACAATAAAATTTTCCATTCCCGCAGGGGCGGGGCATGCCCCGTCCCTACTGAAGGTGTATGATGTGTTGGGGAGGGAAGTCGCAACGTTGGTGAATGAAGTGAAGCCAGCCGGGACGTACACTGTGCAATGGGATGCAAAGGAGCTATCGAGCGGCGTATATTTCTGTCGATTACAAAGTGGTGGAATGACAAGCGTGCGGAGGTTGTTGCTGCTGCGGTAAGATCGAGACTGTTTAGTCCATTTGGTTTGTTTGGTCGACTAAAAAGAAAGAAACCGTCCACGAAGAGCACGAACGTGCACGAAAGTTCATCTGATGCAACCCAAATTCATTTCTTCGTGTTCGTTCGTGAACTTCGTGGATAAGAAATAGGAATTTTTCAACGAACTCTTAGAAAACAAAACAGACTAAACGGACTGCGTTTGCGGTTATGCTTGCCGGATGTTCCTCTCGACGTTGTATCCTCGCTCGCTGAACGGTTGAAGTTTTTCTATCCAGATTTGTTCAAGCAATGTCAGCTCATCGGCGAGATTGAAGTTCGGATCGTCCTTCACTTTCACGACTTCGAGAATTTCAAAAACGAATTTGTCTTCGCCGAATGTATCCCAATCCTTCTGGAGCGCCTCGTTCCGATGCTTGCCGATCGTCAACATGAACTTGTGGCTGTTCAGCGGCCCTTCCAGATTCAGACTGCTGCCGAGCAGCGCCTTGCCGTTCGCCATGTTCTTCACCTGGAAAACTCCCGCCGGCTTCTGGCGTTCCCTGTATTCCCTCTTGATGTCTTGCTTTGATTTCATCCGGTCGTCGCTAAGTTTCCTATTCGACATAAGTCAAATCAAACATAGTCATGCTGAGGGTGCGTGTCAAGTGATCTTCATTGCCGATCAAAAATAGGAAGTGGCTCACCCCAGACACTGGAGTAAACCACTTCCACGGCGTTATCACTCTGAACAAGCCCCGATGAGAGAGACAATCGGGACGATGTGAATGTCAGTAAATGAAGATCATGTTTGCACTGAATGTGAGTTGCTTGTCCGAGAAACCGCCGCGTTTCTCAAACACGTTCCCGCTCGACGTGTCGAGCCTGATGTCGCCGCGAAGGACGAGACCTTCCGTCGGGCGAAATTCGGGCGTGAGCGTGAATTCGTGCAAGCGTTGTGCGAAACCCGTCCGCCCGCCGTCGTGATCTTCAAAGTGTTCAGCGCGCAACGTCATCGAGAACCGAGTTGTCGCGTTGAGTCGAAAATACGCCGCGACGCCATTCCACTTCGCCGTCTTTCCATTCGGCGCGGTCCGCTGCTCCGCCCCGTAGTCGGCGTTCAGCCCCAACGTGAACCGCTCGTTGAATGCATACGATGCCGATACATCTGCAACGCTTCGGTTGTTGCTATTGTTTTCGTTCAGTTCAGGACCGAAGATGTAGTTGGTGCAGAGAGTCATTCCCGTCACCGGAACGATCATGAGCTGCCCGCCGACGCTCTTCGACCGATTGTTGTCGATCGCGTTATCCCATCCATTCACAATCATGACCGTGGCTGTGATCGCGTCGCTCATCGGGTAGCCGACTCGCACGCCTGTGTGTGTGAACGGAATTGCATAGCCGAAGAGAAACGAGCGTGTCACGTTATCGTTGTACCCATCATATCCCTCAATCAGCTCGTACCCCAACGGAGTAACGAACTTGCCGAAGTCGATGGTGAGACCCCGCCCGACTTTTGCAATGTATCGCACGTACATCTGATGGAAATCGAGATCGCCGATATCGAGGCCGCTGGACCGGGCGACTTTGGGAACGGAAGATCCTGCTGTGAGATGAAAGCAGAATCCTACGTCGCCCGGATTGGTCGCCGGCTTTTGCAGCGCGAGTTCAATGACGTCGATCTTGAAGCTATTATCATCCGTATCGAAGACGCGCATTTGGTTCTTGCGTGAATCGGGAACGTTCGTGTTGTATGAGAAGCTCGCCGAGGTGAACCCATTGATCACGATGGTGTCATACCAGATTGCTTTCTTCTCGACACCGGCTGTGTCCTGAGCCGCGACAGAGTTCGTCAGTAACAATACGGCAATAACGAATAGCGAAATGCGCGGGCGACTGGTTTTCAATGCGTGCTGTCTGATCATGGCAAACCCTGTCATTCGGCTTCGAGGTATGCGGCTTCGCCATGAAGCGATGAATCCAGCCCATCGACTTCACTCTGGTCTTCCACCCGGACTGTCACGAATTTGTTGATGAGCCACAACATGCCGTACGTGAACACGAACGCCCACGCCGACGAGAGGAGCACCGCAGCAACTTGTTTGAAAAAGAACGAACTGTTTCCCATCAACAATCCGTCGGTGCCGGCAGGATTGAATGACGTCGAAGCAAACACGCCGAGCAGAATGATGCCGAGAAATCCGCCGACGCCGTGAACGCCCCACACATCGAGCGCATCGTCCCACTGGAGTTTGTTCTTCAACGCAACCGCGTAATAACACACAACGCCGGAGATCATTCCAATGATCACCGCCGAGGTCGGCGAGACGAAGCCGGCTGCAGGAGTAATTGTTGCAAGGCCGGCAACTGCGCCGGTGAGCAGGCCAAGGAACTTTGGTTTGCGCGAGGTCATCCAATCCATCAACAACCACACAATCGCTGCGAATGATGCGGCGAGGTCAGTGTTCAGGAATGCGACTGCGGTAATCGAATCAACTCGAAACTCACTCCCGGCATTGAATCCATACCATCCAAACCAAAGAAGTCCGGTACCCAGTGCAACCAGCGGAATGCTATGCGGACCCTTGTCCAGAACTTTCCTCTTGCCAACGAACAAGACGGAGGCAAGAGCTGCAATGCCTGCGATGTTATGAACGACGACGCCTCCCGCGAAATCGAGCACGCCCCATTGTTGGAGAATGCCGCCGCCCCAGATCATGTGCACAAACGGGAAGTACACGAAGACCAGCCAACCGGTAAGAAAAAGCATGTACGCTTTGAACGTAACGCGATTTGCGAACGCGCCGGTGATGAGCGCCGGTGTAATGATGGCGAACATCATCTGGTATGCAACAAAGACGATAAGCGGAATGCCGTCGTTAATTGGCGAGGGAGACATCAGATCCACGCTGCGCAGAAACGCCATATCGAAATTGCCGATGATGCCGTACACGTCGCCGCTGAAGCAGAGTGAATAGCCGAACGCGTACCAGAGCACAGTGGTCCATCCCATCGAAACAAAACTCTGAATCATGATGGCGAGAACATTTTTTCTGCCAACGAGTCCGCCGTAGAAGAAGGCGAGGCCCGGTGTCATCAACATCACGAGGCTACTGCACAGAAGCATAAAGCCGGTGTTGCCGGTATCGATTGTCATGGAGGTCATCCTTTTTGTGAAGAACGAATTGGACGCATGGTATTGCTGCACAGCCGGGATGCGAGCGCCGATTTCCAACTCAATTGGTATTGAGATCTAATGTGAGAAGTTGGAAGGTGAAAATTGTTGTCGAGGCGTAGGCATCAAAGAGCAGTTGTGCGCGCTGCCGAAGGGCGTCAGGAACTTTGGCAGCCACAAGAAGTGTATGAAGACGTGCTGTAAGGTTATAGAGGGGAACGCTGATTGTCGCGTAGGGGAAACCCTACGCGACATTTTATAACACACTTAGGCGAGCTTTGGTATTAGACTTAACTACGAAGGCACAAAGAACAGGAAGTTCACAAAGTTTAGGTTCTTCATCGTGAACCTTCCTGCCGCTACTGTCTTTGTGATAGATGTCCAAATCGCGCGCAATATCATTCGATGAGTTTGTGGTCGATCGCATAATGGACCAGCTCGGCATTGGTGTGCAAATGCAGCTTTTCGAGAATGCGTGCGCGGTAGGTGGTGATTGTCTTCTCGCTGAGGTTCAGCATGTCGGCGATTTCGATGAGCTTCATTCCCGTAGCGAGCATCTGGACGACCTGGAACTCGCGCTCGGAGAGCATGTGATGCGGCGGAAATTCGGGATTGCGTCCGATAGCAAATGCAAGCTTCTCCGCGAGCGCAGCGCTGACGTATCGTCCGCCGGAGGCCACCTTGCGTATTGCTGCGATCAGTTCGTCGGCGGCGCTTTCCTTGCTCACGTACCCTGACGCGCCGGCTTTCAACACCCGGATTGCGAACTGATCTTCAGGGTGCATACTGAGGATCAAAATGGCGACGTCAGGGCTTTCGCGTCTTACGTCTTTCAAGATGTCAAGCCCGCCGCGACCGGGCATCGTAATATCGAGCAAGAGCACATCGCATTCTGCTTCGCGAATTCCGCGCAATGCGTCTGCGCCGGTGCCCGCCTCGCCGACTACGCACAAGTCGGGATGCCTCGCGAGAATCTGCTGCAACCCCGTTCGAAACAGACTGTGATCGTCTGCGATAAACACTCTGATCATGCGCGCTCCTGCGGGAAAGTGCCGGGGAGAAAGACCGAAACAGTTGTTCCGCGTGTGTGCGCGCCTTTGATGACGACCGTTCCACCCCAGTAATGTGTTCGCTCGCGAATGCCGAGCAGACCGAACGAACGCGAGTCGTGAATCTGTTGTTCCGAAATCCCTTTTCCATTATCGCTTACACGCAGCGTGACTCCCGCGTCGTCGAGTTGGAGTCGTATCGCGATTTTTGTCGCGCCCGAATGCCGTGCGATGTTGGTGAGCGTTTCCTGAAAGATGCGGAAGATCGCGGTGGACCGCTCCGCATCGAGCCGAATCTCTTCGGGCGTGATGGAGAGGGAACAGGCAATGCCGGTGCGAAGCTGAAAATCTTCGGCTTGCCATTCGATGGCGGCGGTCAAACCCAAATCATCGAGCAGGCGCGGCCGCAATTCGGTGATGATTCGCTTCACGGATTTGATCGTCGTGTCGCAGACCTGCGACATTGACGACATGCGTTTCTCCGCTTCGTCTGGTGAAGCATGCAAGTCTTCTTTCATGAGAGCGAGATCAAGCTTGAGAGTCGAGAGGGCTTGTCCCAGCTCGTCGTGGATTTCGCGTGCGATGCCCCGGCGTTCATCTTCACGGACAGATTGCAGGTGCGTGGAAAGACTGCGCAACTCTTCTCGCGAAGCGCGCAGTTCCTCTTCGGCGCGCCTCCGTTCGGTGATCTCCGTTCGCAGGCGTTCTGTGCTGTCCTTCATACTGTCCGCCATTGTGTTGAACGTCCGGGCGAGCACGCCGATCTCATCGCGGGATAGCTCCGCCGCTCGATGGAACAAATCCCCTTTGCCAAACTGTTCGGTTGCAGCAGTGAGCGCGTTGAGCGGGCGCGAGATGGTGAGAGAGAGAAGAAATCCAATCGCACCGGCGAGAAGCAAAAGGATCAGCCCGACAAAGATGAGCCGTTCGCGCAAGGCAAAGACGGGCGCGAGGGCTTCATGCGCGTCTATTTCTGCAAGCATCACCCATTGCACGTCAGGGATTTGCAGCGGCGTGTACGAACTGAGGACAGGGATTCCGCGGTAGTCGTCAATCATGCGCGTATCGGTGCGGCCGTTCAGTGCATCGCGCGTTGCGTCGGTTTCTGCGCGTTGAGTCAGGATCGATGTAGATCGGGAACGAATGCGGGCGAGCACTGCGCTATCCGCGCCAACCTGGCGCAGCCTCTTGAAGTAGGATGCCGAGTCCTGCAAGAAGAATCGCGAGTCAGTTCTCATCGTGTAGTCAGCCCCGACGATGTACGTTTCTCCCGTCTTCCCCAATCCCTCTTCTTCCCACTTCGACTCCGATGTCATGACGCTGTTGATTTCGTGAATGGACATTTGAAAGAGGAGAACGCCGATGCGCTTGGCGCCATCAAAGACGGGCGACGCGATGAACGCAGCCGGAAGTGAGCCAACGGGGGCGTACGGAGCAAAGTCCACAAGACTCGCGGCTTCTTTGCCAGTTAGAGCATTCGCCCGCGCGAATGCTGCCGCGATGTTGCAGCGCGAGTAAGGGCCGGACGTGAGGTTTGTTCCGAAGTCGCTGTGGCCCGCGACCGAATACATGATCTCTCCCTGCTCGGCATCGGCAAGCAGAATGTCATTGTACCCGAACCGGCGCGCAAAGTTCTGAAAGACGGGGTGATACCGCGCGCGCGATTGCGCGTATTCTGCGCTGCCGAGATCGTCAAGTGTATGCGCACTGCGGATGAATTCCTTCGTCGCATCGATCGTCATCCGGTCCTCGGCAAGCGTCACGATCTGATTGCGAATCCGGTGAAAGTACGATTCGATCTGCTGCTTCTTTGTTTCCCGGATCGAAGTCAGGCGGGCGAAGGTGATTGCTTCGATGGTCGAACGGGAAAATCTGAATGATTGCCAACCCGTGAAGATGATACATAGCGCGGCAACGAGCAGCAACGCAACCTGGAGTTTGGTTTTCAGCGTCATCTCAGATAGGTAGTGTAAAGTGGAATGGACATGAGAGGCTCATGGGCAAAACTCGGATTTTGTTCGATGATGTTGTTGCCGGGGGATGGAAGCGGCATTATCACTTGTGGATCAAATCTGTAAAATGATACGCCGATTGCGACAGAGAATCAACTCGTTGCATCTCAGCCACGGTTCGGATATATTGACTGCGGCTGATCATCTCATCAATCATCATCACAGACGAGTTCTTTGTGCTTTCCGACGTGCAAGTGAGTATTACGCGCGTGAACGATGCGGTTCACGACATTCCGCTTCCGCAGTACGCATCAGAACACGCAGCTGGCATGGACATCTGCGCAGCCGTTGAGGGCGAGTTTGTTCTGAAGGCCGGCGAGACTGCGTTGATTCCCAGCGGCTTTGCGATTGCGTTGCCGGAAGGTTTTGAGGCGCAGATTCGTCCGCGCAGCGGTTTGGCAATCAAGCATCAGATCGGCATACTCAATTCGCCGGGCACGATCGATGCCGACTATCGCGGCGAAGTGAAGGTGATTCTGACAAACTTCGGCAAACAAGATTTCGCGATCAAGCGGGGTGAACGGATCGCGCAAATGGTCGTTGCCGCGTGCAGCCGGGTCAGATGGGATGAAAAAAACTCACTCACCGAAACAATGCGCGGCGCAGGAGGCTTTGGTCACACCGGCCGCTAAATCATCATGAGCACACACCCATCGGCAGTTGAAATTCTCATCTACGCGGCCGGCGTACTTTTGCTCGCCGCCCTCTTGTACACGGTGAATACAATCGTTTCGCCTTTTGTCGTCACCGGTGCGATCATTTTTCTTCTCTATCCGTTTCGGAGTTCGGCGTTCGTT
>JACRFA010000242.1 GCA_016218065.1 Ignavibacteriota bacterium | reverse complement strand
TGCGCATGATTTCTTTCCCACGACCGAATCGGCTCTCGAGTGAATCGCGGTACGCGTCGATGTTGTCGATGGGTTTGCGTGCGACGCCGGTTTCCATCGCTGCCCGCGCAACGGCGGGAGCTTCCCACAACAACACGCGCGGATCGAGCGGCTTCGGAATGATGTAGTCGCGGCCGAACTTGATCGGCTTGCCGCCGTAGGCCTTGATCACGGAATCGGGGACGTCTTCTTTCGCAAGCGTTGCCAGCGCATTCGCCGCAGCAAGCTTCATCTCGTCGTTGATGGCGCTTGCCATGCAATCCAGCGCGCCGCGGAAGATGAACGGGAAGCCGAGCACGTTGTTGACCTGATTCGAATAATCCGAGCGACCGGTTGCCATGATGACATCTTTGCGCGCATCGAACGCGTCTTCGGGCATAATTTCGGGATCGGGGTTTGCCATCGCGAAGATGATCGGATTGTCCGCCATCGACTTCACCATCTCTTTCGTCACGACGCCCTTCACGGAAACGCCGGCGAACACATCCGCGCCCACCATCGCATCGGCGAGCGTTCGCGCATCCGTCTCGATCGCAAAATACTCCTTGTACGGGTTCATGCCTTCTTTGCGTCCCTTGTACACGACGCCCTTCGTATCGACGAGCATGAGATTCTCGCGCTTCACGCCAAGCGTCACGTAGAACTTCGCGCATGCGATGCCCGCTGCGCCCGCGCCGCTGAACACCACCTTCACTTCATCGATCTTCTTTCCGACAATCTCCAGGGCGTTCATCAATCCGGCGCCGGAGATAATCGCAGTGCCATGTTGATCGTCGTGGAACACCGGAATGTTCATCACCTTCTTCAGCTCTTCTTCGATGCGGAAGCACTCCGGCGCTTTGATGTCTTCGAGATTGATGCCGCCGAACGTCGGCTCGAGCGCTTTCACAATCTTGATGATCTCTTCCGGATCGTGCGTGTCAAGCTCAATGTCGAACACATCGATATCGGCGAATCTCTTGAACAGAACTCCCTTTCCTTCCATCACCGGCTTGCCCGCAGCCGCGCCGATATCGCCAAGGCCGAGTACCGCGGTTCCGTTTGAAATAACGGCAACCAGATTTCCTTTAGCAGTGTACTTATACACGTCGGCAGGATTCGCCGCGATTTCGCGGCAGGGCTCTGCAACGCCCGGCGTATATGCAAGCGAAAGATCGCGCTGCGTGGCGCAAGGTTTTGTCAGCGCAACCTCGATCTTCCCTTTGCGCCCCTGACTGTGATAGTCAAGCGCGTCTTGTTTACGGATCATTGCCATTTCAAGTCTCCTTATGAAAGTCCGTGCGGAGCCAGCATGGTTTCTGGTGAGGATTGGGTAATGCTGAGGAAATTCTGAAGGCCCCGGAATAAACTGTTAGTCAAACAGACTCGTGTGCCCTTGAAAAGTCAAACCATGTGCCACGCAAATGTGAACAATAGCAATGGTTTTGAGCAATTGCAGCGGACTTTTCCCAGATTTGGCAGGAGTCTTCTTAAAGTTACGAAATGATGCTCGCGTTGTCCAGCAGTCCGGCATTTCGGTGGAGTCGTGGAGTCGTGGAGTGAGTCCCTATGGGTCGTAGCGAGTCATGACCGAAGTCCCGACGTTGTTGGTCGTGATACAGGCGGAAAGTGTTGGAGCGATGCTGCTTTGGGGTTTGGGCTTTGTCCGAAGGACTCCTCTCGGGGAAGTTTGTCTGTGATTTGGGAGTTGGAATTTGGGATTTATGAATAATCTCAAACCAGAATCCGGAACGCACAAATCTGAAATCAGGAATGAGTCGCAAATTGATTTTCCCTTGTGTTTTGGTTAGAATGAGAGCGGTCAATTTCTCTGTTCTCTACTCACTGTTGAACAACAGGCTCTCGAGTTGTCGCCAAACGAAAACCAACACGCAACGGCAAAACGCTACAGTCGCACGAAGCTCATACTCGGCATCGCGTCGTCGCTTCTTTCGTTCGTGGTAGTGCTGCTGATTGTTCTGTCGGGCGTATCACTCGCGTTGGGCCGGGCAGCCAATTCGCTTTCCGGCAATGAGTATGGCGCGTTGTTACTGTTTCTTGTCATGATCGGAGCGATCGAGTCGGTCGTGACGCTTCCGATGAGTTTCGCGTCGAGCTACATCATCGAACACAAATACCATCTATCCAATCAAACGCTCGGCAGATGGGCATGGGAGAAAACCAAAGGCCTGCTCGTCGGCGGAGTGTTCGGCGCAATTGTCGCGTGCGTGCTCTGGTATTGTCTCACGACTTACGGAGCGATGTGGTGGTTCCCGGTGAGCATCGTGTTGACGTTCTTCTCGATCGTGCTTGCCCGCATCGTCCCGACGTTCATCATGCCGCTGTTCTACAAATTCACGCCAATCGAAAATGGCTCACTCAAGGATCGGATTGTCCGGCTCTGCAGCGCGGCGGGCGTGCACATCACAGGGATCTTCTCGTTCAACATGAGCAAGAATACCAGGAAAGCAAACGCGGGCTTCACCGGCATTGGCAAATCGAAGCGCATCATTCTCGGCGACACGCTGATGAACGAGTTCACCGAAGAGGAAATCGAAACCGTGTTTGCGCACGAGTTGGGACATTACAAGCATAAGCACATCATCATCGGCATTCTCGTCGGCATCGTTTCGACGTTCGTCGGGCTGTACATCACCGCCCGGGTCTACTCGATTTCACTGCCGTGGTTCGGGTTTTCATCGATCACCGAACTTGGCGCGCTGCCGTTGCTCGGTCTCTGGCTGTCGATCTTCGGGCTGGCGACCTCGCCGCTCGGCAACATGCTGTCGCGCAAGCACGAGCGCGAAGCCGATCGCTACGCAGTTGCGACGACGAAGAATCGAAACGCGTTCGTGTCCGCGCTGCGCAAGCTGGCGGGAACGAACCTTGCCGATCCTGATCCGCATCCGCTGGTGGAGTTTTTGTTTTACAGTCATCCGTCGATCGCGAGGCGCATTGCGCTCATCGACTCAGTGCCGCACGAATGAAAAAGCTTATCGGTCTGCTGCGATTTCTCGCGCTGTTTTTCAACTCGATGGCGTATGCGGGCGTCATTCTCATCTCGCTGCTCTTCACGAGAAGCTCGCGGGTCTTTCATGCGTTCTGCCGGTCGTGGGCGCGGGTGTCGCTCGCCATCTGCGGCGTACGAATTCGTGTGGACGGCGTCGAGAAGATCAAAGGCGGCAGCGGATTCGTGTACGTCTCCAATCACGCCAGCATGTTTGATATTCCCGCGGTGATTGCTGGCATTCCCGATCAGATCAGAATCGTGTACAAGAAGGAGCTGCATTGGATTCCGATTTTTGGGTGGGGATTGAAATACGGCAGCTACGTTGCCATCGACCGCGGTCGGAGCGTGAAGGCGCAGCAAAGTTTGGAGGAAGCAATCTCAAAAATTCGCAACGGCGAATCCGTGCTGCTGTTCGCTGAGGGCACGCGAACCCTCGACGGAAAATTGCAACCGTTCAAGCGCGGGGCCTTTCACATTGCGGTACAAGCCGGCGTCCCGGTGGTGCCTTTGACGATTAACGGCAGTTTCAAAATTCTCCCCAAGCACTCATTCACGGTAGTCCCCGGCGAAGTCCATCTCGTACTCGAAAAGCCGATTGAACTCGGCGCGACTCAAGGCAAAGAAGCAGAGCTTACACTCATGGAGGAAGTTCATGGAGCAATGGAAAAACATTATGTCGA
>JACRFA010000027.1 GCA_016218065.1 Ignavibacteriota bacterium | reverse complement strand
TTCGCGAGCTCTTTGTCGATAAGTCGCTGCGCGGTCGTTGCACCGACATTGCCTGCACCGATAACGGTAATTTTCATGGTTGGTCTCCTGTGAAATTGAACCGTGGGTTAGAAAGAACGTTTGGGATGTAAAGAGCGGGAGGCGGAAAAAACTTCAGCCCGCCTCATCGGAAGCGGGCTGATGGAACTACATTTATGCTGCGATCTTCGGAACTATGCTGACCACTTTCTTCGCTTTGCTATACTTCTTGAAGTGGACAACGCCGGTTGCGGTTGCGAACAGCGTGTCGTCGCTGCCGATGCCGACATTTGTGCCGGGGCGGAAAGCTGACCCGCGCTGCCGGACGATGATGCTTCCGGCGGTCACTTGCTCGCCGCCGAAACGCTTCACGCCGAGACGCTGCGAGTTGCTATCGCGGCCGTTGCGCGAACTTCCAACACCTTTCTTATGTGCCATGGCTACTTCCCAATCTTTGTAATTTGAACCTGTGTATACGCCTGACGGTGTCCCCGCTTCACACGGTAGCCCTTGCGGCGCTTCTTCTTGAACACGACGAGCTTGTCATCCTTCACATGATCGAGCACGGTCGCCTCAACGCTCGCTCCCGAAACCAGCGGATTCCCCACGCTGACTTCATTGTCGCTCGCGAGCAGCAGGACTTTGTCGAATGTAACTGTTGCGCCCTTTTCCTTCTTGAGTGTGGGAACGTGAATCTTATCGTTCTGCGCAACCTTGAACTGTTTTCCGGCAATATCAACAACTGCGTACATCGGAATTCCTGCTTTAGGGATAATCGTCTCGACAGTTCCACCTCCCATGGGGAGATGGCATAATTTGGGATATCAAAATAACCAATCAGCCCGAAAGAATCAACGTCGAGTTTGATGAAGAATGGTTAATTCTAGCTAGATGTCTGGACGAAAAGCCCTGCCTTTTTCAACAGCCTGCTAATGGCCAACCATCTTCTTTGAATACATCGCGGGGCTTCTCACGATCTGCAACGCCACGTCAAGCTGTTTGTCGCCTGCCAACGACTCAGCGATTCGTCCGGCTTCGCCCTTCACACGCGCCATCATCTCGGCATTCAACTCACGTTCGATGTGATCCTTGTAGCGCTCAAAGCCGCGATCCTTTTCCTTCTCCAACGCCGACATCAGCAAGTCGAGATCGTTCAGCACTTCCTTGCTGTAGTGCGACCGCTCCGCGATCTGATGCAGTTCTTTGATCTTCCCTTCACTCTCTTCTTTGTAATCGAACTTCTGCTCCTCGATGTACGTCTTGAACTGATTGAGAATCGCCGGTGTCACGCCTGCAAACGGCTCGTTCCGATGATCGGAGAAATACTTGTTGGCAAATTTGAAGAACAGCGACTTTCGGTTCAGCTCTCTGATCATCGGGCCGGTTTCCTCAGCCTGCACGGCAGAATCGGGTGAGATGCCGCCGTACTCGTACACGGTTCGCCCGCCTTTTGTTTTGAACGCACGCTTCAGGCTGTCGGGCACAGTCGCAAACACTCCGTTGCCATCCTTATGCATGTAATCGATTTCCTGGATGCTGCGTCCGCTCGGGATGTAATACCGCGCCGTCGTGATCTTGATCTGAGCGTCGTAACTCAGACGCTGCACCGTTTGCACGAGTCCCTTGCCAAAGCTCCGCGTTCCGACAACGATCGCGCGATCAAGATCCTGCAGCGATCCGGCAACAATTTCACTGGCGCTGGCGCTGCCGCGGTCAACCAGCACAACGAGCGGCGCGCCGGGAAGCAGAGGCTCTTCGACCGAAGCATAGTGTTTTTCTGTTTCGGGACGACGTCCGCGGGTCGTCACGATCACGCTCCCTTTCGGAATGAACTTGCTCACGACATCGACCGCCGCGTCAAGAAGGCCGCCGGGGTTGCCGCGCAGGTCAAGCACAACGCCTTTGATTTCCCCCTTCAGCTTCATCTCTTTGATCGCCTGCCGGACTTCATCGCCCGCGCGACGCGAAAAGCGCTCGAGGCGAATGTACGCGATGTTATTGTCTCTCAGCTCAAAGTACGTAACGTTCTTGAGCTGGATCTCCTCGCGTATCAGGACGAACATCAGCGGCTTCTTCTCGCCTTCACGTTCAACCAGAACACGCACTTCAGTGCCGGGTTCGCCGCGCGTGAGCGAGCGAACTTCATCCGGCTTCTTGTTTTCCACTTTGACGCCGTCAACTTCCAAAATTTTGTCGCCGGGGATGATGCCTGCACGCTGCGCCGAGTAGCCATCCATAACCGTAACGACCTGAATTGCCCCCTCACGCGACCCGATGGTAACGCCGATGCCGCCATACTTGCCGTTGGTGAGCAGCTCCACTTCGTCGCCCTCTTCCTTCGCGATGAACACCGTGTACGGATCGAGCGTGCCGAGCATGCCGTCGATGCCTGCGCGCATGAACTTCTCGGGATCAACCTCATCGACGTAGTTGGAGGCAATCTCTTTGTACACTTGTCCGAAGATATCGATGCTCTTGTTGATCTTGAAGAAGTAATCTCCTTCGGTGTTGGGCGTGAAGCCTCCACTGACGAGCAGCAACGCGATGATTGCTGCGAACAGCGCTATTCTGCCTCGCCCTGCGCGCATTAGCTTTTGCATACTATTCTCCCTCTTCGTGGTTCTCTCGCTAAACATGTTGGACCTTCTGATTCTTCATCTTCGTTTCTACCGTCTTCCATATTGTCGCTTGGATTTGCGGAATCGGCTCTGTTCCGTCAACGACAATCCAGCGGGCTGGCTCTTCGGCGGCCATGCGCTTGTATCCGTTGCGAACGCGTTCATAGAATTCGCGGCCCGAGCTTTCCATCCTGTCAAATGATAAACCCGCTTTGCTCTTTCGAAGTTCAATCTCGTCAACCGGAATATCGACAAGGACGGTCAGATCGGGCGATGTGCTTTGCGTCGCGAGTGCGTTGATGGAACGGACTGCATCGAGGTCAAGGCCGCGGCCGTATCCCTGATACGCCGTGGTCGAGTCGCAGTAGCGGTCGCAGACAACGATTTCACTGCGCATGAGCGCGGGAAGTATCGCTTGCGTGACAAGCTGCGCCCGGCTTGCAGAGAAGAGAAGGATCTCCGCGGTGTCGCTCATTTCGAGATGCTGCTTGTCAAGAAGAATGTCGCGGATGCGTTCGGAGATTGCGGTACCCCCCGGCTCGCGAATGAAATGGACAATGGAATGTTGCTGTCTCAACCTCTCGACAAGAAGTTTCGCCTGCGTCGATTTGCCGCTGAAGTCGAGACCTTCGAACGTGATGAACATGAACTTCGCTGATTTTCTGTTGCAACATACGGATTTCACTCGCGTGAGTCAATCTGGTTGATTGCGGATTCGCGACTTCCGATTTGAGCTAACGCTTCACTGCTGTCCAAATAATCCCCTGCAGCAAAAGCCTTTCCTATGTTAATCGGCAGGACAAGCCCCCACTCTTGCCAACCTGCTTTTCTTTGTTCCATGTAAGTGCACAGGAGAATTGGTTTAGTATGTTGTTACTTTCTTTGAAGGGCAAAGAAAGTAACCAAAGAAACCCTTTCGAAATCGTAAACGCACGATTCACTCTCCACCCGCATGCCACAAGTTTCGGTGCGGAAACGATCTACTGTCGAGTAGGGCGCTACAGCTTCACCGAAACTTGACCCCGTCGAGTGAATCTTCCCCACGCACATCGCCGTACGATTTCGAATCCCCCCACAAAAGCACGAGGGTTATGCACAACGGTGCTTGCGCACTGGCTCTGATTGCCGCATGATTATCTTGGACAAGGGCGGCAACATTTGTCAAAATAGATATGTATTGAACTCCTCTGGAGTTCCCGTAGTGTCCTTGTTGTCTGAGTTTTACAAACATGCAACTCCTGACGGACTTGGAACTGCGCGGATCCCGTTAGGATTCTCCGACCGGGTTCCTTTGGAATATTTTTGTAACAGAATCAACTCGCAGGGTAGCTATTGCAACATCCGACCTCCGTTGTCTGTCCTTCGCAAGGGCGACCGCCTACTGACGAGGCTCAATGTCCCGCCTACCGACAGGCAGGCATGATCCGTCGCTGGTACGAGGAACACCAGCCTGAAGGCCCAAAACAAAAATGTCATAGATCATTCGGGCGGGACGTATAATTGCTACTTACTTTGCTTTTCGCTACTTTCATTCAACAATTGCACCGGAGTACACTTCCCGCTCAATGGCTAAGCAGGTTCACC
>JACRFA010000026.1 GCA_016218065.1 Ignavibacteriota bacterium | reverse complement strand
GCGATAGCCACATTGGCTCCCTCTGGACTGGTCTACTCCACGCAGCAAGATCGAGTCTTTCAAGGTCTATTCGAAAACCTAGCATCAAATCCGAGGAACAGTTTGGGCAAAGCTATTCTGGTTATCAAGCAAATCCTCGGCCCAGATGAACAAGCGCGAAAATATACGCTATTGGGAGATCCCGCGTTGGTACTCAAGAATTCGATCGTGACCGGTGTTCGACCACCACAAGAAATTCCGACGGATTTTGTCCTTCATCAAAACTATCCCAATCCCTTCAATCCCGAGACGAATATTTCGTTCGATCTCCCGAAGAATTCGTTCGTCACGCTGAAGGTCTTCAATCTCATCGGACAAGAAATGGCGACGATTGCAAACGGCAACCTGACCGCCGGACAGTATTCCTACAAAGTCGGCAAAGAACAACTTGGGCTTTCAAGCGGTGTGTACTTCTATCGCTTGCAGACAGATGGGTTCACCTCTACAAAGAAGATGGTGCTCGTGAGGTAAGAATAGTTGGTGGATGTTGTTGACCCAAAGCCGGCGTCGCGAGATGCCGGCTTTTTATGTTTTCGTCCACACAGTTTGCTTTTGCAGAAGCGCTTCGATATTTTGTTACAGGCAATCCGACAAACCTCGCCTTTCGGTCTTAGCCTGTTCTTTATCTTCACGGTTTCTCAGTGAGCACCGTACTCGCTCAGTAGCCTCCAACATTCCTTAGGATCTATCAATGAAACACTTGTTCTGTCTGACAATTCTTTTCTTACATATCTCCATATCGTGGTCACAACGCGAATCCCTTACGCATACCCGAAGCATGCTTCGTCAAACCATATACAACACCGGAGAATTAGGGCGAGCGTTGGAGGGTTCCAATTCAACAATGGTCGGCTTGCCTCTCGGAACCTCGGCCCTTGAATGGCCCCCGAATTCTCGGTTGACGTTGGATGGTACGCTTTATTGGGGGCAACAGAATGGGCAAGGTTCCGGACTTGTGCTCAGAGCGTTGGTGCGCGGAGTGTACGAGGCAAGAGCATGCGGCGGAATTACTGACGGCTCAGGCAATGCTATCGCGGTGGCTGGAGTTTATGTTATTCCCGGATCGATAACGCGAACGGAGAATTTTCCTGTATTGTCCGATGGTTCGTTGAATCCGGGTTACAACCCCGATGAAGCCGAAGAAACCATCGTTGCACAGTACGAAACGATAGAGCCGATGAAGCTCGCAATCAGGCAAACAAGTCGCGCGTGGAGCTTTCCGGGCTACGACGGTTTCATCATTATCGAATACGATATCGTGAACAATGATTCGATCGACTACACCGATGGATTCGTGATGTCGCAAAATGCATTCTCTCCTTCGGCCTTCGGACTTCAGCGCAAGTACGGTGTATGGAATGAATCCTCTGTCACCAGCCGCAGCAGAGAGGAGTACTGCCGTTACAGTTTCTCCCGCCTGATGACCTACGTGCATAGCAGGGATGGATTTCCTGATTCGGTGTATTTCAATGAATGGTCGTCGCCGGGAAACCGCGGCGGCCTGAACTCGCCGCAAGCTATCGGTGTTCTTCCGCTTCATTACGATTACGAGCATCTCCAGCACAAAACGCAGACAACCTAACCAGTTGGCGATAGCGATCGCGTATGGGACAGTAACGGGAAATTCAAACAACCGTACGCGACCGAGACGAACGGAAACAGAAACCAAGAGATGATGAGAACAATCCTGCTTGGTCTCGACATCAACACCCACAACCCAAATGGATTCAGCAACAAGCAAACAGGCGCATCACCACCAGCAGACTCATCAAACTGGGCAAACTTTCATCCACCATACAAAGCAACTTACCCCTGGGCGCCGGGGATGACAAATCCTGCGGTCAATCAAGCCTTCATCGACTACTGGCACGGACGAATGAAACCTCGCGCATATTCCGCGAGCGGATACACGGGCGCTTTCTTTCACTATATGTCGTTTGGTCCGTACGTGTTCAGACGAGGGGAACACGTGAAGTTTGCCATCGCACAAGTTGTTGGTTACGGTGCGGGGCTCGCTTCTGATACTGTGTGGCGCGATGCAGGCGGCCGCAACGCCGGCTACGGCGCCAACAACGGATGTTGGTTTTCGCCGACCCCGAACTGGACAAAGACTGTTACGTATCCGAACCTCTCGGCAATTAGCGGAATCACCACGATGGGAAGCGACTACCTTCAAAGTCATCAACTGCCGTGGTACGTTACGCAGAGGATTTCGAATGCGGATACAACACCTGTCTCTTCTCTTCGCGACGCTGCTGACCGCGCCATCCAGACCTACACAGGACGAAGCTACACAAAGTTTGACGGCGTACAATTCAAACCGGAGAGCACTGCAGCCGCGTGTGCGAATCGCACTTCTTACATTCCAGTTCCGGCCCCGCAGCTTTTCGTACGCGACGGCGTGGACGGGTTGAACAGACTCACGTGGGGCGCTCAGGTGGAAGGCTTTACATCCCTTCCCAATGTTCAAGGAGCGATTGCCGACGGCCGCATTCGATCCGGGCTGAGCCACTACATCGTCTTGAAGTCGCTGCAAGCGTTGGGTGCATGGATGCGTGTTGACAGCGTTGGCAAACGTGATCCGCGGTATTTCAACATTGATCCAGCATATCCGAATCAGTATATCATTCGCGACGCGGGGAGCGTTGTTGGCGAAACCTACTGGTATTGTGTGATCTCAGTAGATTCGCTTGGCGCGAGAAGCGGCATGACGAACATGCAATACCACAACACGTTCGTCGCTGATGTTGAGCCGACCGACCAGACGCCGGAACGGTTTGAGTTGAAACAAAATTATCCTAATCCCTTCAACCCCGAAACGAATATCTCATTCGACTTGCCGAAGAGTTCATTCGTAACGCTGAAGGTTTTCGATTTGATCGGACGGGAAGTGGCGACGATTGTCAATGAAGTGAAGCAGCCGGGTAGGTATAGCGTGCAATTTGACGGGATGAACTTCGCGAGCGGAGTATACGTCTATCGACTGCACGCTGGAGAATTTGTGGCTACGAAGAAACTAATCCTTTTTCGCTGAGACGGAGTTTGAAAGTAAGTCAAAGGAAACGATGATCAATGAAGACAGATTTCCTGTTGCGATGTGTGTTGCTAATGTTGTTACTGACTGCGCAAGACGACGCCCGCGGGCAGTCGGGTTGGTTCTGGCAGAATCCATTGCCGCAGGGGAATCCTCTCTTCGGTGTCTTCTTCACCGACGCCAACACAGGAACTGCCGTAGGAATGGGTGGGACAATTCTTCGCACTGCGAATGGCGGGTCAACCTGGCAGCACCAGTCAAGCGGAACGACGTCTCTGTTCAGGTGTGTCTACTTCACCGACGCCAACTCAGGAACGGTCGTGGGGGACTCTGGCAAGATTCTTCGCACCACAAACGGCGGGTCAAGTTGGCAACCGCAATCAAGCGGAACGATGAGTGACCTCTATGGTATTTGCTTTAGCAGCGCCAACACAGGAACGGCAGTAGGTAACGATGGCACAATTCTTCATACCACCAATGCCGGCTCAAGTTGGCAAACCCAACCAAGCGGAACGACGAATGGTCTCAAGAGCATCTCCTTTATCGACACGAGCATAGGAACAGCGGTGGGAGTTGGCGGCACAATTCTCCGTACCACAAACGGTGGCTCAAGCTGGAGTAGTCAGTCAGCAGTAACGACGACAATTCTCTATGGTGTCACCTTCACCGATGCAAACAATGGAACGGTGGTGGGACACTATGGGACAATTCTCCACACCACTGATGGGGGATTAAACTGGATAGGGCAACCGAGCAGAACGACGGCTGCTCTCGTAGGCGTTTCCTTCACGGACATGAACAGAGGAAGAGCAGTAGGATTTGGTGGCACAATTCTCTGCACCACAAATGGCGGCTCAAGCTGGGAAAGCCAGGCAAGCGGAACGACAAGTCCTCTCAACGGTGTCTTCTTCATCGACGCCAACACAGGAACTGCCGTAGGAATGAATGGGACAATTCTTCGCACTGCGAATGGCGGATCAACCTGGCAGCACCAGTCAAGCGGAACGACTTCTCTGTTCAGGTGTGTCTACTTCACCGACGCCAACTCAGGAACGGTCGTGGGAGACTCTGGCAAGATTCTTCGTACCGCAGACGGCGGTTCAAGTTGGCAACTTCAGTCAAGTGGAACGAAGGCTTCGCTCAAGAGCGTCTGCTTCACTAGCATCAACTCAGGGACGGTAGTTGGAGACTCGGGAAGAATTCTTCGCACCACCAATGGCGGCTCAAGTTGGCAAATCCAACCAAGCGGAACGACGAATGGTCTCAATGGTGTCTCCTTCTACGACGCCAATATGGGAATGGCGGTGGGTCAGTATGGTACGATTCTTCGCACCACCGATGGTGGCTTAAGTTGGCAAATCCTGTCGAGCGGGATGACATATTCTCTCAATGCCCTCAGTTTCGCCGACGCCAACGCAGGCACGGTAGTGGGAGATGAAGGCAGAATTGTTCACACCATCAATGGCGGTCTAAGTTGGCAAAGCCAATCGAGCGGAACAACGAATTCTCTCAGAGGTGTCTTCTTCATTGATGCTAACACAGGGACGGCGGTTGGAGATTCTGGCAGAATTCTTCGCACGACGAATGGCGGATCAAACTGGATTAGCCAGGGGAGCGGAACCACGAATTCTCTTTATGGCGTGTGCTTCATCGATGCCAATATCGGAACAACAGTAGGAGGCTACGGCACTATTCTTCGCACCACGAATGGTGGCTCAAGTTGGCAACGCCATTCAAGTGGAACGATGTATTCTCTCTTTGCACTCAGTTTCATCGACGCCAACATCGGCACGGCAGTGGGGCACTTTGGCACAATTCTTAGGACAATCACCGGTGGTAATACGGACGTACGTGTGGATTGCTCACCGTCAAAGCCGTCAGGTTTCTTGTTGTTGCAGAACTATCCCAATCCCTTTAACCCGGTGACCAATTTTCAATTCTCAATTGTCCCGCCTGCCGGCAGGCAGGGACGGGCAGGCCATTCACAATTGACAATTCTGAAAGTCTTCGATCTGGTGGGACGCGAAATCGCCACATTAGTGAATGAGATGAAGCAGCCGGGAACGTACACCGTGCAATGGGACGCGATGGGGCTTGCATCCGGCGTTTATCTGTACCGGCTTGAATCCGGCAGCTTTATTCAGACGAAAAAGCTGATCCTGTTGCGATGACGTAACATTCAGAAACAAACGAAGCCGGTATCGAGTGATGCCGGCTTTTTTTGTAACACAATTTGATTCGAGCGGATGCCGCGAGGAACGTGTCAATGAACGATAGGAGTACTCAAGAATGATTGACAAGGAAACGCCGTCAACTCACGAGCCGGAGAACCAGGCTCATGCTTTTCTGATCTTCTTCGCAATCGTTATGTTGATCGTCGTGCCTGCCGCCATCACGCTGCACAGCGTCGAACATCCCGGCGCTCTTGTAATTCTGGAAGCCAATCCAACGCCGCGTGGCTACACAGTCAGCCTCCTGCTCTTTGTGCTTCCGCTTGCGTGCCTGGCATGGTGGTTCCTGAGACATCCGCGACTTCGCTTCTCGCGAAAATCATTCTGGTGGACGATCGGCATCTTGGTTCCCGGCGGCTTCGTGCTTGACTTGTTGTTCGGCAACGCGTTCTTCCTCTTTGAGAATCGCGAAGCGATTCTCGGCGTTTTCGTGCCGGCGTTGGGCGGCCCGATTCCACTCGAAGAATTCGTATTCTATGTGAGCGGCTTCATGCTGATTCTCCTCACATACATCTGGTGCGACGAATACTGGCTCGTCAAATACAATGTGCCCGATTACGTTGAAGCGGCAAAAGGGATTCGGCGCATCGTGCAGTTCCATGCCGGGTCGCTTGCGCTTGGCACTGTGCTGCTGGCTGCTGCTTTCGTTTACAAGAAAATCTTTGCCGCGACGGCTGACGGTTTCCCCTCATACTTCACGTATTTGGTGCTTGCGTCGATCACCCCGTCGGTGGGTTTCTTCGACACGGCGAAGCCGTTCATCAATTGGCGTGCGTTCGGCTTCACGTTCTTCCCTATTGTGCTGATCAGTTTGTTGTGGGAAGTAACGCTTGCTGTCCCGTATCAATGGTGGGGATACAAAACCGAATCGATGATTGGCATCTACATCGGAGCGTGGTCCAATCTTCCCATCGAAGCGGTGTGTGTGTGGCTTGCAGTAACGTTCACAACGGTGATCGTTTACGAAGTGATGAAGATCTGGCATGCAATGGGAAAGAAGGCAGGCGAGGCGTTTCTCGGATCTCGGCCGTTGCACTGAGGCGAACTCTCGATTTTCTCACTTTAATCTTTCTTAATAATCATTTGACGTTAAGACAATCGTCTTGCAGAACAGCACTGATTTCCGTATCTTTTTCCCGCTAAGAAGTTCGGTTCTGCTGTAGGGTGATTACCTTCCTGCCGCATTGTCCCGATGTCCCAAGTAACCAGTACCCGAATGAGTAGCGAACTCAAGGTGTTTTCCGGGCGTTCCAACCGTCCGCTCGCCGAGCGCATAGCGGCTGAGTTGGGGAAGCCATTGGGTGCTTGTGAGATCAAGAACTTCAGCGACGGCGAGATGTGGGTGAAGTACAGCGATAACATTCGCGGCTGCGATGTGTTCATCGTTCAGTCCACCAATCCGCCGGCGGAAAATTTGGTGGAGCTGCTGATCATGATCGACGCAGCGAAGCGGGCGTCGGCGCGAAAGATTGCAGCAGTGATTCCCTACTTCGGCTACGCTCGACAGGATCGGAAAGATCAACCGCGCGTCTCGATCACAGCGAAGCTGATTGCGAACCTGATTACTGAAGCCGGCGCCGATCGTGTGATCACGATGGATTTGCATGCGCCGCAGATTCAGGGATTCTTTGACATACCGGTCGATCATCTGTACTCGTCTGCCGTGC
Source organism: Ignavibacteriota bacterium (assembly GCA_016218065.1). Lineage (GTDB taxonomy): Bacteria > Bacteroidota > Ignavibacteria > UBA10030 > UBA6906 > CAADGV01. The sequence goes on along the minus strand of JACRFA010000026.1, from coordinate 8,332 downwards.
TGGTAAAGCACTTCAAGGATCAGGCGATTCCGAATCTGGCAGTTGCATCGCCCGATGTCGGCGGTATCAAGATGGCGAGAGCGTACGCAAAGCGACTTGAGGCCGATCTGGTGGTGATCGACAAGCGGCGACCGAAACAGAATGTTGCCGAGGTGATGAACATTATCGGCGATGTCAACGGAAAGAATCTGCTGATCGTTGATGATCTGGTGGATACGGCAGGAACGTTGGTGAATGCAGTCGAGGCGCTGCACAAGGCGGGAGCGAAAGATGTGTACGCGGCGGCAACGCATCCTGTGCTTTCGGGGAAAGCGGTTGAGCGGATCAACAAATCGAACTTGAAGAAGATTGTCGTGACTGATACGCTGCCGGAAAAAAATTCGTCGCCAAAAATTGAAACCGAGAGCATTGCGCAGTTGTTTGCCGAAGCGATCAAGCGAACGTTCAAGCAACTCTCCATCAGCTCATTGTTTGACGTTGACAAAAGCTGACAGCTTACGAACAAGAGAGTGTAATTATCAAGTAAGAATTCTTTGAAGAGGAAGTCATGTCCGAAATTGTAATGAATGCTGAAGTCCGTCAGGTGACGGGCAAGAAATCGAAGCGGATTCGTTGGGAAGGAAACATTCCCGGCGTGTACTATGCACACGGCGAAGAGAATATTCCTCTTCAGGTGCCGAAGCAGAGTCTCGATCCGCTCATCTACACATCCGAAACACACGTGATCGACTTGCGAGTCGGCAACACGAGCAAGAAGGCGATTCTGCGCGATGTGCAGTTCGATCCGATCTCCGACCGCCCGATGCACTTCGATTTGCAAGGCTTGCGCGAGGACGAAGAGATCACGCTCGAAGTTCCGGTTGTGCTCACCGGTGGTACGGCGATTGGCGTGCGCGAAGGCGGCTTGCTGCAACACATCATGCACAAGATCAAGCTCTCCTGCCTGCCGAAGAACATTCCGGGCAAGATTGAGATCAACGTGTCGGAACTCGCGATGAACAAGTCGGTGCATGTGGGCGAGTTGACTGTGCCCAACGTGACGATCCTTGAGAACAAGGAAGATTCCGTTGTGGCAGTTGTTCCGCCGACCGTTCAGAAGGAAGCGACTCCGGAAGCTGTCGCTGCCGCAGCAACGACAGCCGAAGCTCCGAAGGAGCCGGAAGTGGTTGGCAAGGGAAAGAAGCCTGAAGAAGGCGCAGAAGCGGCCGCAGGCGCGAAGGAAGAAAAGAAGAAATCAGCCTGATCGGAGGCGGGCACGCTCCATCCGTGAACGACCGAATCGATTCTCCTCTCGTGATCGCGGGGCTTGGCAATCCGGGCTTCGAGTACGAACAGACGAGACACAATCTCGGGTTCATGGTTGTGGACAAGTTGTGCCAGTCGTTGCGAGCGTGGTGGCGTCCGGGCAAAGGCGAGTATGTTCTGGCCGTTGCTGAAATTGATGAGAGAACAGTGCTGCTCGTGAAGCCGCTAACGTACATGAACAACAGCGGCGAGGCTGTGCGGGATGTGTTGGAGAGATTCGATGTTCCGATTTCAAATCTACTTGTCGTGGTTGATGATCTGGCGATTGAACTCGGAACACTGCGCGTGCGGGCAAAAGGCAGCGATGGCGGACATAACGGATTGCGATCGATCATCTTCGATTTGAACACGCATGAGTTTGCCCGCATCCGTTGCGGCATCAAGCAACAGAACATGCCGCCGAAAAGTGAAACGGCAGATTTCGTCCTCTCCCCTTTCGATGAGATTGAGCGAGAGAGCGTTGTGAAGATGGTTGAGACGGCTGCCGAAGCCGCAAGTGAATTTGTTCGATCGGGAATCGGACGGACGATGACGAAGTTTAATGTGAGGATGTAGCGCAAGTGGGTTTCAGGGTTCAAGGTTCTGAACTCTCGTGAATGTCAAAAACAGGTACCAATCAGTACCGCTCTACTCTCCAATGCACGCCATGTGTTTATTGGAGGGTCAACTCTAAACAACAGTCCGCTGCGGCGGACGATTAGAACGTCCAAAGGGAGGTGACACAATGGACAAGCACAATACGTACGAATCAACCGTTATCATCAACGCGTCGCTGGATGATGCACAGGTGGAAAGCGTCGTCACGCGTATTTCTGAAACGATAACGAAGAACGGCGGCAGCATTACGGCGCTCAACAAATGGGGCCGCAAACGTCTGGCGTATTCCATCAACAAGAAGACGAACGGCTTCTACGTGAACTTCGAGTTCACGGCGCCCTCGTCATCGATTGCGTTGCTCGAACGCTCGTATCAACTCGACGAAATGATTCTCCGCTATCTCACCATCGCACTCGATGCGAAAGCGCTTGCGGCAAAGAAGGCTACGGCCGCTCCGCCTCCGGCAGTTGAGACGGCAGCTCCGGTGCAACCCCGCGAGCCGCTCTTCACCGAGTCAGCCGAGAAAAAGTAGAGAATCCATCATTCGAAAAGGAGATCACCGTGTTTAACGCACCACGTAAACCGCGTCGCGACAAAGAAGGACAGATGCCGCGCAAGAAGCGCACCTGCCGGTTCTGCGACGCCAAAGAGAACTACATCGACTACAAAGACGAAAAGCGCCTGCAGCGTTTCACCACCGAGCAGGGCAAGATCATTCCCAAGCGCATCACGGGAACTTGCGCGAAGCATCAGCGTCAGCTCGTCAGCGCAATCAAGCGTGCACGCCATCTGGCGTTGCTGCCCTTCGTTTCCGATGCTGTTCGATAAGGAGAGACGACATGAAAGTAATACTACGCAAAGAACATGAGAAGCTCGGCGCCATCGGCGATGTTGTCGAAGTGAAAGACGGCTACGCGCGCAACTATCTCTTCCCACGCAACGTTGCATATCCCGCCACCAAAGGCGCGGTTGCGGCGCTCGAAGAAGAGAAGAAGCAGACACTGCGCCGTCATGCGAAAGAGCTAAAGGGAAACGAGAAGCTCGCCGCCGAACTGGAGAAGGTCTCGATCACGCTGCAGATGAAAGTCGGCGAGGATGAGAAGCTCTTCGGTTCGGTCACGTCGCAGATGATTGCCGACTCGCTGAAGGAGCAAGGCTTCAACATCGACAAGCGCATCATCGATCTCGAAGAGCCGATCAAAGCGCTTGGCATCTACAACGTGAACATCAAGCTACACCAGACCGTCACCGGCAAGGTGAAAGTGTGGGTAGTGAGAGAATAGCTTGACGTGTCATTCTGAGACTCGTTTTCCAGAGCCGAAGAATCCAGGACCCGTCTGCACTGAAAAGCGCTGTTCTGGTCGAAGACTCGACTCGTCGAGATTCTTCACTTCGCTCCGCTGAGTTTACCCTGAGCGAAGTCGAAGGGTTCAGAATGACTCAGAATGATGCAAACAGTTAACGCCCGCATGCTGAACAGTGTGCGGGCGGTTCTGTTTACAGATGGCTGATAGAAGATTGCAGAAGGAGGTTGACATATACAGAGACCTTTGGTATCTTTCAAGTGGCGCGTACGAAGTACCTGTTCCTTTCGCATTGCTAAGCGCATCCTCAACGTCTCCACAGCTCTTTTTAGAATCCAAGTTGCGGCCCAGAAAAGGGGGAATGCGTTTGTTCCAAGAGTGAACGAAAGTTTCTTGTGCGTGTCACATGTGTGCTAGGAATTTGCGCTGAGCTGGGGAGTGTTATGCAGAAACCGTTATGGTCAATATTTAGGGCTAATCGATCCAAGGAGAGAAGAATGAAAACCAACTTCCATATCATCATCCTGCTGTTCTCTGTTCTCTTCATAGTAAACAGTTCGCTGTTGGGACAATGGGTGCAAACCAATGGACCCTGCAACGGTGGTGTCATGTCTCTTGCCGTCTGCGGCACAAATCTCTTTGCCGGAACTTTTAGCGGCGTCTTCCGTTCCGCCAACAACGGCACAAGCTGGACTCGCGTCAATACGGGACTAACGGACACTTGGGTCTATTCTCTTGCCGTCAAGGGCACGAATCTCTTTGCCGGGACTAGTGGCTACGGCGGCGTCTTTCTCTCCACCAACAGCGGCACAAGCTGGACTCAAGTCAATGCGGGGTTGCCGAACACTACTGTCCGGTGTCTAGCCGTCAGCGGAACGAATCTCTTCGCCGGGACTGATGGCAACGGGGTCTTTCTTTCCACCAACAACGGTACAAGCTGGACTCAAGTCATTACGGGTCTTGCAAGTGCATATGTCCGGTCTTTTGCTGTCAGAGGCGCGAATCTCTATGCCGGGACTGATGGGGGAATCTTTCTTTCCGTCAACAACGGCACAAGCTGGATTCCAGTCAATACGGGGTTGACGAGCAGTTATGTCACGTCGCTTGCCGTCAAGGACACGAATCTCTTTGCTTCTGTTGGCGGTGGTGTCTTTCTTTCTACCAATAACGGTACAATCTGGACTCCAGTCAATACGGGAATGACGAACTATGTCACATCGCTTGTCGCCAGTGGCACAAATCTTTTTGCTGGGACTACTGGTGGGGTCTTTCTCTCCACCAACAACGGCGCAAGCTGGACTCCAGCCAATACGGGAATGACGAATTATGTCACGGCGCTTGCCGTCAGCGGCACGAATCTCTTTGCCGGTTCGGATGGTATCTATCTTTCCACCAACAACGGCTCAAGCTGGGCTCCAGTCAGTACGGGGTTGGCTACCACTTCTGTCTTCTCTCTTGCCGTCAGCGGCACGAATCTCTTTGCAGGAACTTATCGCGATGGCGTCTTTCTTTCCACCAACAACGGCACGCGCTGGACTTCAGCCAGTAGTGGGATGACAACCAATTCTATCCAATCTCTTGCCACAAGCGGAACGAATATCTTCGCCGGAACAGAGGGCGGCGGCGTCTACCGTTCCACCAACAACGGCACAAACTGGACCCAAGTCCTGGGGTTGACGACCAGTTATGTCAAGTCTCTTACCATCAGCGGCACGAATGTCTTTGCCGGGACTTATGGCGGCGGGGTCTTTCTTTCCACTAACAACGGCACAAGCTGGATTCAAGTCAATACGGGGTTGACGAACAGTCCTGTTTTCTCGCTTGCCGCGATCGGCACGAATGTCTTTGCCGGGACTTATGGTGACGGTGTCTTTCTCTCCACCAACAACGGCACAAGCTGGACTCAAGTCAATACGGGGTTGATGTTCCCTTCTGTCCTCTCTCTTGCCTCTAGCGGCACGAATCTCTTTGCCGGGACAGTTGGCGGCGCCTTCCTTTTCACCAACCACGATCCAAGCTGGACTCAAGTCAATACGGGGCTAACGAACAGCTATGTCCGGTGTCTTGCCGTCAGCGGCACGAATCTCTTTGCCGGGATTGAGGGCGGGGGTGTCTTTCTTTCCACCAACAACGGCACAAACTGGCTTCAAGTCAATAAAGGGTTGACGAACAGTGATGTCCGGTCTCTTGCCGTCAGCGGCACGAATCTCTTTGCCGGGACTTATGGAAGCGGGGTGTGGCGGCGGCCGTTATCTGAGATGATAACTTCGGTCGAACTGACCTCAAACGGTCAGCTGTCGCATTTCACACTTGAACAAAACTATCCGAATCCGTTTAATCCAACAACAACCATCCGTTTTCAGATCCCGACCGATGGTTTTGTGTCATTGTCAGTGTGCAACTTGCTTGGCCAAGAGATTGCTACGTTGGTAAAGGAAGTCCGGGAGGCCGGAACCTATAGCGAGATGTTTGACGCTGCACATCTAGCATCGGGAGTGTACATGTATAAACTCACATCCCGTGGCTTAACGACATCGAAGAAGCTCATTCTGGTGAAATGACGCATTCGAAGGCGGCAACTGCAACTGACAATGGCAAGCATGTCACTCTCTCATTCACAAAGGCAAACTTGAGACAATGTGTGGCATGATAAGTTGTGTGCGCTCAACCCGCGACAACGCGGTCTACGACTCGACCAGTCGTAGACTCGTTGAGTGGGATTTTGATACGAACGCCCAACAACGGCGGGGTCTGTCGAATCTTGAACAAGCTTGCGGTCGGGGGGCGTTGCACGAGTCTTCTCCCTGCATGGAAAAAGAATCGAATCAATCCTCGTCGGCACGCAGTGAGTACACACGGGGGGAATCCTATCGCCGCTCTACGAGTCTGCAACTCAATAGAATCGTAGAGGGCTTAGGGTTCGTTAGGCAGCGGCTCAGCATAGGCGTTCATTTATGAAAGTAGGAAGTTCTTACTCAAAGTGTCTAGAGATCGTTGTCTTTGTTACTTCATTTGTATTTATGGGCTGCTTCCAATCAGTTCAGTTGACTCAAGCGATGATTGAGAACAGCAATGAGGAAGACATAGTCGTTTCCCTTCGCGATGGTCGCAAGGTGAGTTTCGGCGGTCAAAAGTATAACCTCGACGTGGACGAAAATGGAAGACGCGTATTGCGCGGGAAGGGAAAGCAATACCATAAAGGAGAGTCACAGTTTACTTCATTCGATGGAGCAATCCCTCTTGAGAGCATTGAAAAGATAACCACCTCTGAAAAGACGTCGATGTTCTACATAGTTATCATTGGTTCAACCGTGGCTGTGGGTTGCATTGTACTCTTCTTGACAGCATTAGATGGTAGAGGTTTCGGTGGGTGACTGATACTGGATAGCCAGCGACTCAAGTATCAGAGAGGCTTCAGCTTTGCGGGGAATGAAGAATAGAAGAAAATGAATTGACACAATGTCCAAGACTATGAGACTCCCGACAACTCTGGTAAATCATCTTCCGTTTCGCCTCCTCATTCTTCTCCTTGCCGCGTGCGCGGTCTGTGGGAATGTTGAAGCGCAAACACCGGACACGCTCTGGACGAGAACGTTTGGGGGAAGCAACATCGACGTCGGCTATTCCGTTCAGCAGACGCGGGATGGCGGCTACGTCATCGCGGGTTACACGAGATCGTTCGGCAGCATGAGCGGCCGCAACGTGTGGCTTGTCAAGACGGATCAATCGGGCAGCCGACTGTGGAGCAATGCATTCGGCGGAGACGCCGACGACGAAGGATACGCGGTGCAGCAAACCGCCGATGGCGGCTATGTTATCGCGGGATACACAAAATCCAACACGGCCGGCGGAACCGACATGCTGCTCATGAAGGCCGATACCATCGGAAACATAGCGTGGTTGTACACATTCGGCGGAGCGCAGGACGATGAGGCGTACGCGGTTCAACAAACTCGCGACGGCGGGTTCATTGTTGCGGGTGCAACGTCGTCGTTCGGCGCGGGGAGCAGAGATGTGTGGCTGCTGAAGACGAACGGCGCAGGCTCGGAGGTGTGGCGGAAAACGTTGGGCGGCTTCGGCTCCGATGGCGCAAGATCTGTTCAGCAAACACCCGACGGCGGTTACATCATTACCGGCTGGACGTACTCTCACGGCCCGGGCGCTGTGGGAAACGTGTGGCTCGTCAAGACGGATAGTTTGGGGAATGCAGTCTGGAACAAATTCTTTGGGGGAAACGATGTTGACCGCGGTCTTTGCGTTGAGCAAACACGAGACGGTGGATTCGTCCTCACCGGATACACGTCATCATCAGGCGCGGGGCTGGACGATTTGCTTCTCATAAAGACTGACAGCGCAGGAAACGCACAGTGGACCAAGACGTTCGGAGGAACCGGCAGAGACTATGGCAACTCGGTGCAGCAAACTTCAGACGGAGGATACATCGTCGCGGGCTACACACTTTCGTTCGGGTCGGGCGGCGACGATGTTTGGCTGATCAAAACGGATTTGAGCGGCAATCAGACCTGGGGCGCCACGTACGGCGGCAGCGCTTCCGACGTCGGCTACTCAGTCAAGCAAACATCCGACGGCGGGTACATCGTCACAGGACACACGCTCTCCTATGGCGCGGGCGTGCATGACGTGTGGCTAATCAAGATCGCACCCGGCCCGACGTCAACACGTGAGCCAAATGATGTCGCAAGCGAGATTAGGCTTGAGCAGAATTATCCGAACCCGTTTAATCCGAGGACGACAATTAAATTCCAGTTACGAGAGGTCAGAAGTCGGAGGTCGGAAGTCAGCCATGTTGTGCTTAAAATCTTCGATGTGCTCGGGCGCGATGTGGCGACTCTGGTGAATGAGGAGTTGAAAGCAGGAAGCTATGAACGAGTATTTGATGCGAGTGTACTCGCGAGCGGAGTTTACATGTATCAGTTGCGTGCGGGGAATGTTATCCGCACGCGAAAACTAGTTGTGTTGCGATAGTACGAGAGTATCTCTTCCGCCGCAGAGATTGGGGCAGTGACATACACACCCCAACCGCTAAAGCGGCCACCCCTCTCTCCAACGCACGTGCCCACGCTCAGAGGGGAATCGGTCAACGTTGTTGGAATTCAGGGTCGATG
>JACRFA010000241.1 GCA_016218065.1 Ignavibacteriota bacterium | reverse complement strand
TGTCCCGAAGCAATCCGGCTTGTACATCATCGAAGCGAGAAGTCAGGATGCACGGGGAAATGAAATCATCACCGACACGTACTTCTATGCGAGCGGGTCGGATTACGTTGCATGGGAACGAACGGATGATGATCGGATCGAGCTGATTGCCGACAAGAAGGAATACAAGCCGGGACAAACAGCGCGCATCATCGTCAAGAATCCGTATGAAGAAGCGACAGCGATGATTTCGATCGAGCGCGAAGGCGTGATGCAGCATTGGAGAACGAAACTCAAGGGCAGCGCTCCTGAAATCAGCGTTCCGTTGAGTGAGCGTTCATTGCCGAATGTGTTCGTCTCAGTCGTTCTCGTACAAGGACGAATGATGAAGAAGACCGATCTGAATCAGCTCACCGATGTGGGGCGGCCGTCGTTCAAGATCGGGTACGTACAGTTGAATGTCGATCCGGGCACGCGCCATCTGAAACTGACGACATCATCCGACAAACAAAATTACAAGCCCGGCGACGAAGTTACACTGAACCTTGCTGTGAAAGATGCGAACGGCAATCCGGCTCAAACTGAAGTGACGATCAGCGTCGCGGACAAAGGTGTGCTGAACCTGATTGGTTACACGCTGCCTGATCCGTTCGAGGCATTCTACGGGCCGCGTCCGCTTGCAGTCTCGACGACAGAGTCGCGGGCGCAGATTGTTCTTGCGCGCAGTTTTAGTGAAAAGGGAGAAGATGAGGGCGGCGGCGGCGGAATGGATCTCGGCGGTATCGCGACCCGCGGCAATTTCAAGTACACAGCGTATTGGAATTCGTCTGCTCGAACCGACAGCACAGGTAGTCTCACAGTGAAATTCAAGTTGCCGGATAATCTCACGACGTTCAAGATCATGGCGGTTGCGCAGTCGAAGAAATCGGAGTTCGGCTACGCTGAGAATTCTTTCACCGTAAGCAAGCCGCTTCTGTTGCAGGCATCGCTGCCGCGGTTCGCCCGTGTCGGCGATTCGTTCGAAGCCGGCGTCGTCATTCACAACTATTCAACTGAAAGCGGCGCCGTCAGCCTGAAGACAACGAGCAAAGGAATTCAGTTCAAGGGAAAAGAAATTGTCGAATTCAAACTCGCCGCCGGAGAGAGCAAGGAAATTCGTCAGCAGTTCGAAGCGCAACGTGTCGGCAAAGCGACATTCACATTTCAAGCCGCGATGCAGAAAGAGACCGACGGACTCTCGGTGAGCATTCCCATTCAAGTGCCGCGACAAAAAGAAGTCGTCGCTCAGTACGACGCGATCACGGCGTCGCTGGAATCGAAGATCGTCGTTCCGAAGGAGACGTACGCCGATCTCGGCTCGGTCGAGTTCACCGCTGCGTCAACTGCCCTCACGGGATTGGAGAACAGCATCGATTATCTCTTCTCGTATCCGTACGGCTGCATCGAGCAGAAAGCTTCGAGCGTTCTCCCGATCATTCTCGGCAGACAAATGGTTGAGGCGTTTGGCTTCGAAGCGCTGAAGGGAAAGGATGCTAAAAGTGTTGTGACGAGTACGCTGCGTGAGTTCAAGACATTTCAAACGTACAACGGCGGCTTCTCGTACTGGCCGGGAGACGGCCGCGACTCGCCGTACGCGTCGGCGTTTGTCGTGTACGTTGTCGCGCAGGCGCGGAGAAACGGCTACCGAGTCAATGAAGACATGTTTGCCGGGGGCGTCGAGTATATCAAAGGCGTTCTTCGCAATCAGGACAACATGCCGAACTACCCATACTCGTACAATAGTTGGGCGGGAACGAAGACGCTGGTCCTCTACACGCTTGCGTTGATTGGGCAGCCCGAACCTGCGTACTATGAGACGTACCTCAAAAATCTCGATCGCATTCCTTTGTTTGCGAAAGCGAATTTGTTGAAAGCGATCTCAGCTTCGACGAAGAACAAGCAGATGATGCAGGCGATCACGACAAATCTCATCAACAGCATCAAGCTGAATCCTTCGAGCGCACATTTCGAGGAGCCGAATGCCAAAGGCCTTGAATGGTGCTGGAACTCGGACGTGCGCACGACGGCGATAATCCTGCAGGCGTTGTTGGAGACGAAAGGATTTCCGGGTGATAAGGCGGATCTGCCGGCGAAAGTTGTGAAGTGGCTGATGCTGCAACAGAAATCAGGACGCTGGGATAACACGCAGGAGAATGTGTACGTCGTCGATGCGCTCGCAACGTACTTCAAGAGATACGAAAAGGACGAGCCGAAGTTCAAAGCTGAAGTCTCAGTCGCAGGGAAGGCGATTCTGAGCAAGATGTTTTCCGGTCGAAGTTTGAAAATCGAAAAGACATCTCAAGCGCTCACCATGTTCGAAGAAGGAAAAGAGCTTCTGCTGCAATCGAAGAAAGATGGTCCCGGCATTTTGTACGTTGGAGTGCGCATGGCGTACTACCCGAAGAGTCCTGCTCAGCTTCGTGATGAAGGCATCGCAGTGTTGAAGACGATGGAGCCGTTACGGCAAACCGAAAGCAAGTGGGATGGAAAGACGTTTGCGCCGGGAACAATCGTCAAAGTGACGCTGAGAGTAGTCACGCCGCAGCAACGGAATTTTGTCGTTGTTGATGATCCCTTGCCCGCGGGATTAGAAGCCGTCAACACGTCGCTGCAGACGGAGAGTTCTGAGCTTGGCCAGATGCTCGCGTCCATTCAATCGGAAGAACAAGGATATCGGTGGTGGGGCACGTTCAATCATCATGAACTGAAGGATGATCGCGTGTTGTTGTTTGCAGATGAATTGACAACGGGCGTTCATACGTTCACATATCTGGCGCGGGCGACGACGTTCGGGAAATTCCTGATGCCCGCGACACACACGGAGATGATGTACGAGCCGGAAATTTTTGGGCACACCTCCGGCGGACAGATTGAGGTTAAGTGAGGCAAAAGGTTTTGTCCGTGCAGAGCATCGGTAACTAAACGTGAGAAGACGAGCGAAAATACTTTTATTCGTTCTTGGCGTTCTGACAACTGCGGCTGTGCTTTCATTGTTTCTGCCGCTTGATGACGCACGCTTCACGCCATCCAACGTAACGTCGCTGAGAATTCTGGACAGGAATGGAATTGTGTTGAGAGAAGTCTTGTCCGAACAAGATGGTCGCGGCCGATGGTGTGCGCTCGCGGAATTGTCGCCCGATGTCATTGATGCGTTCATCGCGGCTGAGGACTCGCGCTTTTATTCTCACCCCGGCGTTGATCCGATTGCGCTGACGCGAGCGACGCTGCAGAACGTACGTGCCGGTCGCATTATCAGCGGCGGCTCGACAATTACGATGCAGCTGATCCGTAATCTGTACCCTTCAAGCAGAACTGTTGCGGCAAAGCTACGCGAATCGTGGTACGCACTTCGGCTCGAACGCATGATGTCGAAGGAAGACATCTTGCAGCAGTATCTGAACCGCGCTCCATTCGGCAACCAGCTGCATGGCATTGACGCAGCAGCGCGGGGATACTTTGGAAAACCTGCACTGCAGCTTTCGCTCGCTGAGGCGGCGTTGCTCGCAGCAATCCCGAATTCTCCCGCACGCAACGATCCGTATAAGCATCGTGCGCGACTGCGCGAGCGACAACTGTACGTGCTGGCCCGCATGAAAGATGAAGGATACATTTCGGAAGAGGAGCGCGAGCGGGCGGAACATGAGCCGCTCGTGATTGTGCCGCGCACTGCTCAGTTCAAAGCGCCGCATTTCACGACGATGATTCTGCAGCAACTCACGCCCGCTCAGAAATCGTCTCTCGCTGAAGTGAGGACAACGCTCAACTATCCAACGCAGAAGTCAGTTGAGCTGCTCGTTGAGGCGCATGTTGCTCGTTTGAAGAAATTCAACATCACCAACGCGGCGGCAGTCGTCATCGACAACCGAGGGCATTCACTCGTTTCGCTTGTTGGCTCAAAGGATTTCTTCGATACTATTTCGCAGGGCCAGGTGAACGGAGCGCTGGCGTTGCGCCAGCCCGGATCGACGTTGAAGCCGTTCACGTACGGGCTTGCGCTCGAGAGCGGCATGACCGCATCGGATTTGTTAGCCGATATTCCGTGGCAGATGGCTGACTTTCTTCCCGAGAATTACGACAAGAAATTCCACGGCCCGGTACGGTTGCGCGTTGCGCTTGCCTGTTCGTACAACGTTCCCGCGGTGAGAACGCTTGAGCAGTTCGGAGCGGAAGCACTGCTCACGAAGCTTCATGATGCAGGTTTTGCATCGCTCATAAAATCATCGGCGTACTATGGGGTTGGACTTACGCTTGGGGATGGCGAGGTGACGTTACTTGAGCTTGCGAATGCGTACAGCGCGCTCGCAAACTCAGGCGCGTACTTCCCAGTGAAAACGATTGACAACCCAACCTTAGTGGCTCAAGACTCAGCGAGAGTTGATGCATCGTCAACGCCACGACAAGTCTTCTCGCCGCAGGTGGCTTACATTCTCTCGGACATTCTTTCGGACGCGCAGGCGCGGGCGCCAGCATTTGGTGTGAACAGTTCGCTCGCATTGCCGTTTCCGTGCGCGGCGAAGACCGGCACGTCGAAAGACTACAAGGACAATTGGACTGTCGGGTTCACGCCCGAGTACACAGTCGGCGTTTGGGTTGGCAACTTCGATGCAACGCCGATGCGTCTTGTCTCAGGCATAACGGGCGCGGCGCCGCTGTTCCGCGACATCATGTTGATGCTTCATCAGAACACGGGCGCATCGAGTGAGTTCATTCGTGCTGAAGGAATCGTGACCGAGCGAGTGTGCCCGCGTTCCGGAATGCTTGTGGGAAAGGATTGTCCGGGCGAGCTGCAGGAATTGTTTGTGCAGGGAACAGAGCCGAGCCACACATGCACAGTGCATCGCAAGTTCAGAATCGACACGCGCAACGGACTGCTCGCTTCGCGAACGACGCCGAGAGAATTCGTCGTCGAGAAAACGTATGAGATCTTTCCGCCGATCTTTGATTCGTGGGCCGATAAGGAAGGCATCGCTCGACCGCCTGTGCAACTCAGCGCTTCGGCTGCACAACATGAACGCCTGCTCGCAATCCATTCGCCAATGTCCGGCGATGTTTTCAAGATCGATCCGATCTTGCGTCCGGAGTATCAGACGATTGTCGTTGAATCGGAGGTCGCAACGAGCATCGAGGATGTTCGCTTGTGGATCAACGGAAGGGAGGAGGCAGCGTTGGCGCCGCCGTTCCGCTATCATCTTGCGCTTGCTCCGTTGCGGAAGGGAAAGAACTCGCTCGTGCTGAAAGGGAGGAATGGCGCGCGAACGGTACAATCTGATGCGGTGGTGTTTGCGGTGCAGTAGTTGTTTTCCTGCCCGGCGGGATTAGTGTCGTGATCATTTGCAGTCAATGTTGTTGAACGTGTCGGGCTTGTTGCGTATGTTGGTGTCGGAAATTTTCCGGGCCTGATCGCTTGTATGCAAACGCGTGTGCACATTGTTGTCGAGGGACTCGTGCAGGGAGTCGGCTTCAGATGGTTTGCGCACCGACGCGCTGAGGCTCTCGGCGTCGGCGGTTGGGTTCGCAATCTGTACAATGGCAATGTTGAAATCGAAGCGGAAGCAGAGCGGTCGCTGCTTGAGGAGTTCATGAAGGAAATCAAAGTCGGGCCGCGCTCGGCGCATGTCACGAATCTTCGCATCGAATGGAAGGAAAGTCAATCTCCTGAACACACGCACTTTGAAATTCGCTAACGATACGACTCGCCTGTTCGCGCAACTTGTTGCCTGCCTCGCCTTGCTCTCCGCGACGGAAGTGGCGCGCTCGCAATCGACAACTTACTGCAATCCCCTCAACATCGACTATGCATACGGCGTCATCCCCGGCGCAATCGCGCAAGGGAAGCATCGCAGCACTGCCGATCCGGTGATTGCGATGTTCAAAGGCGACTACTATCTCTTCTCCACGAACCAATTCGGTTATTGGTGGAGTCGTGATATGAATTCGTGGAAGTTTGTGGCGCGCAGATTTCTGAAATCATATCACCAGACGTACGACGATCTCTGCGCTCCCGCTGTACTAGTCGCGGGCGATTCGATGTACGTGATCGGTTCAACGTACACAAAAGATTTTCCGTTGTGGGTGAGTGGAGATCCGAAAGCGAATGTTTGGCATGAAGCCGTTGATTCGTTTCAAGTTGGCGCGTGGGACCCCGCACTCTTTCTCGACGACGATAAGCGGCTCTACATCTACTTTGGATCGAGCAACACGTACCCGACGTACGGGCAGGAGATTGATCGTCGCACGCTTCAGCCAATCGGCGAGCGGAAAGAAATGATTCGACTGCACGACGACGAACATGGCTGGGAACGGTTCGGCGAACATGCGGACAATACGTTCCTTCGTCCGTTCATTGAAGGCTCGTGGATGACGAAGTACAACGGCAAGTACTATCTGCAATATGGCGCGCCGGGAACGGAGTTCAGCGGCTATGGCGACGGCGTCTATGTCGGAGAAAATCCGCTGGGGCCGTTTGAGTACCAGTCGCACAATCCATTCTCGTTGAAGCCGGGAGGTTTTGCGCGCGGCGCCGGGCACGGAGCGACGTATCAGGATGCGTTTGACAACTGGTGGCATGTCGGCACGATCGCAATTTCGGTGAAGAACAATTTCGAGCGACGCATCGGCTTCTGGCCTGCCGGATTTGACACGGATGGAGTTCTCTACTGCAACACGGCATACGGAGATTTTCCGCAATTCCTGCCGGACGGAAAAGCTGATCATCTGCAATCGCGATTCACCGGCTGGATGATTCTCAACTACAACAAGCCTGCTGTTGTTTCATCGACGCTTGGCGGCTACAAGCCAAACTTCGCGGTCGATGAAAACATCAAGACGTACTGGAGCGCTCGAACCGGCGACAGAGGCGAGTGGCTTCAGTCCGATCTCGGAGCGACTTGCACGGTTCACGCGCTGCAAATCAACTACGCGGATCAGGACGCGGAGTTGATGGGAAAGCAACAGAACATCTACCATCAATATGTTGTCTCTACTTCGATTGATGGAAAGAGATGGACGGGTCTTATCGATAAGCGGAAGAACCTGACGGATGTGCCGCACGAGTATGTTGAACTGAAGGCTCCGGTCCGCGCACGATTTGTGAAGATCGAGAACGTTCACGTCCCGACAGGAAAGTTTGCGCTCAGCGGCTTTCGCATCTTCGGGAAGGGAGACTGCGCAGTTCCTGACACAGTGAGTAACTTTGTCGCGTTGCGAGGCGACAGCGAGCGGAGGAACGCATGGATCAAATGGCAACAGGTTGACGACGCCGTTGGCTACACGATTTACTCCGGCATCGCGCCAGACAAGCTGTACACAAATGTTCTTGTCTATCATGCTAACGAATACTACTTCACAGCGATGGACAAAACGCGAACGTACTATTTTCAGATCGAAGCATTCAATGAGAACGGCATCGGGCAGCGATCACAGATTCTGAAGGTTGAATGAAATGCAGACACGAGTTGGAATTGGTTTTGATGTGCATCGCCTCGCGGCCGGACGCAAGCTTGTTCTCGGCGGAGTCGAGATTCCGCATGAGAAGGGACTCGACGGGCATTCGGATGCCGATGTGCTCTTGCACGCGATTATGGATGCATTGGTCGGGGCTGCTGCGCTCGGCGACATTGGCAAACACTTCCCCAACACTGATCCGCGGTACAAAGATATCTCGAGCCTCACTCTTCTTAAGCATGTGGGCAATTTGCTTGCAGGAGAGAAATACTCTATTGTGAACATTGATGCGACTGTCGTGCTGGAGAAGCCGAAGATACTTCCGTTCGTCGAACAGATGCGGCGAAACATCGCCTCGACTCTGTTCATCGACGTCGAGCAAGTCTCTGTGAAGGCGACAACGAATGAAGGACTCGGATTCATTGGTCATGGCGAGGGAGCAGTTGCTCACGCAGTTACATCGATTGTGAAACGGTAGGCTTCCATGCTCGAAACCCTCATCCAATATGTGCAAAGTGTTGATCCAATCTGGGTGTACGCGATTGTGTTTGCGATCGCGTTCATCGAGAACGTGTTTCCTCCATCGCCGAGCGATACAATCATTGTTCTTGGCGGCTCGCTAGTTGGGATTGGCCGAGTCGGGTTTGCGGAAACTCTTCTCTGCGCGACTGCCGGCAGCACGCTTGGCTTTGTTGCGATGTACAAAATCGGTCAGTGGTCGGGCAACAGAATTCTCGAACAGGGGAAAATAAAATTCATTCCCGTCGCCGCGGTGAACACTGTCGAACGGTGGTTTCAGAAGCACGGCTACTGGCTGATTGTCGCGAACCGCTTTCTGTCGGGAACAAGAGCTGTCGTTTCTTTTTTTGCGGGGATGTCGGAACTGAAGCTTCTGCCGACGACACTCCTTTCCGCCGTCAGCGCGCTTGCGTGGAATGCAATTCTGGTGACCGCCGGATATTTTCTTGGAAGAAATTGGGAGCGGATTGGATTCTATCTAAGCACGTATAGTCAGGTGGTGACGGGTGTTCTCGTCGTCGTTGCGCTCATCTGGCTTGGCAAAGTTCTTTTCAAGAGCAATTCGAACCAGAAGAGCGAGGAGAAAAAAGCGGAATGATCGAGTGGCTCTACGCTGTTGATTTGGCAATCTTCCAGTTCTTCAACAATACGCTTGCGAATCCTGTCGGCGATGCGTTTTGGCCTTATCTGACTGACTACGATAAGCGATGGCCGTTTCGGATCGTGCTCGTTGGCATCTGGCTCTGGCTTGTCGGGCGAGGAGGAAAACGCGGACGCACCGCAGCCTTCATGCTCATTCCGCTGCTGTTTCTCAGTGATCAATTCAGCAGTCATCTCATTAAGCCGCTCGTTGATCGCATACGTCCTTGTCACGTTCTTGCACCCGATCAGATACATCTGATTGTCAGTTGCGGCGGCGGTCTCTCATTTCCATCATCACACGCCGTGAACAACTTTGGCGTCGCGACGATGTTCTCATTCTACTATCCCAGAATAAAAATCGGCGTGTACGCGTTCGCGTTTCTTGTTGCGATCTCGCGAGTCTTTGTCGGCGTTCACTATCCGTCTGATGCGCTTGGCGGAGCGATCATTGGGACAGTTGTCGCGTTGGTTGTCGTGTTGGTTTGGCAAAGACTCTCGGCGCGCTTTTTCCCAAGTGTAGCTCTTGAAAGGGATCAAGCGTGATCTTCAAGCAGCCGAGAGAAGAAACCGTGCGAAGACTTTCGCTGAGTGTTCTTGCCGGCGTGATGCTGGGATTTGCTTTTCCGCCGAGTCACTTCGGCATTCTTGCCTGCTTCGGATTGATACCGCTTCTTGTCGTGCTTGATGGAGTTGACCGAACGCGCGCGGCGCTTGGCTACACGTATGTCGCGATGCTGATCTTTCACATCATCACGCTCAACTGGACCGGCGGCTACGCACACATGAACGATCCGTACATGATGATTGCCGGCGCGACAACAATGACGGTGCATCCGCTCTTCTACTTTGCGCCGATCGGCGCGTATCACTTTGTGCGAAAGCGCGCAGGAACACTGGCAGCGCTGCTTGCTCTTCCGTTTCTTTGGGTTGCATACGAATACTCGCACACGTTGAGCGAGTGGTCCTTCCCCTGGCTATCGCTCGGCAACACGCAGTCGTATGATCTCTCTCGAATTCAAATCGTCTCAGTGACGGGCGTTCTGGGATTATCATTCTGGATTTTGTGGATGAACGTCATTGGCTACTTGCTGGTGACTTCGTTCCAAACAAAAGGCATTAACTTCAAGCAGAAGAAGAACGTCGTCTTGATCGCCGTGTTGCTTGCGTTGTACGTGAGTCCGATGGTGTACGGTGCATTCGTTTTGCAAGGCGCTCCGCCGATGGCGCAGCCAATTTCTCCGACCACTGAGGCGTCGAACTCTCTTATCACTGTCGGGATGGTACAGTCGAATGTCGATCCGTGGGAGAAATGGACGAAGTCAGGGTTCGAGACGATCAACATGTATCTCGGGATGACTGATGAACTCGTGAAGAGCAACGCCGGCCACAAGCCCGATCTCGTATTGTGGCCGGAGACTGCAATTCCGTATTCGATTCTTCAGCCGCGCAACAGGCTGACATTGGATTTGCTTCGGCAGAGGTTGAGCGAAATCGGCGTGCCCGTGTTGAGCGGCTTTCCGTACTCGTTCTTTTACGAAGACTCGACGAAAGCTCCGCCAAGTGCAAAGCGCATTCAGTCAACGGGAGAGCGATGGGATGCGTACAACGCAACGGGTCTCATTCAACCGGGCGTTGATGACGTTCGATGGTACGGAAAAATGAAGATGGTTCCGATTGCCGAGCGAGTTCCTTACGCTGATGCGTTCTACTATTTTGATTTTCTTCGTTGGGGTGTGGGAATTGGAGGGTGGCAGATTGGTCGCGATACGGTTGTGTTCGAGGAAAAGAAGACCGGAGCAAAATTCTGTTCGCTCATTTGCTATGAGTCAGTCTATCCGGAATTTGTGACGGAGTTCGTGAAACGAGGAGCCGAGTTCATCACGATCGTGACGATCGATAGCTGGTGGGATCACATGTCAGGAGCCTATCAGCATCACCAGTATGCAATCTTCCGGGCGGTCGAGAATCATCGCTGGGTTGCACGATGCGCGGTGGGCGGCTTTTCCTCCTACATCGATCCGTTCGGGCGGGTGTATGACAAGACGGAATTGTTCTCGCAGACGAATTTGAATCGAACAATCCAGAGAATTACCAATGCGCAGGCAAGCACCTTTTACACGCGTCATGGAGATTGGCTCGCGAAGATCTGCGTTCTCGTCTCCGCGCTCGTGCTGTTGTCTGTCATCGTGAGAAAATATAGTAACAGAAAGATGAAGTGATTATGAGTGCATCAATCATAGATTTGCGCAGCGATACCGTTACCAAGCCATCGGCAGCAATGCGCGAGGCGATGATGAAAGCAGAAGTCGGCGACGACGTGTTTGGCGAAGACCCGACTGTGAATCTGCTCCAACAGAAAGTCGCCGACCTTCTTGGCAAAGAAGCAGCGCTGTACGTGCCGAGCGGAACGCAGGCGAATCAAATCTGCCTCAAGGTACATACGCAGCCGGGCGATGAAGTCATCATGGAAAAGGGTTGTCATCTCTTCAACTACGAGACGGGAGCGCTCGCGCTGCTCTCGAGCATTCAGCCTCACGTTGTCGAAGGTGTTCTCGGCGTGATGAACCTGTCTGACATCAAGAAGGCAGTACGACCGAAGCTGTACTACATGCCACGAAGCGCGGCGGTTGCAATCGAGAACACGCACAACCGTGCGGGCGGCACCATCTATCCGATCGAGACGATCAGAGAGATTCATGACTTCACGCGAGCAGAGAAGATGGGATTCCATCTCGATGGCGCTCGACTCTGGAATGCGTGCGTCGAGACAGGCATCGCCCCGAAAGAATATGCTTCGTACTTCGACTCGGTTTCTGTTTGTTTGTCGAAAGGACTTGGGGCGCCAGTTGGCTCGGTGATTGCTGGCTCAAAGGATTTCATCGAGCGCGCGAGGAAGTTTAGGAAAATCTTTGGCGGAGGAATGCGACAGGCTGGGATACTTGCAGCAGCAGGCATCTACGCTCTCGATCACAACCGCGAGCGGCTGAAAGAAGATCACGCGAAGCTGAGGTACCTTGCCGATGAGCTTACGCGGATTTCGTCTCTCTCAATTGATCGCGAAGCTGTACAGACAAACATCTTACTGATCGGCATCGAGAAGACGGGCAAGACACAGGAGGAGGTTCTCGCTTTGTTAAAGTCGAAAGGAGTTCTTCTCACTCTTGGAAACTGGATGAGCGTTCGAGCAGTCACGCATCTCGATGTGTCGATGGAACAAGTGAAGCAGGCGGCGGGGATCTTCCATGAACTTTTTGATTAATCATGCGCGACCGGCAAAAATTCAAACACACGATGCAAGTGACAGTCCGCTCGAATGAGATCGACTGGCAGGGCATAGTGCACAACGCCGTCTATCTTCACTACTTCGAAGTCGGGCGGATAGGATATTTTGAAACGATTGGCTTCCCGATCGTCAGTCCGACGGGGACGCTTGCACATCGAGTTGTAATCGGCAGAAACGAAATTGACTACCGGTCGCCTGCACGTTTCGGCGAGATGCTCGACGTGTACACGCGAACGATGTGGATCAGGAATACGAGTTTTGCAATTCAAGGCTTCATCGAAGAGACAGCGACGAAGCGATTGATTGCCGAGAACGTTGCGCTGCACGTGTGGCTCGATGAGAAGAACAACGAGCCGGTTCCGGTGCCGAAATTTTTCCGCGAGATTGTGAAAGGCTACGAAGGCGTCAACGTTTTGATTTCTCCGCTCAGATTTTCAAAGGAGAAGACGTGAGCAAAGTTGGGCAGTTCACCTCCATTGTATTCGAACGCAAGCAGCAGAACAATTGAACCTTGAGATGAACTTTTGTTAAGCAAGAGGAAGCCACATTTCCAAAATACATCTTGCTTATCGCCCATGCTATGTGTACCTTGTGCGTGTCCAGAAGTAGCCCGTAATGGGCTATTTTTGTTTGGATCATTCGGCGAACCAGTGTTTCTGAATCGATTTCGGCATGTTTAGCGAGACAGTCCTCAGTGAGCTTGAAGCAATTGCTACGCGCCAAGGAGCGCATGTCATCGACACAAGCATTCGTGGTTCGAAGAACAGATCGATAATCGAAATTTTTGTCGATGCCGAAGGAAGTGTGACGAGTGAACTCTGCTCAGAAATTAGTCGCGACGCAGCGAAGCTGTTCGAGGAGCGCGACATCATCACCGGAGCGTATGATCTTGTTGTGTCGTCGCCCGGCATCGATCGACCGCTGAAATTTCCGTGGCAGTACAAGAAGCATGTCGGAAGAAAGTTGTCTGTAACGCTCACGAGTGAAGGCAAGAACGAGGGTAAGCTCGTTGCGGCGGATGAGGATGAGATTACGCTTGATGTCGGAGGCGCGCAGATGCGCATTCGCTTTGACGCAATCCGGGAAGCAACAGTCAAAGCGCCGTGGTAAGAGTGTCAGTACATTATTCTATTTTGCGGAGGTTGTAAATGAATTCCGAGATTGTCGAATCATTTGGATCAATGGTTCGCGAGAAAGGCATCGACAAGGATATGCTCATTGGCATTGTGCAGGATGTCTTTGCCATGATGGTGAGAAAGAAGTACGGGCAGGATGCCAAGTTCGACGTCGTTGTCAACATGGAAAAGGGTGATATCGAAATCTTTCTCGAACGAGAGATTGTCGCAACGGTCGAGAATGCCGCGACGCAGGTTGATCTCGAGACGGCACGGGAACTCTCCGGCGAGGAGTTGGACATCGGCGAAGATTACGTCGAAGTCATTCCGCTTGCATCGTTCGGGCGACGTTTGGTCGTGAGCGCTAAGCAGAACCTGAACCAGCGTATCAAAGAGATCGAGCGCGAAAACATCTACAATGAGTACAGCAACTCGATGGGCGAGATTGTTGTCGGCGAGATTTATCAGATCCGAAGAAATGAAATTCTGATCAATCATAATCGGAATGAGTTGTTGCTGCCGAAGAGCGAGCAGATTTTCAAAGAACGCTACAAGAAGGGCGAAAGCATTCGT